>NZ_JBDPMJ010000013.1:0-244275 GCF_039880665.1 Nonomuraea sp. B5E05
GAAGGTCGGGTACTTGGCCCGCTTGGCGAAGAAGTTCGCGAACGCGGCCT
The DNA here is from genome assembly GCF_039880665.1 of Nonomuraea sp. B5E05. NCBI lineage: Bacteria > Bacillati > Actinomycetota > Actinomycetes > Streptosporangiales > Streptosporangiaceae > Nonomuraea > Nonomuraea sp. B5E05. The sequence goes on from NZ_JBDPMJ010000013.1 coordinate 51, forward strand.
GGAGGTGGCGAAGCGCCTGCTGAAGAGGGACCGACGACACCTCGGACAGGAAGTCATAGTCTCCGCTGCGCTTCCACGCCGTGAGGGCGGCCGAGGACTCCACGTAGGAGACGCGACGGCCTTGCAGCGTGTAGGCGCGGGACCGATCTTCCAGGGCTTTGTTGTAGACGAGGCGGACGCAGCCGAACGTCCGGGCAAGCTCGGAGGCTTGCTCGGGGGTCGGGTAGAAGCGGTACTTGTAGGCCCGCTTCACGATCTGCGCCACGCCTCACATCCTACCGCACGATCAGCTAAGAATCGCGTGTGTGTTCTATACGGTCCGCCTGGCGGCGAATCGCCTCACCCTGCCCTGCTCCGCAGGAGAGCGATTCCTCCCCCGCCTGAAGGCGGGGGTCTCCTCGGAGGTATCCGATGAAGAACAAGTGGCTCCAGATCGCCCTGTCCGTCCTGTCGCTCGGGCTGGCCGTGCTGCTCGTGGTCTACCTGCCTCAGATCGTGCGCGCGCTCACCGGCAAACCGGTCTCCTGGGCCGAGATCGGCGCCGTGTTCGGCGCGCTCGGCGCGGGCGAGATCGCGATCATGGCCGTGCTGTGGCTGCTGAGCCTGGTGGCCTACACGTTCGTGCTGACCAACTCCCTGCCGGGGCTGAACAACCTGCAGGGCCTCACGCTCAACGCGGCGGGCAGCGCGGTGAGCAACCTCCTGCCGTTCGGCGGGGCGGTCGGCGTGGCGGTGTCGTTCGCCATGACGAAGGGATGGGGCTTCTCCAACCGCTCGTTCGTGGTCATGACGCTGGTCAGCGGCATCTGGAACACGTTGTTCAGGTTCATCCTGCCGGCCGTCGGGATCATCGCGCTGCTGATGGCGGACGAGGCGCCCAACGCGACGGTCGCCAAGGCGGGCTGGACGGGCGCGATCTCCATCCTCGTGCTCTGCGCGGTCGTGGCCGCGGCACTCTACTGGGAGCGCGCCGCCACGCTGCTCGGCCGGGCGCTCGACGGCCTCACCAGGCTGTTGCGGGTGAAGTTCCACGCCTCCGCGGCCTTCCACCGGCTGCGCGCCGACACCGCCGGGATCGTCAGGACCCGGTGGCCCGGCCTGTCGCTCGGCATGATCTTCTTCCTCGGCTTCCAGTGGGCGATCATGGCCGCCTGCATGCACGCCACCGGCGCCTGGCCCGGCCTGGCCGAGTCGATCGCCGTCTTCGCGCTGTCGAGGGTCCTGACCAGCGCCCTGATCACGCCCAGCGGCGCGGGGATCATGGAGAGCGGCGTGGCCGCCCTGCTGATCGCGTTCGGGGTGCCGGGCACTCCCGCGATCGCGACCGCACTGCTTTTCGGCTTCTGGACTTACACTATCGAGATCCCGTTCGGCGGCCTGGCACTGGGCGCATGGGCGCTCCTGCGCCGGCGAAACGGCCGAAACGCCGAGGCGGAGCCCCCGTCCACGATCTCGAAGGCCCCCTCTTGACCACCGCTCCGGCCCGCTCGGCCGTAGACGTTCCGCGACCCGGATCGAGCCGTCCGCCGCGCCCGGCGGCCGTCGGCACGCGCTCCGGGTCACTGCATCACGACCACGAGGTGAACACCATGTCCTGGCACCCTGCAACGACTCACCGCACCGGGGGACGCGGTTTCCATGCGGAGGTAGATCGGTGACAATCCCAAACCCAACAAAGACCTTGTGCGTGATTCGCAGGCCCGCATAGCGTGGCGGCTGACATGGTGGCGTTCCGAGTTCTGGGGCCAGTCGAGGCGTACGAACACGACGACGAGCTCGACCTCGGCGGGTTGCGGCAACGGGCCGTCCTCGCCCGGCTCCTCGTGGCCAGAGGCCAGGTCGTGCCCGTTGACACGCTTCTTTACGACTTGTGGGACGACGATGCGGCCAAGGGCGCGCAGTCGGGCCTGCAGGTCTACATCTCGCGCCTGCGCAGGGTGCTGGAGCCCGGCCGCCCTCGCGGGGGCCCCAACCGGCTGCTGGTGACGGTCGCGTCCGGCTACGCGCTGCGCGTGGCCTCCGACCAGGTCGACGCGCTCAGGTTCGAGCAGCTCGTACGCGCGGCCGGCGAGCACCTCGACGAGGGCGATCCGCAGGCCGCCCGCGGCCGCCTGGAAAAGGCGCTGGGCCTGTGGCGCGGCACCCCCTACTCCGACTTCGCCGACCAGCCGTGGGCGGAGGCCGAGGTCAACCGGCTGACCGAGCTGCGCCTCGTGGCGCGCGAGCGGCACGCCGACACCGGCCTGCGGCTCGGCATGCACGCCGAGACCGTGCCCGACCTCGAGGCGCTGACCACGGAACATCCGCTGCGCGAGGAGGGCTGGCGGCTGCTGGCGCTGGGCCTCTACCGCTGCGGCCGGCAGGGCGACGCGCTGGCCGCGCTGCGCAGGGCGCGCAACATCCTGGCCGACGAGCTGGGCATCGACCCGGGGCCGGCGCTGCGCAAGCTGGAGTCCGACATCCTGGCCCAGTCGCCCGAGCTGGAGCTGGCCGCTCCTGCGCGGCCCGCGCGGCCGGCGCCGGTCACCGACACCTGGCCGCCCCGGCCGGCCACGCCCGTCGACCCGCCGCCGCTGGAGCCGGAGCCGTTCGTCGGCCGCGACGCCGAGCTGACCAGGCTGACCACGGCGGCCTCCCGCACCGGCAGGTTCCAGGTCGCGATCGTGACCGGGGTCGCGGGCGCGGGCAAGACCACCCTGCTGCGCCAGGTGGAGACCCGGCTGGCCGGCGACGGCTGGATCGCCGCGTCCGGGGCCTGTCCCGACTCCAGCGCCACCCCGCCCGGCTGGGCGTGGGTCGAGATCCTGCGCGCCCTCATCGGCGTGACGGGCGCGGGCGAATACGCCCAGCTGCTCGCGCCGCTGCTCGACGACGCCGCCCCCGACCCCGACGAGGACGAGGTGTCCGGCGGCTTCCGGCTGCACCGCGCGGTCGGCGGCTACCTGGCGGGGGTCGCGCGCAGGTCGCCCGTGCTGCTGACGCTCGAAGACCTCCACTGGGCCGACGACCAGACGCTGGCCCTGCTGCGGGCGCTGCCCAGCCTGCTGGCCACCAGCCGGGTGCTGCTCGTGGTGACGTGCAGGGAGAGCGAGCTCGACGACCGCCAGTCCGACGTGCTGGCCGCCCTGGCCCGGCTCGGCCCGGTCCGCGTGGGCCTGTCGGGGCTCGACCCGAAGGCCGTGGCCGAGCTGGTCAAGGCCACCTGCGTGCGCGAGATCGACGACGACGCGGTCGAGTCGATCGTCGAGCGCACCGGCGGCAACCCGTTCTTCGTTCGCGAGACCGTGCGCCTGCTCGACTCCGAGGGCGCGGCCGACCGGGCGAGCGCGACCGAGGTGCTCTCGCAGGTGCCCTCCGGCGTGCGCGACGTGCTGCGGCGGCGCATCTCGCGGCTGCCGTCGGGCGCGCAGCAGATCCTGCTCCAGGCCGCCGTGATCGGCCGCGACGTCGACCTCGACGTGCTCATCGCCGTGGCGGGCGACGAGGACGCCGTCATCGAGGCCGTCGAGGCGGCACTGCTGGCGGGCCTGGTGACCGAGCCGGGGCCCGGGCTGCTCAGGTTCGACCACGACCTGGTGCGCGACACGATCTACTCCGACGCGTCCCGGCTGCGCCGCACCCGGCTGCACGCGGCCGTGGCCGCGGTCATCGAGGAGCGCACTCCGTCCGACGTGGCCGCGCTCGCCCACCACTACTTCCTCGCCGACGCGGCAGAGAAGGCCGTCCACTACGCGGGGCTGGCGGCCGAGCAGGCCGAGCGGCGCTTCGCCCACCGCGAGGCGGCCACGCTGTGGGAGCAGGCCATCGCCGCGTTCGACCGTTCGCGCAACGACGAGCCGGGCGGCGCGCAGACGCCGGAGCGCACCAAGAAGCGGCTGGCGCTCATGCTGCGCCAGATCAGGGCCCTCGCGCTGTGCGGCGACATGTCGGCGGCCCGGGTGCTGCGCCGCCAGGCCATGGACACCGCGCTGCCGCTGGGCGACCTCGAGATCACCGCGAAGGTGGCCGCCTCGCTGGCCGTGCCGCACAAGGGCATGGCCCGCGACTTCACCCGCACCGCGTGGGAGATCGTCGACGTCACCGAGCGGGCGCTCATGGAGCTGCCCGAAGGCGAGCAGCGGCTGCGGGCCAGCCTGCTGACCACGCTCGCCCTGGAGCTGGAGGGCTCCTCCTCCCCCGAGCGAGGCCGGCAGGCGTCGCTGGAGGCGCTGGAGCTGGCCAGGCAGAGCGGCGACCCCGCGCTGATCGCGGCCGCGCTCAGCGGTCGGCTGCGCCAGTCGTACGACATTCCCGCGGTCGACACGCGCGAGAGCATCGGCAGGGAGCTGCTGGAGGTCGCCCAGCGCTCCGGCCAGATGGCCACGCAGGCGCTGGCCCATCTGGTGCTGCTGGAGTGCGCGGCGGCCAGGGGCGAGTTCGCGACCGCCGACGAGCACGCCGCCGCCGCCGACCGCCTGGCCAAGCAGTACGACCTGTCGGCGCCGGCCGCGGTCGTCGTCTGGTACGCCGGCCAGCGGCTCATGATCGCCGGTGACTACGCCGGCGCCGGGCGGGCCTACCGCGACGCGGCCAGGATGACGGAGCGGGCCGGCATGCTGGAGGGCCGCCAGGACCTGCCGCTGATCACGACGTTCTGCCTGCACCTGGTCGACGGCCGGGCCGCCGGGATGGTCGACCAGCTCGCCGAGGCCCACCTGCGGGGCGCGAAGTGGACGCTCGACGCCTACGCCCTCGCCCTCGCCTCGGCGGGCCGTCTCGACGAGGCCAGGGCCGTGGCCGCCACCCGGCCGCCGGTGCGTCCCGACTTCCTCTACGAGCTGGTGATGACCTGGCGGGCACTGGCGGGCATGCTGCTGGACGACCGGGAGCGGATGGTCGACTGCTACGACAAGCTCAAGCCGTTCGCCGACCGGGTGGCGGGCGCCGGCACCGGCGTGGTGGCGCTGTGGCCCGTCGCGCTGACGCTCGGCGATCTCGCCATCCGCCTGGGGCAGCCCGACGCCGCGCGCGACCACTACCGCAAGGCTCTCGAGGTGGCCGGGCGGGTCGGCGTGCCGCGCTGGGTGGAGGCGGCGCGGCAGTCGGTCAACAGCTGACCTGGAATCGCTCGCTCCTGATGGTCCTGGCGCCCTCGACGGCCAGCTCGATGCGGTACCACCCGGGGTTGCCCGAGACGTGGGACCGCCACTCGACGGTGCTCGCGGCGGAGGCGAAGCCGTCGTGGTCCACCAGGTAGGTGCGCCAGGTCCGGCTCGCGGGGCTCCAGCGGGTGAGCCGCCAGCCGTACGTCACGGCCTGGTCGGGGTCGGGGTTGACGACCACGCTCCGGGCCACGTACGGGTCGGCGCAGCCGGCGCCGCCGCCGACGGAGACCTCTCCCGCCCTGGCGGCGGTGGCCGTCTGCCTGATCGGAGCGGAGATGGGCCGCTCGCGGGCCGACAGGGTGATGGTCGTCACGGGCTCGGTCGCCGAGTTGGCGTTGTGGTAGGCGGAGAAGCCGACGTAGGCGCTGGTGAACGCGAGCGCGGCCACGAAGAGCTTGACCGTGTTCGCGGTGCCACTGGCGAGGGCGGCTGCGCTTCTCGTCGTCATCGTCAACACCCCTTTCGCCTCCCCCATAGAGTGAGGCAGGGCGGTTGAGTCCCGCTTGTCGGCTGGTTGCACCCATTGCGGGAGACTTGCAGCCGGTATGGCAGGCAAGTAGGGCTTTGAATTAAGGTAAGGCTGACCTAAGGCTCAGGGAGGGGTGGCTGCGGATGGTGCGTGCGATCGCCCCCGTCTCCGACGGCTTCGCCGAGCCGTTCTGGCTCGGCCTCCCCTACTGGCTCGTCGGCGCCATCCTGATGCTCGCCCTGTTCGGAGCGTTCCAGGTCTACTACTGGGTCGGCCGCAAGCTCGGCGAGAAGCTCTACGAGTCCCGCGTCGGCGTCAAGCTGGGCCGCGAGCGCATCACGAAGATCGAGCAGGTCGTCGAGAAATGGGGCGCACTGGCCGTCTACGGCTGTTTCTGGGTGCCCATGTTGCGCCACACCCTGCCGTGGGTGGCCGGGGCGCTGCGCGTGTCCTACCCCTGGTACGTCGTCGCCAGCGCGCTGGGCTGCCTGACCTGGGCGCCACTGTGGTGGTTCGGCGGCACGGCGATCGTGTGGGGGTGGCTGCAACTCGCCGCCGCCTCGCCCCTCGCCGCGGCCGCCGTGGCCGTGGTGGCCGTCACCGCCGTGGCCGCGCTCGTGGTCCGCCGCCGCAGACGGCGCCGCGCCGACGAGGACCAGATCGCACCGGTCTCATAGGACCTCGAACTCCCGGCTCCGCGCCGTTCCGGCCCTCCGCGATGGTCATTGACGTGCTGGTTGACGGACGTCTCGTCGGCGGCCAGGTCAGCGGCGGAGGAACCGTGGCGGCGGTCGCACCCGATGTGAACACCCGCTCGGACGAGGCCGTAGGCTGAGACAAGCCGACTCAGCGCATGGTGATCCGCTGGTCGAGGGGCGACGTGAGGCGCGCATGAACACAGTGACGACCACACCTGCCAGGCGGCAGAGGCTGGGCACGCTGCCTGTTCAGGTGACCAGTTTCGTAGGGCGCCGGCAGGAGGCCGCCGAGATCAAGCGGCTGTTGGGCACGGCCCCCGTGGTGACCCTCACCGGCGTCGGCGGCGTCGGCAAGACCCGGCTGGCTCTCAAGGTCGCCGCCGAGGTCGAGCGGTCTTTCAGCGACGGCGTGTGGCTGGTCGATCTCGCCGCGCTGGAGGATCCGGAAATGCTCGCCCCCACCGTCCTCAGCGCTCTTAACGTGCAGAATCGCTCCTCTCAGCCGCCCACGGAGGTGCTCGTCGAGCATCTGCGTGACCGGCGGATACTGCTCGTCCTGGACAACTGCGAACATTTGCTGAACGACTGCGCCGTGTTGGCCGCCACGCTGGTGCGCTCCGCGGCCGAGCTGCGGATCCTGGCCACCAGCAGGGAGGCGCTGGGCATCGAGGGCGAACGCCTTCTGGCCGTGCCGACGCTGTCGTTGCCCGATTCTGACGACTCGCAGCCGCTGGCCGAGCCCGAGGGGGAGGCGGTGCAGCTGTTCGGCGAGCGAGCCGCGGCTGTGCTGCCCGAATTCGCGATCACCGAGAGTAACCGGGGGACCATTGAGCGGATCTGCCGCCAGCTGGACGGCCTGCCCCTCGCCATCGAGCTGGCGGCCGTGCGGCTGAGGATGTTGTCGCCGGAACAGCTGCTGGCCCGGCTGGAGAACCGCTTTCACCTGCTCACCACCGGGCCTCGGACAGGTCCGCCCCGGCAGCGGACGTTGCGTGCGCTGGTCGACTGGAGCTACGCCCTGTGCACGGAGCCGGAGCAGCTGCTCTGGGCACGCGCGTCGGTGTTCGCCGGCGGATTGGACCTGGAAGCGGCCGAGGAGGTCTGCTCGGGGGAGGGCGTCGCCCGCGAGGACGTCCTCGATCTGGTGACCTCGCTGGTCAACAAGTCGGTGCTGGTCCGGGAGGAAATCCAGGCGACCGTACGCTACCGGATGCTGGAGACGATTCGGCAGTACGGCCGCGAGCAGCTTCTCGCCTCCGGGGAGGAGCGGGCGATGCGGCGCAGGCACCGCGACTACTACCGCGACCTGGCGGCACGGGCGGCCGCCGAGATGTTCGGCCTGAATCAGGTCGAATGGTTCGACAGGCAGCGGATCGAGCACGCCAACCTGCGCCAGGCCCTGGACTACTGCTTCGCCGTGCCGGGCGAGATCGAAACCGGCCTCGGCATGGCCGCTGACCTCTTCCATCACTGGATGACCGGAAACTATCTGGGCGAGGGACGAGCCCGCCTGGACCATGGGCTGGCCGTCGTCACCGAGGCGAGCGAGATGCGCGGCCGGGCACTGTGGGTCAACGCCTGGCTGGCCATCACCCAGGCCGACGGCGCCACCGCTGAGACGGCGGTACGCCAGGCCCGGGAGCTGGGCGAGCAGCTGGGGCTGCAGCCGGTGCTGGCCTACGCGGCGCTTGTCTCCGGGATGATCGCCATGTATCGCGGAGACGCCGAAACCGCGGTCACGCATTACGAGGAAGCGGTCGCCCGTCACCGCGCCACCGGCGACCCGCAGGGCCTGACGATGACGCTGTTCCGGCTCTGCCTGACCCGCGCCCTGCTGGGGGACACCTCCCGCGCCGTGGCCGCCGGTGAGGAATGCCTGGCCGTGTGTGAAGCGCACGGCGACAGGTGGATCAGGGCGTACGGGAAGACCGTGCTCGGCGTCGCGCTCTGGTTGCAGGGCGACGCCGCGCGCGCGACCGTTCTGGAGCGGGAGAGCCTGCGCTTCCAGCACTCCATCGATGACCTGCTCGGCAGCAACGTCAACATCGCGGTGTTGGCGTGGATCGCCGCTGGTCAGGAACGGCACCGCCACGCGGCCACGCTGCTGGGGTTCCTGCGGAGACACGACCAAGGCGTCCACAGGGTGCCGTTCAGGTACGAACTCATCCTTCGCCACCACGACGAGAGCGCGTCGCGTGCCCAAGAGGCTCTCGGCAAGCCGGCATTCGAAGCGGCCGCCAGGCAAGGCGCCGGGCTCTCCTACGACGAGGGGATCGCCTACGCCTTGGGCGAGATCGAGGCCACGGACGAACCGCTCGGCGGGAAAATGTCATGGTCACCGCTGACGCGCAGGGAGACTGAGATAGCGCGCCTCGTCGCGCAGGGGATGAGCAACAAGGAGATCGCCGCCGCTCTGGTGATAGCCCAGCGCACCGCCGAGGGACATGTCGAGCACATCCTGAACAAGCTCGGCTTCAACTCCCGCACCCAGATCGCCGTCTGGGCCAAGAAGCGGGACACCCCCACGCACGACCGGTAGCCCGCACGCCGCCTTAGGCGCCCTGCTCGCTCCGGTCGTCGATGACGGCCTCGGGGGCGTTCCTGCGCACGGTCTCGATGCCGTTCACGCAGGCCACCTTGGTCGGGAATCCCCCGCCGACCGCGAGCGTCTGCCCGTTGTTCGCCACGAGCGCGAAGCGGTAACCGCCCTGTTCGTCCTTACTGATGATGAACCTGCCTGCCATGGTCGCCGTCCCCCGTCATGTCGGATCTATCAACCATTTACCCGTGCCTGATCCATACCTATGGCCGTGTCAGGCAAACGAACCCTTGATCTCCTGACACCATGATTGCCATGCGTATCGCCGGTTTCATGGGTTCTGTCGTGGTCACTGCGCTGGTCGGGGTCGCCACCCCTGCCGTCGCGGCGGACGAGCCCGCCGTGGCGGCCAAGGCGGCGTACGTCGTCGATTCGACAGGGACGATCCACCTCGGCAAGCGCGAGACGCGCCGGATGCCGGTCGCCAGCCTCGTCAAGATCATGACCGCGTACGTCGTGCTGCGCGAGGCCCGGCTGAGCGACACGGTCAGGATCTCCGCGACCGACGTGACGTACGCCGCGCGCAACGGCGCCGCGACGGCGGGCCTGCGCAAGGGCGAGCGCTTCACGGTCAGGGACCTGCTGTACGCCCTCATGCTGCCCTCGGGCGCCGACGCGGCCAACGCGCTGGCGCGGCGCTACGGCCCGGGCAAGACCGCCTTCGTCGCCAAGATGAACCGCACCGCCCGCTCGCTCGGCCTGGACGACACCCGCTACACCAACGCCGACGGCATGCCCACCCCGGGCAACGGCGGCTACTCGACGGCCGCCGACCAGGCGAGGCTGGCCCAGTGGGCGCTGGGCGACGACACGTTCACGACCGTGGTCGGGCACACGGTCCACAGGGTAGCCAAGACGAAGGTGCACCGGGCGCACACCTGGCACAACACCAACAAGCTGCTCACGCGCGCGGACGGGGTGCTGGGCGTGAAGACCGGCTACACGAGGGCCGCGGGATACTGCCTGCTGTTCGCGGGCGTACGCGGTGGCGAGCGGGTCGTGGGCGTGCTGCTGAACGACAGCTCGGCGGAGCGCCGCTTCACCACGGCCGAACGGCTCCTCGACCACGCGGGCGACCGGATCGCCCTCGGCTGACCGGTCCGGCCCATGAGCCGGATGAGCAACGACCGTACGTCTAGCAGCGCTAGGGGTGATCTGGGGCACAGCCACCTCCCACCTGAGCGCAGTAGGGTGGGCGTCCAACCCTCGAAAAGGATGACCATGGCGGAATTCATCGAGATCCGCGCGACGATCGAGGGCCACGAAAGGGCGGCCGTGCTGGCCAACGGCATCCTCCGCGCGGGACTGGCCACGTCGATCGACATAGCCGAGACGCCACGCCCGACCACCCGCCACGACGAGATCAGCTGGGAGCTCACGCTCATCACGACCGCGTGGCAGGCTCCCGCGCTCGAACGCCACATCAGGGAGACGGGCCTCGACAGCGCCATCGTGAGCCGTCCGGTCGTCGCCGACCCCGGCAGGCACCCCGACTGGCACCCCGGCTGGCTCAACGAAGAGCAGCCCTGACAGCCCCGGGCTCCTAGTCGCCGACCGTGATGACGACCTTTCCGGGAGCGTGCCCGGCCTCCTGGTACGCGACGGCCTCCGGGATGCGCTCGAACGGAAAGCTCCGGTCGATGACGGGCGAGACCTCGCCGCCCTCGATGAGCTCGGTCAGCGCCAGCAGGTTCCGCTTGGTCTCCTCGCACCTCACCACGTCCGCGGACGACACCCGCTGGGACACGAACGGCCCCGCTGCCAGCACCGAGAAGACGTGCCCGGCGGGCTGCAACCACCGGCCCGCCTGCCCGCCGACGGCGACGAGCGCCCCTTTCCCTGTCAGCACCCGCCGGCAGGCCGATCCCGGGTGGCTTCCGGCGATGTCGATCAGCACGTCGTAGCGCTGCCCGTTCCGCGTGAAGTCCTGCTGGGTGTAGTCGATGACCTTGTCCGCGCCGATCGACCGCACCAGGTCCACGTTGCGCGAGCTGCAGACGCCGGTGACCTCGGCGCCGTACACGCGGGCGAGTTGCACGGCGAACGTGCCCACGCCGCCCGAGGCCCCGTTGACGAGCACCTTGTGCCCTGGTTGCACCTGCCCGTGGTCGCGGATGGCCAGCAGGGCGGTGCCGGCCGCCAGGGGCACCGCCGCTGCCTCCTCGTACGACAGATTCCCGGGCTTCGGCGCCAGCCCGCGCTCGGGAACGCAGACGTACTCGGCGAAGCCGCCCTGTAGGGGCATCCCGTACACCTCGTCGCCCGGGCTGAACTCCGTCACGTTCTTGCCCACCGCCGCCACCTCGCCGGCCACGTCGGCGCCCAGGATGCTGATCTTCGGTCGGCGCAGGCCGAGCTCGCCGATCAGGCGGGCGACGATCGGCTCGCCTCTCATCAGGTGCCAGTCGTAGGGCTGGACGGAGGTGGCCCGCACCCGGACCAGCACCTCGTCGTCGCCGGGCTCCGGCTTGCCGAGCTCCTTGAGCTCCAGGACGTCGGGTGAGCCGTACGAGCGCAGAACGAAAGCCTTCATGGGATGCTCCTCGTGCCGTTGGTGACGCCGGCCGCGTACCACCACGAACGTCAGTGTGAACAGCCCCGCACGAGGGCGTAACAGCCGAAAGTACGACCTTCCCATCGGCCGTTCGGACGCCCGGAACCGGCACTGAAAGGCGATGACCGTGGCCTCTCGCGCGCCCACGATCGGGGCATGACCCACGAGAGCACGACGATCACCCGCTCCAGGTCGGGCAGGGCGACCTGGCTCGCGCGCACCGGCCTGATCGCGCTCGGCCTCGTCCCCCTCCTCGCGGGGGCGATCCGCCTGACCGAGCTGACCGGCGGCGCCGAGGTCACGCCGGACAACGCGCGGTTCTTCGCCGCGCCGCTCCCCGTGGCCCTGCACATCGTCGCCGCCTGCCTGTACAACCTGCTGGGCGCCTTCCAGTTCGGAGGGCGGTGGCGGCCGCGGCGGCATCGTGTGCTCGGCAGGACCCTGGTCCCGCTGGGGCTCGTGGCGGCGCTGACCGGCCTGTGGCTGACGCTGTTCTCCGCCCTGCCGCCCGGGGACGGCGGCCTGCTCGCCGCCTTCCGGCTCGTGTTCGGCACGGTCATGGCCGGATCCCTCGTGCTCGGCGTCGCCGCGATCCTGCGCCGGGACATCGCCCGCCACCGCGCCTGGATGATGCGCGCGTACGCGCTCGGCCTGGGCGCGGGTTCGCAGGCGGTGACGCAGGCGCTCTGGTTCCTCTTCGTGGCCGCTCCTCCTGATGAGGCCGGCAGGGCACTGCTCGTGGGCGCCGGCTGGGTGATCAACCTCGCCGTGGCCGAGTGGATCATCAGGAGGCGGCGGGCGGGCCGCCCGGTCAGGGCCTGACGCGGCGGGTCTCGTAGGCCCACATGGCGATCTCGACGCGGTTGCGCACGCCGAGCTTGGTCATCAGGCTCGCGATGTGGCTCTTCACGGTGCTGAGCGAGATGTGCAGCTCGGCGGCGATCTCGCTGTTCGTCCGGCCGCGCGCCACGGTGAGCAGGATCTGCTCCTCGCGGTCCGTCAGCGCCTCGACGGGCTGCGCCGGCGGCGTGCCGCGTCCCGAGTCGGCGAAGGCGGCGAGCAGCCGGGCGGTGACGCTCGGGGCGATGAGGGCGTCGCCGCCCGCGGCGGCGCGTACGGCCTGGCCGAGCAGGTCGGGGCCGGCGTCCTTGAGCAGGAACCCGCGGGCGCCGGCCCTGAGCGCGGCGTAGACGTACTCGTCGAGGTCGAACGTGGTGATGACGACGACGGCCAGCGGGGCGTCCACGGCCGGCCCCGCGACGGAGCGGGTGGCCTCGATGCCGTCGAGGTGGGGCATGCGGATGTCGAACAGGCACACGTCCGGGCGTAACCGGCGCGCGAGCTCGACGGCCCGCCGCCCGTCGCCGGCCTCGCCGACCACCTCGATGTCCGGCTGGGCGTCCAGGATCATCCTGAGCCCGGTGCGCGCGATCTCCTGGTCGTCGGCGACGATCACCCGGATGCTCACGTCGCCGCCCCGGCCCTGGGCAGGACGGCGGTCACGGTCCAGCCGCGTTCGGGGCCCGGGCCGGCCTCGCAGGTGCCGCCGAGCAGGTCGGCGCGCTCGATCATGCCGAGCAGCCCGTAGCCGGGCGGGTCCACCTGGCGCGGCGAGGCGGTGTCGCCGTCGTCGCTCACCCGTAAGCGCACCGACGTGTCGTCGGCGGCCACCAGGACGTCGATGCGGGTGGCGTGGCGGGCGTGCCGCCGCGCGTTGGTGATCGATTCCTGGGCGATGCGGTAGATCGCGGCCCCGACCGACGGGGAAAGGTCGTCGAGATCTCCGGCGAGCCGCACGTCCACGGACGGGCCGACGCGGCCCCTGCCGGCGAGTTGCCGCAGGTCGGAAATGTGCCGGCTGGGCGCCAGCTCCGCCGGCTCGTTCTTGCGCAGGACGCGCACCATGGCACGCATCTCGGCGAGGGCACGCGTCGCCTCGGCCTCGATCACGCGCAGCGCGTCGGTGGCGGCCTCCGGTCGGGTCACCGCCGTCGCCAGGCCCGCCTGGGCGCGGATCGCCATGGCCGAGACGTGGTGGGCGACGATGTCGTGCAGGTCGCGGGCCAGCTGTTCGCGTTCGAGCAGCTTGACCTGCTCGAGCTCGCGCATCCGCGCCCTCGCCCGGTAGCGCAGCGCCCCGCCGAGCGCCATGGCCGAGAAGAAGACCGCGAACGCGCCCACGGCGTCGGCGAGGGCGAGAGGCGCGCCGGCCAGCGAGAAGCGCACTCCGGGGAGCATGACCGCGAGCCCGATCACGACGTCGCGGCCGGACCCCCAGCGGAACAACGAATAGACCAGGATCAGCACGAACACCATCGTGTACGCGTCGGGGCGGCCGCCGTCCATGAACAGCGGGACGACGCTCGAGGTGGTGAAGGCGATCACGACCATCAGCAGCGGCCGCGTCCTGCGCCAGAGCAGCGTGGGCACCAGCACGACGGTGACGATCACCGAGACGGCCCGCCACGGCATGTCCGGCCGCACGGCTCCTTCGAGCAGGGCGAGCGACAAGAGCACCCCGACGAGCGCCCAGTCCCGCCGGCCCCGTGCGGGCGGGCCGGCGGGAGGGGGCTCGTTCCACACGGAACGAAGCACGCCCTCATCGTACGAGAGTCCGCCCCGCCGCGGACCAGGCCGGCAGCGTTCGTCAGGCCTTCGCCCGGCCCTGGACCGACCTGCGCCGGAACGTCTTCGCGCTCGCCCGGTGCACCATGGCCTTGATCAGGCCGAACAGCGCCCCTTGCAGGGCCGCGGCGACCAGGATCTCCGTCAGGTCGCGTTCGAGGTCCTCGGCGTCAGGCGAGTCGTCCTCGCCCGCGGCCCACTTCCACATCCGACGGAACAACAGGGTCGCCAGCGCGCCGCTGAGCACGCCCATTCCCAGCGAGGTGGCCTTGTGTACAGGGTGCATCTCGTCTCCTCACGACGGTTTCGCCGTGCCCCGTGTGCGCGTCTTAAACGCGTACCAGCCGAGCCCACCCGGGTGAGAGGTCAAAGGGACGAGCGCATCAGCCCGTGACAGGCGATGGCCGCGGCCGCCACGACGTTCAGGGAGTCGACCCCGGCGGCCATGGCCTCGGCGCTCATGGGGATGCACACCGCCTGGTCGGCCTCCTCCAGCCAGTGGGAGGAGAGCCCGTCGCCCTCCGCGCCCAGCAGCAGCGCCACCCGGCCCGCGACCCTGACCTCGTCTATGGGGACGGCGGTCTGGTCCGGGGTCAGGGCCAGTGTCTGGCAGCCCGCCTCCCGCAGGTGCGCGAGCCCCTCGAACCAGTCGTCCATCCGCGCGTACGGGATCGAGAACACCGCACCCATCGACACCTTGACCGCCCTGCGGTAGAGGGGATCCGCGCACCGGGGCGACAGGATGATGCCGTCCACGCCGAGCGCCGCCGCCGACCTGAAGATCGCCCCGACGTTGGAGTGGTCGACCAGGTCCTCCAGCACGAGCAGGCGCCGGCCACCCCGCTTGAGCAGGGCTTCGACGCCGGGCAGGGGCAGGCGTTCCATCGAGGCCAGTGCCCCGCGGTGGACCTGGAAGCCGGCGATGCCGGACATGATCTCGTCGCTCACCACGTAGACGGTGGCGTCGCCGATCACGTCCTCCAGCGGCGCCAGCCAGCGGCGCGTGGTCAGGACCGAGCGGATCGGGTAGCCGGCGCCGATGGCGCGCCTGATGACCTTCTCGCCTTCGGCGAGGAACAGCCCGCGCTCGGCCTCCAGGCTCTTGCGCAGCTCCACGTCCCTGAGCCGGGTGTAGTCGCTCAGGCGGGGGTCGTCGGGGTCGGTGACGTACTCAAGCACCTTCCGATACTGCCATGCGCCGCCTGACCTGCCAGACCACCGCGTAGCAGGTGAGGACGAGGCACAGGCCGATCAGGGTGCCCGTGCCCGTCTTGGTGAGCACGCTGGGGACGCCCAGTTCCGGGCTCGGTTCGTCCACGAGCGGCCACAGGAGGGCGCCCGCCACCGTGCCCGCCGTGCACGCGGTCAGGACCGACCACCGTGCGCGCGGCGAGATCCGCAGGCGGCCGGGCACCGGTTCGGCGGGCATCCTGGACAGTCCGCGCCGGCCCCACCACACGACGACGGCCAGCCCGATCGCGGAGGAGACGTACTGCAGGAGGCGGAAGAGCGGGATCTCGCCGAAGAGGGGGTCTCCGAGCCGGCCGCCCCATTCCACGACCCCGGTGGAGTGGGTGAAGGAGTCCCAGAGCACGTGAGAGGCGGCACCGATCACCGCGCCCGCGGCGATCGGCATGAGCCTGAGCCGTTCGGGAGCCAGCAGCGCGGCGCGGCCGGCGAGGGCGGCGGGCAGCAGGGCGACCAGCGGGTCCCTGAACACGACGTGGAAGAGCGGCAGCAACACGAGCACCGCGGCGAGATCGAGAGTGACCACGCCCGACCAGGAGTGCCAGTCGGTGTAGTCGGGCAGGAACGGCAGGAACAGCGGCAGGTCGGGCACCATGGCTCCCAGCGCCAGCGCCCACGGGTCGGCGAACCTGCGCATCCGGGAAGATGCCAGCAGCGGCACCACCGCGGCCATGTGACTGGGCGTGAACGGCAATCGTCTCCCCCCATCTGACGATCTTCGTCACATTATGCGCCGAACCTTGAACATCCTTTGCCCCCGCGATCTAAAGTTACTGAGAGTAGTGGGTACGGTACGTAGCGCTGTCGACGGCCGGATAGCCGGGAATTCGGGGGTTCATGGTGCCTGACCAGCGGATTCGTGAGCATCCGGCCGCGTCAGCAGACTGGTTGCGCGCCGCTCGCGCGGCTCGCACACTCTCGGTGGCTACGCTCGCCTGGCTGGGCGTGGAAAGCACGCTCGGCCTGGCGGCGGGCCTCGTGGCACACTCCGTCGCGCTGATCGGATGGGGCCTGTGCGCCGTCATGGAGGCGGCGGCCAGCATGATCGTGGTGTGGCGGTTCACCGGCGCCCGCACGCTGTCGCCGAGCGCGGAGACCACCGCCAGGCGGGCGGTGGCGGTGAGCTTCTGGCTGCTCGCGCCCTATCTGGTCATCCACGTGGCGTACGACCTGGGGGCGGGGCACCGTGCGGTGCCGAGCGTGCTGGGGATCGTGGTGACGGCGGTCAGCCTGGTCAGCATGCCGCTGCTGGGCATCGCCAAGCGGCGGCTCGGCGCGCGGCTGGCGTCGCCGTCGACGGCGGGTGAGGGCACGCAGAACCTCATCTGCGCCGCCATGGCGGCGGGCGTGCTCGCCGGATTGTGGCTCAACACGATCGGCTGGTGGTGGGTCGACCCGGCCGTCGCGGTCGCTCTGGCGGTGGTCGCCGTACGCGAGGGAAGGCGCGCGTGGCGCGGTCACGCATGCTGCCATTGATGGCAACACACCGTAATCGCCGCACCAAAAGGGCTGTTTAACCACACTGACCGCACCGAGTATCGTTCCCGGAGTATTGCGGAGCTTCTCCCGCTAGGGTCTCCGGAAGGTTCCTACACACCTAAGAGGGCATCGTGGGGCGACACCGCACAGACGATCTCGACGGCGGATACAGAGCCAGCGAACCTCCACCCCCGCGCAGACACTCCGGCAACGGTCGCGGCAGGGTGCTCGTGCCGCTGGCGGGCGCCGTCGCGATGGCCGTGCTCCTCGGCGTCGCCGCGTTCGTCATCTTCACCAGGAACCACGACTGCTCCAGCGGAAAGCTGCCGCTGCGGGTCGTCGCGACCCCCGACATCCACCCCGCGCTCAACAAGATCGCCGGCAACTACAACAAGGCCATGCACTCGATCGACAGCAAGTGCGTCGAGGTGACGGTGGCCAAGCAGGCGGCGGCGAAGACCGCGAACGCGCTGGCCGCGGGCAAGGTGCCGGCCGACTTCTGGGTGGCCGACTCCAGCCTGCTGATGGAGAGCATGCGCCAGACCTCGGGAGGCAAGGAGCTGCCGCAGGTCGAGGGGTCGATCGCGACCTCCCCCGTGGTGCTGGCGGCGGCCGAGTCGGCCGCGCAGAAGCTCACCGGCACCCTGCAGCCGAGCTGGAGCGCGATGATCGCGGCGGCGAACGTCGCGAACGTGGACGGGCCAGGCAAGAAGGTACGCGTGCTGGCCCTCGACCCCCAGAAGAACTCGGCGGGGCTGGCCGCCCTGCTGGCCGCCGCCGGCACGGCAAGGGAGGCCAAGCAGGACAAGGCGCTCGTGGGCGCACTGAAGGAGCTGTCCGGCCAGCTCGCGCCCGACTCGACGGCGCTGCTGGCCAGCCTCACGGTGAAGTCCAGCAGGGTGCCCGTCGGGGTGACCTCCGAGCAGGCCATCCACGCCCACAACGCCAAGAAGCCGGAGGCGCCGGTGGTGGCCCTCTATCCGAAGGAGGGCACGCTCAGCCTCGACTACCCCGTCACGATCCTGGCCAAGGACCCGGCGGTGCTGAAGGCGGCGGCGGACTTCAAGCAGAACCTGACGACGGAGTCGGCCGGGAAGATCCTGCGCGCCGCCGGGTTCCGCGGCACCGACGGCAAGGCGGGCAACGCGCTGTCGGAGGAGAAGGGCTTCACCCCTGACCCGCCGACCGCACTGGAGCCGCCCGACACCGCGACCGTGGCCAGAATGGTGCAGACCTGGTCCAGGCTGAACCTCGGCTCCCGGCTGCTCACCCTGCTCGACGTCTCGGGAACGATGGCGCTGCCCGTGCCCGGCACGAACATGACCCGCATGCAGGCCATCAACAAGATCGCGACCGAGGGGCTCGGGCTCTTCCCCGCCGACTCCGAGGTGGGCCTGTGGACGTTCTCCACGCATCTGGACGGACGGGACAAGGACTGGAAGGAACTCGTCTCCGTCGGGCCGCTGTCCGAGTCGATCGACGGGGCGCTCCGCAAGGAGGCGCTGGCCACGACGTTCTCCCAGATCCAGGCGAAACCCACGGGCGACACCGGGCTGAACGACACGATCAGGGCCGCCTACGCGGAGCTGACCAAGACGTTCCGGCAAGACAAGATCAACACGTTGCTGATCCTCACGGACGGCGCCGGCAACGACGATCCCGACGGCGGCGTCGAGGACGCCGAGATCCTGCGGTACCTGAAGAAGACCTACAACCCGAAGCGGCCCATCAGCATCCTGCTCATCGCGTTCGGCCCGGAGGCCGAGAAGGGCAAGCGGCAGATGGACGCGCTGGCCAAGGCCACGGGCGGCGAGGCGTACATCGCCAAGGACATCCTGCAGGTCCGCGACTTCTTCCTGCAGGGCATGGAGCGCCGCCTCTGCTCCCCCAACTGCGACGGCTGAGCCTACCCACCCTCATAACCGTTCGGCATGGGGGGCGAACCGGGCTGAAGGGGGCGGCGTCCTCTCCGCGTGGGGCTGAGTAGCCCGTACGAACCCGCGGGGAGGGAATCCGTGCCTGGATGGCCGACCGTCGACCGTACCGACGATCAGGAGCTCGTTGAGGCTCTGCGGCGCGCGGACACCGATGCCCCCGCCAGGCTGTACGACTCCTACGGCGAGCGGCTGCACGACTACGCCTGCTCGCTCATCGAGGAGCGAGAGGTCGCCGGGGACGCCGTGCACGACGCGCTCGTCACCGCGCAGGGCTGCGTGGACCGGCTGAAGGAGCCCGCCAGGCTGCGGGCCTGGCTGTACGCGCTGGCCCGGTTCCAGGCGCAGGCCAGGATGTCGCACAGGAGCGGCACCCCTGTGGAGGGACTGCCGCTGCCGGAGCCCGGCGACCATGACGACCCCGAACTGGCCGACCTGGTCCACGAGACGCTGGGCGAGCTGAGCAGGAACGAGCGCGAGGTCCTGGTGTTGTCGCTGCGCCACGGACTGACCCCGGCCGAGGTGGGCGTGGTGCTCGGGCTGACCTCGCGGCAGGTGAGCGCCAGGCTGGGCCGCGCGCGCGACCACCTGGAGAACGCCGCGGCCGCCGTGGTGCTGGCGAGGACCGGGCGGGCGCACTGTCCCGACCTGTCGGCGATGGTGGACTCGTGGGAGGGTCCGCTCACCCCGCTGCTGCGCCGGCGGTTGTCGGGGCACATCGGCGGGTGCGAGGTGTGCACCGAGGGCCGGCACCGGCAGATCTCGGCCCTTCGGCTGCTGGACATGGTGCCGGTCGTGTTCGCGCCGCTGTCGCTGCGCCGCCGGGTGGTCGACACGTGCGTCAACCCGGAGCGCGACCAGACCCGTACGTTGATCACCGACCGCGGCGACAACTTCGACCGGACGGGGTTCCCCGTGGCCGCGGAGGGCCGCTCGCGCCGGCGCAGGCCGCGCCGGCTGGCGCCGATGGTGCTGGCCGGGGCCTGCCTGCTGGCCGCGACGGGCGCCGTGGTCGTGATCAACGGCCGGGACGTCTCCGGCGGCACCGCGCTGCCGCCGGCGCCCTCCCCCACGCTCTCCGTGGCGCAGAGCCCCGCTCCTGAGCCCGTTCTGGAGGAGGACGAGAACGAGCCGACGCCCTCGCCGACGCCGACGCCGACGCCGAGCGCGACCCGGCCGGACAGGCGCACGCCGAGCGGGCGGCCGGTCGCCGCGCGGCCCCGCACCAGGCCCGCGCCCGCTCCGACGGCCTCCCGGCGCAGGCCCGCGCCCGGCCCGCGGCTCGTCGCGTCGTGCCCGGACGGCACGGACGGCCTGGCCAGGATCGGGCTCAGCGCCCGCAACGCCCAGGTCTCCTGGGTGGCCACCGCCTCGCAGGGCCTGGACGTGCACCCGGCGAGCGGGTCCATCAAGGCGGGCAGCTCCGTGCGGGTGGTGGTGACGGCCATCGATCCGACCGTGTCCGGCAGCGGCCGCGTCGCCTTCACCTCGAACGGCGGCACCAGATCCTGCTCGTTGTCCTGGATGGCCGACCAGCGGCCGCCTGCCTCCGACGCGCCCGACGGCGATGTGCCCACGGACATCAGCGAGCCTCCGGAGACGCCCACCGCCGGTGCGGAGAGCTCCTCCGTGGACACCATGGACGAGTGAACGGGTCATCGTCGCGCCAAGCGCTGGTAGATCGCCGATTAATCGACAATCGGGCATAATTCGGGCCCTGGCTCGAAGATCCCCGGCCTCATAGGGCATTCTGGTGTGCTTGGGGACCACTCCTGGGCCAAAGAGCGCTTGACCATGTGCTGAAGTTCACATGAGAAATCTCAGCCCGCGGGTGAACCGGTCAGCGTCACCAAGCGTCGGCATTGACGTGCCAGGCGCTGATTGGTCCCATGAACTGCGATCAAATACGCTCCGACCAGGAAGATCAGGAGAAACCCAGGAGATGCTCAAGCACCGCAGAGCGCTGGCGTGGGTGCTGGCGTTCGCCTGCATAGCGGGGGCGATAGTCGCGCTGTTCGACATCGAGACACCGCTGCGCCCGTTCTTGATCTCCCTGTTCCTTCTGTTCGTTCCTGGGGCCGCGGTGGTGGGACTGTTGCGTGATCGTGATCCCCTTGCCGCACTATCAGTAGGGGCTGCCGCAAGTCTCGTACTGAACGTGCTTCTCGCGCAGGCCATGCTGCTGTTCAACGCATGGTCGCCGAGGGCCGGTGTGGCGACCGTCGCCGTGCTCGGAGGGTTCATGTACGTGCTTCGCGTGTTGTACCGGGGGAAGAGCATGCAGACCGAACAGGGGGCCAGGGCAAGGTGAACATCCAGGTAGTTCGGCCGGGAGACCTCGGTGAACCCGAACGCGCCCGGTGGCGGGAGCTGCAGAAGGCGGACCCGAGTCTGGACAACCCCTTCCTGTCCGTCGAGTTCGCCGTCGCGATGGACCGTTTGCGCGACTACGTGAGGGTGGCGGTCATCTCCGACGGCGCCGGCATCGCCGGCTTCTTCCCGTACGAACGGCACAGCTTCGGCATCGGCAAGCCGCTCGGCGGCTTCCTGACCACCTGCCACGGCCTGATCGCCACGCCGGAGCTGGAGCTCGACGCCAAGGCGCTGCTGCGAGCCTGCAAGCTCAGCGTGTTCGACTTCGACCATCTGGTGGCGGGGCAGCCCACCTTCGCCCCCTACGAGCAGGATGTCCGGCCGGCCCCGGTCATGGACTTCACCTCGGGGTTCGAGGCCTGGATCGACCAGGTCAAGGCCAACTCGCCGAAGAACCTCAAGACCGTCCGCTACAAAGAGCGAAAGCTCGGCAGGGACCAGGGAGAGCTGCGCTTCGCGTGGGCCTCGCCCGATCCCGAGGTGCTGCGCACCCTGCTGGCCTGGAAGTCGGACCAATACCGCAGGACCGGCCGGGTCGACAGGTTCGCCCAGCCGTGGATCGTCGAGCTCACGGAAATGATGCATGCCGAAAAGTCAGCTGATTTCGGAGGCGTGCTCACCATGCTTTATGCGGGCGACGTTCCAGTGGCTGGACATTTCGGCCTCCGTACGGCCACCACGCTTGTAGGGTGGTTCCCCGCCTACGACACCGAGTTCGCCCGCTATTCGCCGGGCATCGTCCATCATCTCCAGATGGCCGAGGCCGCCGCGAACGACGGGCTGCACATGGTCGACATGGGCAAGGGCGGCAAGGAGTACAAAGACTGGCTCAAGAGCGGGGTCCTGTACGTCGCCGAAGGCCGCATCTCGAGACCGTCCGCGACCGCGGCGGTGCACTGGATCGGCCGAACTCCTTTCAACAAGGCCCGAACAATTGTCATGGACCGACCGTCTCTTTATAAGGCGGCCGACCGTGTCCTCAAGGGCTTTGGTCGGGTGCGCACCTCAGTGCAACAGCAGGAGTCACCCAATGTAGTCAAGGAAGCATCGGGAGCGAGCTGACCGCTCCCACCCCGGCACCAGCACATACACCCTCACTCTCCACGCAGGACCCCCGATGCACCGCCCACCGGTTCGTCATTCCCGCAGCACCCGGGGATGGCCTCGTCCGGTTCGCACGACGGGGTCCCGGAAGGATTTCCCTCGCCATGAGTCCCGAGATAACCAAGCACAACGGCAAGATCCAGGCCGGACCCCTACGGTCGATGCCGCCACCGTCGAGCTTCACGCCCGTGACGCCGCACCTGGCCATCTCACCGACGGTCAGCGTGGTCGTGCCGGCGATGAACGAAGCCGAGAACCTGCCGCACGTCTTCGCCACCATCCCGCAGTGGGTCGACGAGATCGTGCTGGTCGACGGCAACTCCGTCGACGACACGGTCGCCGTGGCCAGGCGGCTGCGGCCCAACGTGAAGGTCGTGACCCAGACGGGCAAGGGCAAGGGCGACGCCCTGGCCGCCGGTTTCGCGGCGTGCACCTGCGACATCATCGTGATGATCGACGCCGACGGCTCGACCGACGGCCGCGAGATCATCAACTTCGTGGGCGCGCTGGTGACCGGCGCCGACTTCGTCAAGGGCTCGCGCTACGCCGCCGGCGGCGGCAGCGACGACCTGACGCTCAACCGCCGTCTGGGCAACAAGGTCCTCACCGGCATCGTCAACGTGATGTACCGCACCCAGTACACCGACCTGTGCTACGGCTACAACGCCTTCTGGGCGCGCCACCTCGACGTGCTCGACCTCGACTGCGACGGCTTCGAGGTGGAGACGCTGATGAACGTGCGCGCGGCCAAGGCCGGGCTGAAGGTGCACGAGGTGCCGAGTCACGAACGTAACCGCATCCACGGCGAGAGCAACCTGCACGTCGTACGAGATGGCTTCCGTGTGCTCAAGACCATCCTGAAGGAGTGGCGCCGCCAGCCCTCTCCGCCCCAGCCTGAGCCCACCGCCACTCCTGCCGCTGACCGAGGCGTCGCATAAAAAGGACCGTTGTGAACACGTCTGTTGTCATCTGCGTCTACACCGAGGACCGGTGGGAGGACATCAGGCAGGCAGTCGAGTCGGTCGAGAACCAGACCCGCCCGGCCCACGAGCTGATCCTGGTGGTCGACCACAACCCCGACCTGCACCTCAAGCTCAAGCGCGAATATCCACAGGCCATCGTGGTGGAGAACACGCACGAGCAGGGGTTGTCCGGAGGCAAGAACACCGGGGCGGCCACGGCCAACGGTGAGATCGTCGCGTTCCTCGACGACGACGCCGTCGCCGACGCCGGGTGGCTGGAGGCTTTGGAGGAGGGCTTCCAGGAACCCGGCGTGGTGGGTGTGGGCGGTCGCACCGACCCCCTGTGGGCGTCCGGCAGGCGGCCGCGGTGGTTCCCGTACGAGTTCGACTGGACGGTCGGCTGCACCTACCGCGGCATGCCCGCGGTCAGGGCGCCGATCCGCAACGTGATGGGCGGCAACGCCGCCTTCCTGCGCGACGTCGTGTCCGAGGTGGGCGGCTTCCACAGCGGCATCGGGCGCAGCGTCCAAGGGCGCAAGTCGCGGCCGCTGGGCTGCGAGGAGACCGAGTTCTGCATCCGGCTCACCCAGCGCAAGCCCGGCTCCGTCATGTTGTTCGAGCCGCGCGCGGTGATCGGGCACAAGGTGTCGAAGCAGCGCGAGGGCTTCGCCTACTTCCGGTCCAGGTGCTACGCGGAGGGCCTGTCGAAGGCCCTGGTGACGCAGGAGGTCGGCACCCAGGACGGGCTCGCCAGCGAGCGGGCGCACGCCATCAAGACGCTGCCGCTCGGCGCGCTGCGCGGGGTGGGCGAGGCCCTGCGGGGCGACCTGGGCGGGCTCGGCCGGGCCGCCGCGATCGTGATCGGGCTGGCCTGGACGACCTGGGGCTACGTGGTGGGCACGGCACGGCTGAAGGTGGCACGCTGATGATCCGCGTCCCGATCCTGATGTACCACTCGGTCACCGACGGCCCCAACGACGACACCAGGCCGCACGCGGTGCGGCCCTCCGACCTGGCCGAGCAGTTGGCCTACCTGTCGGAGAACGGCTTCACCCCGCTCACGCTGGGCGACCTGGTGGCCTCGCTCAACAAGAACAACGGCCGCTCGATGCCCGACAAGCCGGTCGTGGTGACCTTCGACGACGGCTACGCCGACTTCCACAGCCACGCGCTGCCGCTGCTCGAGCGCTACAACTTCCCCGCCACGGTCTTCCTGACCAGCGGCTGGGTGTCCGACGCGGGCGACGACGCGGCGGGCAGGCCACTCGACGACATGTTGTCCTGGGGCCAGGCCCGCGAGGCCGCGCAGACCGGCATCGAGATCGGCGGCCACAGCCACAGCCACCCCCAGCTCGACCAGCTCCGCACCGAGGATCTCCGGCAGGAGCTGCGCAGGAACAAGGGCCTGCTGGAGGAGAAGATCGGCGCGCCGGTCGCCACCATGGCCTACCCCTACGGCTACTCCAGCGCCCGCGTACGCCGCGAGGTGCGCAAGGCCGGCTACTTCGCCGCCTGCGCCGTCAGCAACACGATCGCCGCGGACCGGCACGACATGCTGGCCATCCCCCGGTTGACGGTCGGCAAGGGCACGACCATCAACATGTTCAAGCGCGCCGTCGAAGGCACCGCCGTACCTCTCATCTACATGCGCGAGCGCATCCTCACCAAGGGTTACGCCGTCGTGCGCAGGACGAGGTACGGGCTGCAACGGGTGCGCGGCAATGTCTAGGGTCTGGGGGCGGATCCTCGTCGACCTGCGCAACCCGCTGTTCCGGCAGGGTTACGCGCTCATGGCGAACACCGTCATCACCGGTGTGCTCGGCATGGGCTACTGGCTGCTGGCCGCCCACTACTACACCCCCGACGAGTTCGGCCGCGGCCAGGCGGTGATCACGGCGATGCGGTTGTTCGCGTCGCTGGTCGCGCTCGGGTTCGTCGGAGCGCTCGCCCGCTACCTGCCGGTGGCCGGCCGCCGCACGCCCGAGCTCATCCTGCGCGGGTACGGCCTGGCCGCCGCCACGGGCGGGGTCGCCGCGGTCGGCTTCCTGCTGACGCTCCCCCTGTGGGGCGAGACCTATTCGGTGCTGGCCGGGTTCGGGCCGGGGCTGTTCTTCCTGGCGTCCGTGGTGGTGTGGGCGGTCTTCACCCTCCAGGACGTCGTGCTGACCGGCCTGCGCAGGGCCCCGTTCGTCCCGCTGAACAACCTGATCTTCGGCCTGGTCAAGATGGGGCTGCTGGTCGCGCTCGCCGGCGCGCTGCCCTCCGGCGGCATCTTCGTCTCCTGGGTCGTCCCGACCGCCCTCGCACTGATCCCGATCAACTTCCTGATCTTCGGCGTCGTGGTGCCCCGGCACACCAGGCAGGCCGGCGCGGAGCTGCAGCCTCCTCGTCTGCGCGAAATTGGAAGGTTCCTGGCGGGCGACTTCCCCGGGACGCTGTCGATCCTGGCCATCGTCTACCTGGTGCCCGTGGTGATCGCCACCCAGGTGGGCGAGGCCACGTTCGGGCGTTTCTCGATGGCGCACACCCTGGCCAGCATGATCGAGCTGCTGGCCATGAACATGGCGGTGTCGCTGACCGTCGAGGGCTCGTTCGACCGGTCCCAGCTGGCGGAGAACTGCCGGCGGGCGTTGCGGCGCGCCTTCATGATCGTCATTCCGATCATCACGGTGGCGATCGCCGGGGCGCCGCTCATCCTGACCATCTTCGGGCCCGCCTTCGCCGAGGAGGGCACGACGCTGCTGCGGCTCATGGCGCTCGCCGTACTGCCCCGGGTGCTGATCGAGGTCTATCTGAGCGCGCTGCGCGCCCAGAGCAGGGCGCGCACGCTGGCCGTCGTCCAGATCGGGCTGGCCGTCCTGGTGCTGGTGTCCACGCTCGCGCTGTTCCCCTTCGCCGGAGTGAACGCGGTGGGATACGGTCTGCTGGCCAGCGAGCTCCTAGTTGCGCTGTTGATTTTCGGAAATCTGCGTAAGATTCTCGGATTCGGCGATACAGGTCGACCGGCTGTCACTCAGGGGTCGTCCGGGACCGCATGATGGTCAACGCGAGGCAACGGGACAGCAATGGCGTGACGCCGGGGACCACGGGCTCCCCGGATGCGCGCGGGGACAAGGAGGACTCAGACGTGCCCTTCGATCCGGAAGCTACCGGGATCATCCCGAAGCTGACGTTCGAGCCCTCTGGTGAGGGCTCCGGCACGTCTGAGAAGACCGAGGCGGAAGCCGCCGAGACCACCGGCGAATCCACTGCCGAAAGCACCGCCGAGTCCACTGCCGATCCCGGCCCCGACCGCACCACGGCCATCCGCCTCCCGATGCCACCGGCGCCGGGCAAGAACACCCCGGACACCGGCTCCCCTCCGAAGCCCAGCGGTTCTCCGGGGCCGTCGGCGGGGTCCCAGACATCGGGCGGTTCGTCGCAACCGCCGGGGGGCTCCCAGTCATCCCGCGAGACGAAGCCGGCCGGTGGTGGACGGCCGTCCGTGGGGGCCCGACCGTACGGCGCGACGCAGGCCGCCGCCACCGCGCAGCCTGCCGGCGGTACGAAACCTTCCAGCGGGTCGAAGACGTCCGACGGGACGAAGCCCGGCAGCGGCAGCGGCAGCGCACCCGCCGGTGGACGCGACGAGCCCGGTGCAGCGCGGCAAGTCGGCGACAGCGAGAAGACGCGCGCGATCGGGCAGGTCGGCCCAGGCGCGACGACAACCGGGCGTGAGCAAGCCAGCGCGGCTGGGCACGGACAAAGCACCAAAACCGGGACCGGGCAATCCGGCGGCCCTCAGGACGTCCGGCCACAACCCACCAGCGGACCCCAGACCGTCCATCCGCAGCAGGCGGGCGGGTCGGCTCATCCTGCGCAGGGTGGTGGTTCTGCCGCCGGCACGCAGCAGCCGGCCGGGCAGGCGCAGCAGCCGCCCGGTGGGGCGCGGTCCGGGGCGTTCGGCGGGAACGCGGGCGCCGAGGACGACTCGCGCGACACCAACCCGAACCTCGCGGTGCCCCCCGCGGCGGGAGGCCCTCACGCGGGAAGTGGAGCGCCGTCCGCGGCCGTCGGGGCACCGCCCGGGGCGCCGCCTCAGGGGCCCGTGGGTGTGGCGCCTCAGGCGCCCGTGGGTGTGGCGCTGGAGGGGCCGCAGGGGCCGGTCGCGCAGGTGCGGGCGACGGCGCAGCCGCAGACGTTGCGGGCCCGGTTCAGCGCGCTGATCGCCAGCGCGCCCCGGTGGTTGCCCGTGGTGCTGGTCCTCGAGGGCCTGCTCATGTTCATCCTCGCCGTCAAGGTGTCCCCGGGGCCGCTGCGAGGTGTGGACCCGGCCGACATCGACGGTCTTGGGCTGATCTCGGCGCTCCCGGTCACCGCGTTCCTGGCGATCCTGATCATGCTCGTGTCGTTCTTCGTCACGGTCGCCCAGAGCACCGACCGCAAGTTCCTGCTGTTGTTCCAGATCGCCGCCATCGCGTTCGCCCTGCACGGCGTCGGGTCGCTGGTGGCGAGTGAGCCGCGTTTCCCCACGGCGTACATTCATGCCGGTTTCGTCGAGTTCATCAGCAGGACGGGCGAGACGGCGATCAACATCGACGCCCGCATGGGCTGGCCGGGTTTCTTCGCGTTGTTCGCGTTCGTGACGAAGGCCGCCGGCATCAGCGACATGACGACGATCCTGCAGTGGACGCCGCTCCTGTCGAACCTGCTCTACCTGCTGCCGTTCGTGCTGATCCTGCGCCAGGTGGTGGCGACCACGCGGGCGCGGTGGTTCGCGGCGCTGCTGTTCGTGCTGGCGCAGTGGATCGGCCAGGACTACTTCTCGCCGCAGGGCTTCACGTTCGCCCTGTATCTGGCGTACGTGGCGATCCTGCTGCGATGGTTCGGGCGGGTCGAGCCGCGGACCAGGCCGATCGCCCCGAAGGGCCTGCGCAGGCTGCTCGGCAGGCTGGACGCGATGACGCCGGGCGAACTGGCCAACACCGGCACCTACCGGGCCGACAGGCTGCTCATGCTGATGATGTTGATGGCGCTGTTCATCGCGTCGGTGGCCTCGCACCAGATCACGCCGTTCATGATGCTCGGCGTGCTGACGGCGTTCCTGCTGGTGAAGCGGACCTCGCTGACGTGGGGGCTGCCGTTCTTCCTCGGGCTCGTGGTGGCGGCCTGGATCAGCTACATGACGGTGGGCTTCTGGGCGAGCCAGATCGACACGATCTTCGGTGGCCTGGGCAACGTCCTGTCCAACCTGCGCAGCAACACCGGCGACCGGATCGAGGGCACCGACCCCGCCCACGCGATGGTGCTGCAGGCCCGCCTCGGCATCCTGGTGGTGATCCTCGGGCTGGCGGCGGCCGGGTTGTTCCGAAGGCTGCGGCGCGGGGTGTTCGACAGGTCGGCGCTGATCCTGCTCTGCGTGCCCGTGCTGGCGCTGGGGCTGCAGAACTACGGCGGCGAGATCGGGCTGCGCATCTACATGTTCGCGCTGCCCGGCGCGTGCCTGCTGGCCGCGTACGCGTTCTTCCCCAACCTGCCGGCCGACAGCGCCGACGTGCGCGAGGAGACCGTGCCGCTGCGCAAGCGGAACGTGCGCTTCAACCCCGAGCTGACCAGGAAGATCTCGGTCGTGCTCGCGGCGTGCTTCGCGGTGGTGTTCGCGATGGCGTTCCTGCTGGCGAGGTACGGCAACGAGAAGTTCGAGCGGGTCACCACCGGCGAGGTGGCGGCCCTGCACTACGTCTACGACCACGACAAGCCGAGCGCCAAGGTGCTCTATCTGGTGCCGAAGCTGGGGCCGGAGGTCACGCCGACCCTGCCGTGGGGCGAGCGCGACGTCGAGTTGGTCGCCTTCAACGAGCAGGCGCTCGTGCACAAGGATCCGACGAAGATCGCCGACGCGGTGAAGGCGCTGCAGGGGCAGCCGCGTAACTCGTACCTGATAGTGAGCACCGGCCAGGTGAGCTACCTGCAGCTCAACGAGGGTTATCCGGCGGACTGGGGAGAGAAGTTCCGCGCGGCGCTGGACGCCTCGCCCCATCTGAAACGGGTGTACTCCAACGACGACGCGGCGCTCTACACCTGGAAGAAATTCGTCAGGGGGACGGAGATCCCCGAGGCTCGGCCGTACAAGGGCCGCGGCGACCCCACCTCGCCGTGGACGCCGGTGGGCATCGGGGCTCTGATCGTGACGTGGGTGGCGCTGCTCGGCTACGAGATCATCCGCCTGAACGGCCCCAACCGGGCGCGCAAGACGCGCAAACGCCTGTTGTTCCTGGCGGCCCCGGCGTTCGTGGTGGCCATCGCGGTCATCATCGAGCGGTTCATCTACATCGCACAAAATAACTGAATTCCCAGGAAACTCTAAGGTTCTACGGGATGATGCCCTCAATGAGGGCACAGAGGGCACTTCCCGTCGGACCGGACGCACGTACCGCTGCTGCACGGATCGTCTCCGTCGACGCGTTGCGGGGCTTCTCGCTCCTGGGCATCCTCGTCGTCAACATCGCCTTCCTGGCCTCCGGATACCGGATGGCCGGGCTGGCGGAGCCCGCCTTCGACTCGCCGTTCGACTGGGCCGTGCGGTGGTTCGTGACGATGTTCGTCGAGAACAAGTTCTACCTGCTGTTCTCGTTCCTGTTCGGCTACAGCTTCACGCTCCAGCTCGACTCGGCCGCGCGGCAGGGGCGCGCGTTCCGGCCGATGTTCCTGCGGCGGCTGGCCGGGCTGCTCCTGATCGGACTGGCGCACGCCGTGCTGCTGTTCCCCGGGGACATCCTGACGACGTACGCCGCCGTGGGCCTGGTCCTGCTGTTCCTCCACCGGATCAGGCCCAGGACGGCCGTGCTGCTGGCCGTCGCGCTGACGGCGGTGCTGGCGCTCGGCTTCGTGCTGGCGGCCGTGCTGGCCACGCTGGGGCTGGATCTGTCGGGCACGATGACGGACGGCGCGGCCGAGGCCGCCAGGTCGGACACGGCACTGGGCGGGGGCTTCTGGCAGATCGTGTCGGAGCACCTGAGGAAGCTGTCGCTGATCATCGTGCTGCGCGTCCTCTTCCAGGGGCCGGCGGTGCTGGCCGCGTGCCTGCTCGGGCTGGCGGCCGGCAAGTCAGGCGCCCTGCGCGACCTGTCCGCGCACACGAGAACGCTGCGCAGGCTGCAGTGGACGGGCTTCACCGCCGGTCTGGCGGGTGCGTCTTTCGCCGCGCTGTCCGCCTGGACCGGCGTGGTGCACAAGTTCTGGGGCGAGGCGGTGGACCTGGCGACGGCGCCGCTGCTGGCGGCCGCGTACGCGGCGACGTTCCTGCGGCTGCTGCCGCGCGTGCCGCGCATCGGGCGAGCCCTGGCCGCGCCCGGCCGGATGGCGCTGTCCAACTACCTGGCGCAGTCGCTGATCTGCGCGCTGATCTTCACGGGGTACGGGCTGGCGCTCGTGGACCGGGTCAGCCCGCCGATGGAGCTGCTGATCGTCGCGGGCATCTTCGCCGCCCAGGTCCTCTACAGCCGCTCGTGGCTCAGCGGGCACCGGTACGGGCCGGTGGAGTGGCTGCTGCGTTACCTGACGTACGGGACCAGGCCGGCCCGCCCGATCGGAGCGAGCCGTCGCCTTCCCGGTCACCGATGAGGAACCCGGGAGAGGAACACAGCAGGCGCCGGCATGCTCACATGCCTCTGCCGGACCACCTGATCTCGTACGGCCGCAGGGTGACCTGCCTGCCGTCGACGGTCGCGGTGACGTCCTCGCCGGAGGTGTTCACCATGACGCTCTGGCGCTGCTGGCCGATGGCCTTGATCCGCTGGTCGGAGGTCCGGATCTTGGAGACCTCGACCCCGGCGGGAAACCACTTGGCGAATCCGCTCAGCAGGCCCGCCATCGGCATCTCGCCGCCCACCTTCGGCGCCCACAGGCAGCCGGGGCACTCGCCTTCGTCCTTCATCTGCGGGTTCCAGTAGAGCGCCGTGGTGACGCCGCTGACGGCGAACTCCATCAGCGCCGTCGCCTGCACCGCGGTGCGCTGCTCCTCCGTCCACCCGGAGTTCTCCGGCTCGACGTACCACTCCGCCCACCACACCGGCAGGTCGCCGCTCTCCTGCCGCAGCCACGAGGTGATGGCGCCGAACTTGGCCTGGGCCGCGAAGTCGTTGGGGATGTTGCCCCTGTCGTTGGTCATCGACGCGCCGTCGACCACGATGAAGTCGGCGCCCTGCTTGTTGTCGATCCAGTGCTGGATGGCGTCGAGCGCGCGCTGGTCGACGGTCCCCCAGGAGCCGCTGAGCTCGGAGGGCTCCTGGCTCCTCGCGTTGCTCTCGATCGGGATGTACGGCCCGCCGATCTTGATGTCGCTGTTCACCTTCTTCAGGGCCGTGTAGACCTTGTTGTACAGCTCGGTGTATCCCTTGGCGTCCCACTTGTTGGTGGCCGGATCCCAGAAACCCTTGAACTCGTTCCAGACCATGTAGTGCTTGACGGTCGGATACTGCTTGGCGACCCTGACGGCGAGCTTGGCGAAGTCGTCGAAGTGCTCGGGTTCGGGGGCGACGGTGTGGTTCTTGCTCCAGTCCGTACGCCCGGCCTTGCCGCCCTTCATCCAGTCGGGCGCGCAGCACAGCGTGATCACCGGCAGTCCCCGCGACGACGACATGAAGGTCAGCCGCCGGTCGAGGTCGCGGAAGTTGAACTGCCCCGGGCTCGGCTCGGGGTTGCCGACGCCCCAGCCCATGATGTGCTGGTTCTGCACCATGGGCACCCTGCCGAGCACGCCCCTGGCCTGCTCGACGACGTGTTCCGGCTCGTTGTCGGCGCTGAACTGCGTATGCGTGACGCCCCAGCGCGGCCAGTTGGCCAGCGCGGGCGGCTCCTCCAGTTGGGGAGCCGGCTCCGTGGGCACCTTCGTGGCGACCTGGCCGTTGAACTCGCTGCGTCCCTGCGACCTGAGCGAGGCGTAGACCATGATGCCCGCCACGAGGACGACCGCGAGGATGCCGGCTCCAAGGGCTATGGGCCAGGGCGATCGTCGGCGCGCATGACGGCCATCGGTCGGGATCACTGAACGCTCCTCATTCCTCACGAGCCCACAAGGGGACGAACATACAGAAAGGCTGGGCGTAGGCCAGCCTTAATGACGCTAATCGTTCCACTTGCGGATCGCTTACCGTCAATCCACGCGTGGTGGCCGCTGGCCGCCCGCGGGGCCGGGCACCCCGGCATAACGGTACGGCACAGGCTGCCTACCGGGCTGCACGATGAGGAGGGTGCCCGGGGTTTCCGCGTAGAAGGCGGACTCGACGGCGGCGGCCACGTCGTCGGCGGTGAGCAGCGGGAAGCCCGCGTTGACGAACACCTCCCGCGACTCCGCGACCAGCGGCGTGTCGGTGAAGCCGGGGCACACGGCGCCGATGCAGATGTTCTGGGCGGCCAGCGGCTCGGCCAGCGCCCTGACCAGGCCGACGACGGCGTGCTTGGTCATCGTGTAGACGGGGTCGCCGGAGAAGGCCACGAGCCCGGCCAGCGACGAGGTGGCCACGATGGCGCCGCCGCCGGAACGGGCGAGGAGCGGGACACTGGCCCTGACGCCGAAGACGACGCCGTCCACGTTCACGCCGACCACCTGGCGGTAGCGCTCGACGTCAAAGTCGGCCAGGTCCACCCGCCCGCTGACGCCGGCGTTGAGGTGGACCAGGTCGAGCCGGCCGTACCGCTGCTCGGCCAGCGCGACGGCCTCGAGCGAGGCCTGCTCCTCGCTGACGTCGGCGGCCAGCCACACGCCGTCGACCTCCTTGCCCAGCCGTTCCACGCCCTCGCCGTCGCGGTCGACGAGCACGCATTTGACGCCGCCGGCCGAGAGCCGGCGGGCCACGGCGGCTCCGATGCCGCTGGCCGCTCCGGTGATCAGTGCAACTGTGCTCATGGCGCTCCTTGCGGGGTCGAGGCCCGGGGTCCAGGCTGGTCGAGCGTCTCAGCGGCGGTCGAGTGCCGGTCGTTCGCCGGCCGAGCTTCTTCAGTGCCGGTCGAGCATGCGGTGGGCGCGGGCGATCAGCGTGGGCACGGCGGAGCCGATGTGGTCGAATCCCTCTCCCACGGTCTTACCTTGCCGGAAGCGGGCGTGGATACCCTCCACGATGACCGCCAGCTTGAAGTTACCGAAAGCCACATAGAACCCAAGATCCGAGATATCCCGACCTGACGTTTTGATGTAGTGGCTGGCGAACTCGGAGGCGTTCATGAACCCGGGCGCCACCGTCACGTCGCCCGCCACCGGGATCCCCGCCCGCTCGTCGTCCCCCGCGTCGTGCCAGTACGTCAGCGTGAGCCCCAGGTCGGCCAGCGGATCGCCGAGGGTGGACATCTCCCAGTCGACCACGGCCGCGATCTCGAGCTCCCCCAGCCTGATCAGCGTGTTGTCGAGCCGGTAGTCGCCGTGCACCAGCGTGCCGGCGGACTCGGCGGGCAGCCGCTCCCGCAGCCGGCCGACGAGCCGGTGGTATTCCGGCGACTCCGACGTCTTCGACCGCTCCCACTGCTGGCACCACCGGTCGAGCTGCCTGGCCATGTAGCCCTCCGGCCGCCCGAAGTCCGCGAGCCCGACGGCGCGGTAGTCGACGGCGTGGATGGCCGCCAGCACCTCGGCCAGCCGCTCCGACAGCCGCCGCGCCTGCTCAGGCGTGTGGTCGCCGAGCTGTTCCCTATTTTGCACGGCCGCGCCGGCCACGTATTCCATGAGGTAGAACGGCGCCCCGATCACGTCCTCGTCGGCGCAGAACGCGACAGGACCCGGCACCGGCACGGGCGTCGGCGCGAGGGCGGAGATGACCCGGAACTCGCGTCGCATGTCGTGGGCGGTGGGCAGCACATGGCCGAGCGGCGGCCGGCGCAGCACCAACCGGCGGTCGCGGGCCTCGACCAGATACGTCAGATTCGACCGCCCACCCGAGATCAGCGAGACGGACAGGGGCTCGCCCGCGTCGGGCACGTTCCGGCCCATCCACGCGACCAGACTGGGGTGGTCGATGCCAGGTACGGTCATGAACACACAATAGAACCTCATTCTGTGCTGAATGCCAGCTGGGAGTTGCGTAACGTTCCAGACCAGCGGCGATTCGCACGACGCGAGATCCTTTATTCTGGGAGGTATACGTCTGCCCGGACGCTGGACAGAGAGTGGCTGCACACAGTAGGAGCCCATGCGCGTCACCCTTGCCCTGCCTCGTGAGCTGGGAGAGCCCGAGATCGATCGGTGGCGGAGCCTGCAGGAGCCCGGCACCGTCTTCGACAACCCGTTCCTGTCCCCCGAGTTCACGATCACGGTGGGCGAGGTCCGCGACGTCGTCCGCGTGGCCGTGCTTCACGACGGTCCGGAGATCGTCGGATTCTTCCCCTTCGAGCGGCATCCGCTGGGCATCGGCAAGCCGGTCGCCGCCGGGCTCACCGACGCGCAGGGCATTGTCCACGTCAAGGACCTCGACCTCGACCCCCGCCGGCTGATCAGGGACTGCGGGCTGTCGGTCTACGAGTTCGACCACCTGGTTGCAGGGCAGCCGCTGCTGGAATCCCGGCACGAGCGGCACCCGTCGCCGATCATCGATCTGAGCGACGGCTACGACCACTACACCGAGTTCCTGAGGCAGCACTCCGGCAAGACGTACAAATCAACCCTGGCCAAGGCGCGCAAGCTGGAGCGCGAGGTCGGGAAGATCCGCCACGACTACGCGAGCGCCGACATGGCGCCGCTGCGTACGCTGCTCGGCTGGAAGACCGACCAATACCGCCGCACGGGCCGCACCGACCGGTTCTCCCACCGGTGGATCGTGGAGCTGGTCGAGCGGCTGCTGGCCACCCGGTCGGAGAGCTTCGCCGGGGTGCTCGACATGGTCTACGCCGACGACCAGCCGGTGGCCGGGCACTTCGGGCTGCGGACCGGCACCACGCTGGTCGGCTGGTTCCCCGCCTACGACCCCCGCTTCGCGAAATACTCCCCCGGCCTCATCCACCATCTCGCGATGGCCGAGCGAGCCGCCGAGGCGGGCATCCGCGTCATCGACATGGGCCGGGGCCAGAAGGAGTACAAAGACAAGCTCAAGACCGGCGAGCTGCAGGTGGCCGAGGGCAGGGTGGCCAGGGTCGGCGCGGCGGCGGGGCTGCACTGGATGGTCCGGGTGCCCGCGCGCAAGACGCGCGCCACGGTGATGGCCAACCCGATCTTGCTCAAGACGGCCGACAAGGCGTTGAAAACATATGGAAAGCTGCGTACTGTCCTACAAGGATGAAGTTGATCGCAGAGCGCACGGGCCGTCACTGTCTGTCGCTTCCATCCAACCGGCTCGGCCTCTACCTGGCGTTACGCCACTGGTGCCTGCCCGGCCAGCGGCTGCTCATGTCGCCCATCTCCGCCGACGAGATCCTGTTCCTGGTGCTGGCGGCCGGGCTGCGGCCGGTGATCGCCCCGCTCTCCCCCCGTGACGGCAACATCGACGTCTCCCGGGTGGATCTCGACGGCGTGGACGCGGTCCTGACCACCAACCTGTACGGCCTGCCCGACCGCGTCTCCGCCCTCACCGGCAAGATCCTCATCGAGGACGTGGCCCACGCCCTGGAGAGCCACGTCGACGGCCGGCCGCTGGGAACCTTCGGCCAGGCGGGCGTCTTCAGCCTCTCCAAACACGCCGGGGCCGGCTCGGGCGGCGTGCTCGCCGTCGAGAACGTGTCGGACATGAAGGCGCTGGCCCGCGCCCGCGACGAGCTGCTGGCCCCCGGCTCGCTGCGCGCCGACCTGATGAGCGTGGCCACGTCCATGGCCCGCCAGGCGGCGCTCCGATCCAACCTCGTACGCCCCGCGCTCGCCCTCTCCAGGGCCCTCGGCCTGCACGAGTCGCGCGAGGGCTACCGGATCGCGCTCGATCCCGACGGGCTGCGGGCGGCGCTCAAGCAGGCGCCCGCGCTGCCGCCCTTCGACCCCTGGGTCCGCGCCGACCTGCACGACTACCGCCGTCACCGGGGCCGGCTCGTCCGCTGGTACCGGTCGAGGCGGCTGGCCCAGGTGCCCGGGACGCGGGCCCGCCGCCTGGCGGGCGTCCGGCGGCTGGCCGAGCTTCCCACGGTCGCTCCCGCCGTGCGCGACAACCTGGACCAGCCGTTGTTCCGCGTGCCGCTGCTGGTGCGCGACAGGGACGCGGCCATCGCCGAGCTGGAGCGGCACGGGGTGGCGACGGGCTACCTGTACGACCCGCCGTACGACGACTACGCGCCCGGTTACGCCGAGGCGTCACCGCACCCCGGCCCCGCGCGCTGGTGGGCCGGGCACGTGCTGCCCGTCGACCCGCTGTACGCCGCCCGCGCCCTGCCCGTCCTGCGCCGTCTGGAGCCCTCGGAGGGCCCGGTCAGCCGGTCGTCCGCCTGATCAGGCCGGCCAGGATGTGGCAGCCGCGCCGGACGTCGGCGAGCGAGGCGGAGCCGTACCCGATCACCAGGCCGTGCAGGCGGGAACGACCGTGGTGGTGGTGGTCGATGGAGTCGAGCAGGACTCCGTGTTCCCTGGCCCGCGCGACGACCGCGGGCGCGACGGCCTCGGGGAGCTCGGCCAGCACGTGCAGCCCTGCCGTGTCGCCCCGCAGCGTGCAGACGGGCCCGAGCAGGTCGACGACCAGCGCCCGGCGGCGCGCGTATTCCAGGCGCATCCTGCGCAGGTGCCGGTCGAGGTCGCCGCGCTCCAGCAAGGTGGCGACGGCCTGCTGCACGGGGCCGCTGGTGCGGTCGGCCACCGTGTGGCGCAGCCCCGCGATCCGCTCGACGAGCGCGGGGTCGCCGACCAGCCAGCCGACCCCGACGTCAGGGGCGAGGATCTTGGAGAGCGTGCCCAGGAGCACCACCCGCGCGGGGTCGAGGCCGTAGAGGGCGGGCAGCGGGGCGACGTCGTAGCGGAACTCGGCGTCGTAGTCGTCCTCGACGATCGTCGCGCCGGTGCTCCTGGCCCAGGCCAGCAGGCGTTCCCTGCGCGGGATCGGCAGCCGGCCGCCGAGCGGATACTGGTGGGCGGGCGTGGTGTAGAGCACGCGCAGGTCGCGGGGCAGCCCGTCGACGACGACGCCGTCGGCGTCCACCGGGCACGGCACCACCTCCGCGCCCCTGGCCGCGAAGACCGTGCGCGCCACGTGATAGCCGGGGTCCTCGACCCCCGCTCTGGCGCCCGTGCCGAGCAGCGCCATCGCGCACAGGTCGAGCCCGTTGCCGGTGCCCCGGGTGACCAGGACGTTCTCCGGGCCGACGGCCATCCCTCTGGCGCGGCGCAGATGGTCGGCGAGCAGCTCCCTCAGCCGCGGCAGGCCGCAGGGGTCGGGCGAGCCGCCGGGCGGCAGGTCGGCCGCCTTGCGCCAGGCCCGCTTCCACGCCGCCCTGTCGTAGTCGCGCACCCAGGGCCGGCCCGGCCTGAGGTCGATCCCGCCGTCCGTGAGCGGCGGCCCGGCGGACACGCGCGCCTCCTGTGACGGCCTCTCCTGGGGCGGCCGCGGCGTCTCGATGTCGGCCACGTACGTGCCGGAGCCGTGCCGCCCGTCCAGCCAGCCCTCGGCGTAGAGCTGCTGGTAGGCCTCGGTGACCACGGTCCTGCTCACCGCCAGCTGCACCGCCAGCGCCCGCGTGGACGGCAACCGCTCGCCGGGCGCCAGTGCGCCGTCCAGCATGGCGCGGCGCAGCCAGCCGGCGAGCTGCGCCGTGAGCGGCTCCGCCGAGTCGCGCGACAGGGATACGGGCAGGTCGACGTGGGTGCGGGCGGTAGGCTGCGGCCGACGGCCCGCGGTGGATGGCGAAGCGTGCACCGGTGGAAGTGGTCTCTATGAAGGGGCCGATAGTGGCCCTACAGGATAGGTCCACTTCGCCCGTACGGTCGAACCATGCTCTCCACCACTTCGCGCACCACGCTCGGCCGCGCAAAAGAGCGCGGCAGCACCGACAGGAACGATCTCTACGAGGTGCTGGACACCGGGCTGGTCTGCCACCTGGGGGTGGTCGTCGACGGCCACCCCATGGTCGTGCCGACCGGCTACGGGCGCATCGGCGAGACCCTCTACCTGCACGGCTCCACCGGCGCGCGGTCCCTGCGGGCCGGCGACGGGAGCGAGGTGTGCGTCACGGTGACCCACCTGGACGGCATCGTGCTCGCCCGCTCGATCTTCAACCACTCCTTCAACTACCGCTCGGCCATCATCTACGGCCGCCCCAGGCTGGTGACCGACCCCGACGAGCGCATGGAGGCGCTGCGGGCGCTGTCCGAGCAGCTCGCGCCCGGCCAGTGGGACTACGCCCGACTGCCCTCGCGCAAGGAGCTGGCCGCCACGGCCGTGCTCGCGCTGTCACTGGAGGAGGCGTCGGTCAAGATCCGGCGCGGCGCGCCCAAGGACGAACCCGAGGACTACGAGCTGCCCGTGTGGGCCGGGCTGGTGCCCCTGGTCACGTCCTGGGGCGAGCCGGAGCCCGATCCGGTGCTCCCAGAAGGTATCGCCGCACCTGTTCACGTCCTCTCTCGGGAGTAGTTCCATAAAGCCAGGCGCACCTGGAAAACCTGAGTGCTTGATCACACGTCTCATCAGGTGGGCCGGCCCTGATGGGAGAGGCATATGCAGTGGAGCGCCCCCGGTTACACGGAGATCAAGCAGCTCGGGCAGGGTGCCAGCGGGCGGGTGACGCTGGCCGTCCATGACGAGACGGGCGTCGAGGTCGCCGTCAAATACCTGTCGACGCGGCTGCTGCACGATCCCGCCGCGCTGGCCAGGTTCCAGTCGGAGGCGCGGCTGCTGATCACGCTGCGCGACCCGCACATCGCGACGCTGTGGGAGTACATCCAGGACCTTCACGGCGCGGCCATCGTGATGGAGCTGGTCAACGGCGTGTCGCTGCGGGCGCTGTTGCGCGAGAACGGCACGACCGGGCCGGAGGCGGCGCTCGTCGTGCTGAAGGGCTCGCTGCTCGGCCTGGCCAAGGCGCACGCCCTCGGCCTGGTGCACCGGGACTACAAGCCGGAGAACGTCATCGTCCGCGACGACGGGGTGAGCAAGCTCGTCGACTTCGGCATCGCGGTGCGCCAGGGCACGGTCGCGCGCACCGAGGGCACGCCTCCCTACATGGCCCCCGAGTTGTGGGAGGAGCGGCCCGCCTCCCCCGCCACCGACGTGTACGCGGCCACGGCGGTCTTCTTCGAGTGCCTGACCGGGCACCGGCCCTACCGGTCCACCGAGCCCAGCGTGCTGGGCTACCAGCACCTGTACGCCCCGGTGCCCGCCCACGACGTCGCCGAGCCGGTGCGCGGGCTGATCAGCCGCGGCCTGGCCAAGGACCCGGCGCTGCGGCCGGCGAGCGCGTCGGCGTTCGTGGCCGAGGTGGAGGCCGTCGCGAGGGCGGCGTACGGGGACGACTGGGAGGAGCGCGGCAGGCGGCGGCTGGCGGCGCTCGTCGCGCTGCTCGCCCTGCTGCTGCCCCGGCCGGAAACACCCGCCCCAGAGGTCGGCACGTCGCTGGCCAGGACGGTGTTCCGCGGAGCGGGCTCCAAAGCGAGCCGCGTGAGGACGCGGTCGGGAGCGGCCCGTGCAAGGGTGCTCCGCGGGATGCGCTCGAAGGCGGCCCGCGTGGTGGTGACCGCCAGCGTGGCCGCGGCGACGGCCGTGACGGTGGCGGTCGTGCTGGTCAACCGGCAGCCCCCCGCGCAGATCGGCGCGGCTGCGGCGGTGCCGCCGACGGAGCTCTCGACGGCACCGGTCTCCGGCGGGCCTGAGACGACGCCCGCGACGACCCCGGGGACGCCCGTGGAAAGCACGACCGGCACGCCGCCGGAGAGCACGCCGACGAGCTCGGCGGAGGCGAGCACGCCCGAGGAGAGCGGCGCCCCGCCGCCCGCGACCACCGGCCCGGCGCGGACACCTCGCGCCACCACACCGGTACGAACCCCCGGCGCGACCCTGACGCCCGTGACGCCCGTGCGCAGTCCCGGCGCGACCACCACACCGGTACGGACCCCGGACCCGTCCGGGTCCACGCCGGGCGGGCCCACCGGCACCTCCACGCCGACGTCCGCACCGGCCACGTCGGTGCTGCGGGTCGGCGTGGGCGCTCTCACGGTGGATGGGAAGGGGGTCGCCCGCGGCACGGTCACCCTGCGCACCAGCGGCACCGCCCCCGTCGTCGCCGTCGCGACCTGGCGGGCCCCCGGCACGGACGGCGATGTCCAGCGCGTACGCCTGAGCGGCGCCACGTCGTACACCCGCACGCTCACCTGGGCCATGGGAGAGCGCCCGTGCGGCGGCACGCTCCGGCTGACCGTCACCACGTCTCCCGCCGCGGCCGGCGGCGCCGGGTCGGGCACGTTCTCCCTGCCGCCCTGCCCGACCGAGGTGACGGGCCTGCGCGTCTCGCTCGGCCTGCCGGCCGCGCCAGGCCGCACCGCGACCGCCCGGCTGCGGGTGAGCGCGAGCGGCACGGCGGAGATCCCCTTACTGGCCGAGTTCGCGATCAACGGGGACCCGGTCGCCACCCGCTCCGCGAACCTGTCCGGCCGGACCTCGTACACCCGCTCGCTCGCCCACACCTTCCGGTCACGCCCGTGCGGCGCGACGTTGTCGGTGACCGTGCGCGCGGGCGGCAGGACGGCCTCCGCGCGGACCCAGGTCTCCTGCCCTCCGGCCGTGCGGCGGGTGTCGGTCCAGCGGGCCGCGGCGTCCGAGGGCGGGCTGGCCGCGACGGTCGCGGTGACCACGTCGGACACCCAGCGGGTACGCCTGGCCGTCTCGTTCGCGGCCGGCGGCGAACGCCTGGGCACCCGGACGGTCACCCTGTCCGGCGACACGTCGTACACGAGAACGCTGCGCTTCCCCGCCAAGCTGGGCTGCGGCTCGACGTGGACGGTGACGGCCGCCACCGTGCCCGCGGCGGGCAACGGCGGCTCCAGCGCCTCCGGAAGCACGCCGGAATGCCCCAAGGAGGAGCCGGAGGACGAGCCGAGCCGGAGCCCGAGCGCGGAGTCGCCCGGCACCATCAGGTGACAATGCTGACATCTAGCGATATCAGTAGCGGGATCATGCTTCCCTCTGGTTAAGCTACGGACCGTTTGATGAGGGTGGGGGCCCGTACGACTCCGGAGGAGACCGCTATGCATGGTGATGGACAGTGGGGGGTCCCTGGCTATGCCGCGGTTCGTGAGCTCGGGGCGGGCGCCGCCGGTCGCGTGGTCCTGGCCCGGCGCGACTACGACGGCGCCGAGGTGGCCATCAAATACCTCAGCGACGAGCTCCGCTCCGACGTCGGGTTCGTCGCCCGCTTCCGGCACGAGGCCCGGCTGCTCGCCACGCTGCAGAGCGCCTATCACGCCCGCCTCATCGACTACGTCGAGAGCGGCCAGGGCGCGGCGATCATCATGGAGCTCGTCAACGGGGTCTCCCTGCGCGAGCTCATCAGGTCCGAGGGCCCCACGGGCCCCGAGGCGGCGCTGACCGTGCTCAAGGGATCGCTCAGGGGTCTGGCCTCGGCCCACGCGATCGGCGTCGTGCACCGTGACTTCAAGCCCGAGAACGTCATGGTCCAGAGCGACGGCACCAGCAAGCTGGTGGACTTCGGCATCGCGGTCAGGACTGGCCAGGGTGCGAGCCCCGCGGGCACGCCCCCGTACATGGCTCCCGAGCAGTGGTCGGGAGCTCCGGCGGGGCCCGCCACCGACGTCTACGCCGCCACCGTCGTCTTCTTCGAGTGCCTGACCGGCTCCCGCCCCTTCCGCGCGGCCAACCTGGCCGCGCTGGCCCACCAGCACCAGAGAGCCACCCCGCCGGTCGGCGACGTGCCCGAGCACCTGCGCGGCCTGGTCGAACGCGGCCTGGCCAAGGACCCGGCCGAGCGCCCGTCGTCGGCCGAGGCGTTCCTGGCCGAGCTGGAGACCGTCGCGGCCGGGGCGTACGGCCCCGGCTGGGAAGAGCGCGGACGCCGCCGCCTGGCCGCCCTGGCCGGCATGCTGGTGCTGTTCTTCCCGACCGGGCTCGACGAGCCGGCCGAGACGGGCACGACGGTGGTCGAGACCCGCTTCGGCGACCCGTCGCGCCTCCTGCGCACGTTGCCCGCCAAGCTCGCCATCGGCGCCACCGCCGCCGTCGTGCTGGTCGCCGCGATCGTGCTCCTCGTCAACGCGGCCGAGGACAAGCCGGTGTTGCAGGCGCAGCTCACCCGGATCACGCCGGCGACGACCGAGCCTGGGGCACCGGAGCCCGCGATGACGGAGGAGGAGCCGGCGCCCTCGCCGGAGGAGACCAGCCGGACGCCGGAGCCCACGCCGTCCACGCCGGCTCCCACCGTGAGCGACACGGCGCCGCCCGCCCCCTCCAGCAGCCGCCCGGCCACGCGGACGCGCACCCCGAAGCCCCGGCCCACGCCGACCCGGGTCAGGACCCCCCGGCAGAGCACGAAGCCGACCGCGACCCCGACGCCGACCCCCGAGCGGCCGCGGCTGAGCGGCGACGTCCACGTGCCCGGCGGTGACCGGCCGCCGTCGACGTCGCCCGACCCCACCCCGACGTCCGCGCCCACCTTCACCATCCCGACGAACCGGCCGACCGAGCCCACGCAACCGCCCGCCTCCGACGGGCCGGGAGGCGAGCAGTCGCCACAGCCCGGGACACCGCCGCGCAGCGAGCCGGGAGACGACCGCCCCACCGACGACCGGCCCACCGGTGATCTGCCGACCGCTGGGGAGCAGCCCCGGCAGGACGCCTCGGGTTAGGCGCAGGCCTTGCTGTTCGCGACCGGACTCGTGACGACGGGCACGCTTCCGGTCACACTTGCGGTGCGGCGCCGCAAGGCGCGGCGCCACAGAGGCAAGCGCTAGACACTCACAGGCGGGGGGTAACGGCGATGGACGACCCTGCGAACGGCCCCGGTAACGGAATCGCCGGCTTCCGGCTCACCCAGCACACCTGGGTGACCGAGCTCGGCAACTGGATCGATGCCATCTCCCCCGACGGCCGCAGGGCCGGGGCGCTGCTGTTCGATCCCAAGATCATCGTACTGCCCGGGGTCCGCGACCGGGTCGTCCAGTCGGTGATGACCGACCAGCGGCTCGTGCTCGCCGGCCTCACCGGGCTGATCCCGGTGGCCGACGTCGTGGCCACCGGCGACCAGGTGTGGCTGCTCACCGCGCAGGCGGCCGGCCCCACCGTGGCCGACCTGCTCGCCTCGGGACCGATCCCCGCCGACGGCGCGGCGGCCCTACTGGTGGAGACCGCCCAGACCCTGCTCGCGCTGCACGCGTCCGGGGTCACGCACGGCGCCGTGCATCCGCGCACGGTGGTGATCACCGCGGAGGGCGCCGCGCTGCTGTCGGAACGCGGCCTGTCCGACGCCGTCCGCGGCCAGGCCTGCCCGCCCGAGCGGGACGCGACCGGCTGGGCGTCCCTGGCGCGCGGGCTGGCCGCCTCCTGCGAGCAGAGCACGCCGGAGGCCGCCGGGCTGTTCACCCGCGCCGCCACCTCCGCCACCACGCTCGGCCTGGCCGCCGCCAGGGACACGCTGGTGGCCGAACGGTCGGCGCTGCCCGGCGGCACGATCAGCAGGGACGCGCTGGCCCGGGCGGCCCGCGGCAGGTCGGCCTTCGCGCAGCCGCCCGCGTACGCGCCGGCGCCGGTCGTGCCGCGGGACGAGGGCGACGTCGTCACGCTCCTGCACGTGCCCGGCCGTTCCCCTGGGCCCGTGCAGTTCGGGCCGGGAGTGGGCACGGAGCCGCAGCGCCCGCAGACCACGGCCGAGCGGATCTGGCGGGACGGGCGCGGCAAACCCGCCGCGCGCCCGGAGAAGGCGGACAAGGCCTCGCGAGCCCGGCGCCGGCGTACGATCCTGTCCACCGCGGTGTTCGCCGCCGTCATGGCGGGGGCGATCCTGGCCTGGTACAGGCTGGGCGGAACACCCGAGCTGGCGATCACGTCGGTCGAGGTGACGGCGCCGGAGAAGACCCAGGGCTGCGGCAGCTCCGTCCTGGTCACCGGCACGGTGGTCACCAACGGGGCGCCCGGCGAGATCGCCTTCGAATGGCGCAAGAGCCTGGACGAGGAAATCGTCAAGGGGACGCTGCGCACCAGGGCCGACCAGACGTCGTACGCGCTGCCGCTGCGCTGGAAACTGCAGGGGAGGAGCACCGTCAAGGCCACGGCGACGCTGCGCGTCCTCACGCCGGGCCCCGTGCGATCGGGCAGGGCGACCTTCACCTACAAGTGCTGAGCGCAGGGGCCGGCTGCCAGGAGAGCTCTCACTCCCGTGTCCGGCTCGGTCCCGGGCCGGCCGCCGTACCAGGAAGTCCGAGTTTCACGCGAGAGAGGACTAATCTGGCGAACATGACCACGCAGACCCCCGCGGGGTGGTACCCGGACCCCTATGGAGAGCCCCGGCTGCGCTGGTGGGACG
The DNA here is from genome assembly GCF_039880665.1 of Nonomuraea sp. B5E05. Classification (NCBI taxonomy): domain Bacteria; kingdom Bacillati; phylum Actinomycetota; class Actinomycetes; order Streptosporangiales; family Streptosporangiaceae; genus Nonomuraea; species Nonomuraea sp. B5E05. The sequence goes on from NZ_JBDPMJ010000013.1 coordinate 44,633, forward strand.
GCAGCCAGTGGACCGACGCCACCCATGCGCAGGAGCCGGCCGCCGACGCCCCCCGGCAGCCGGTCACCGGGCCCCAGGCGCACGGCCCCGATCTCCAGCCGCCCGGCTTCGAGCCCCCGTCGCAGGGTCCGGGACCCCGGCCTCCCGGCTCCGGACCGCAGCCGGACCCTGGCTGGCCGGCGACTCCGGCCAACCCCACGCTGCAGTACGGCGGGCCGACGTACGGGCAGTCGGCCTACGGCCAGCCCGCACCGCCCGCGCAGCAGTGGGGCGGCGTTCCGCTGCCTGGGCCCGGCCACGGCCCGCCGCCCAAGCAGGGCAACCCGATGCCATGGGTGTTCGGCGGGCTGGCGGCGCTCGTGGTGGTCGCGCTGATCGTCGTCGGAGGCGTCGTCTTCGTCAACCGCGGCGGCACCGAACCCATGGCCGGCCCGTCGCCTACCGACACGTTCCAGCCGGAGCCGCCCACCAACGATCCCCCGTCGAACCAGCCGCCGCCCAGCCAGGGCGCCGTCGAGCTCCCGCAACCGGTGAGCGGCCGCGTCACCGACCCGCAGGCCGGGGTCTCCTTCGAGGCGCCCGATGACTGGACGGTGCCGGAGTCCGGCGCCATCAACGGCCCCGACCCCACCCAGCAGAAGTGGTCGAGCGGAGTGCAGAAGGTCTCGCACGAGAACTATGAGGGCGACGGCGACTGGATCGGCAACGTCTACGCGGGCGTGCTCAACCCGATCTACCCCTACACCGGCGCCTCCGGTCTGGGTGACACGGCCAAGGCCGTCTTCATGAACTTCGGCAGGTACTACCGGCTCGCGCACGAGAGCAAGATCGTCGAGGACAAGGCGATGAAGATCGGCGACAGTGACGCCTGGATCCTGCGGTTCGAGCTCGACTTCAGCAAGGTGTCGGAGGAGAACGACTACAAGTGGAAGAAGGAGAACGGCGCTATCGTGCTCATGGACCGCGGCGACGGCCGGCGGCCGGCCATCGTCTACGTCTCCGTTCCCGACAATCTGGGCACCGATGTGGTGGGTGACGTCCTCGACTCGCTCAAGCCCGCATGACCGGTGGCACTAGGCTGGTGGGGGTAACAAGCGGGCGGATTGCTCCGAGCCGCTGTGCGAGGAGAGCGAATGAGTGACTTGCTGGTCTGGATCGACTGCGAGATGACCGGGCTCGACCTCGGGCGCGACGCGCTCGTCGAGGTGGCGTGCGTCATCACCGACAGCGAGCTCCGGCAGCTGGACGAAGGCGTCGACGTGGTCATCAAGCCGCCGCCAGAGTCGCTGGAGCAGATGTCGGAGGTCGTGCGCGAGATGCACACCGCCTCCGGGCTGCTGCCCGAGCTGCCGGGCGGCGTGACGCTGGCGGAGGCCGAGTCGCTCGTGCTCGACTACATCCGCCGCCACGTGCCCGAGCCGAAGAAGGCGCCGTTGTGCGGCAACTCGATCGGCACGGACCGCACGTTCATCGCCCGCGACATGCCCGGGGTCGACGCCTATTTGCACTACCGGATGGTGGACGTTTCGTCGATCAAGGAACTGGTCCGCCGGTGGTATCCCCGGGTCTATTTCGCCGCCCCCGAAAAGCAGGGCGGACACCGTGCTCTGGCGGATATCAAGGAGAGCATCAGGGAGCTTCGCTACTACCGCGCCGCGATCTTCGTGGCCCAGCCCGGGCCCGATTCGGCCACCGCGAGAACGCTTGCCGAGCGTGTCGGCGACTAAACCAGTGGCGTAAAGACTCCCGAACACCGCTACACTTTTCTTGTGCCACCGCGCAGCGGCGGCCATGGTGGGTGTAGCTCAGCTGGTAGAGCGCCAGGTTGTGGTCCTGGATGTCGAGGGTTCAAGTCCCTTCACTCACCCTGTGCGAACGGCCGGTCCTTCGGGACCGGCCGTCGTCGTTTTCTTCCAACAACGCCCCCAAATCCTGACAATGCGAGTTATGCTCGCTGTCTACCGCTAACGCCGGAAGCACGGGGGCCATCGGCGATCTGACCGTCTGCGCGCCCCCGGAGGCCGGATGAGAGTCGACGACGCAGCGTTCGATAGCGTGTTCACGTCCCTGAGCAAACGCGAAGCCGAGGTCATGGACCTGATCGCCACTGGCCAGTCCAACGGTCAGATCGCGCAGCGCCTGTTCCTCAGCGAGAAAACGGTGAAAAACCACGTCAACCGTATCTACGCGAAGCTCGGCGTCAGCTCACGCGTCACCGCCATCGGGTTGTGGCAGTCACGCCAGAAATAGCCGCCCGCGCCCGGGAACGCCCACCGGAACGGGTTCACCGGTGGGTCATCCCCCTGCGCCCCTGATTCCCTGACCGGCCGCGCCGCACGGCTGCGGCTCGCCCATGCTCCCCGCCGTCGAACCCGCCCTCGGCCGATCCGTTTCCTTGAGGCCACGCCCCGGCGGGCGCCGGGAGGGAGCGCTCTTCTCCCTGTGGTGGTTTAAAAGCCGCTGTCGGTGCCATAGGGATGCATGACGCCGTTCGCGGGGAGAGGACCTGTCATGGCGAGGAGACCACGAGTCATCGTCGTAGGAGCCGGCTTCGCCGGGCTGAACGCGACCCGGGAACTGGCCAAGGGCGGCGCGTTGGTGACGCTCGTCGACCGCAACCCCTACTCGACCTTCCAGCCGCTGCTCTACCAGGTGGCCACGGCGGGAATGGGCACGGCCGACGTGTCCTATCCGATCAGGACGTTCGCGGCCAGGTGGCCGAACGTGCGGGCCCGCCGGGCGGCGGTGAGCAAGGTGCTGCCCGCGGAGCGGCGGGTGGAGTTCGAGGACGGCAGCGGGCTCGACTATGACTACCTCGTGCTGGCCACGGGCGTCACCACCAACTGGCTGAACGTGCCGGGCGCGCCGGAGAACGCGCTGCCGATCTACTCCCTCGCTGACGCGGCGGTGCTGCGCCGGCGGCTCCAGCACTACCTGGAGGACACCGCGGCGGGCCGGCGCCAGAGCACGCACGTCGTGGTGGTGGGCGCGGGCGCGACCGGCGTCGAGATGGCGGGCACGCTGGCCGAGCTGCGCCGGCACACGACGCCGCTGACGCATCCGGAGGTCCGCCTCGACCAGACCAGCGTGACGCTCGTCGAGCGGTTCGACTTCGTGTTGTCGCCGTACAAACCGCGGCTGCGCGACGCGGCGGCCGAGGCGCTGCGCAGGAGAGGGGTGCAGCTGCGGCTGGGGGCGACGGTGGCGTCCGTGGAACCGGACGCGGTAATACTGGAGGACGGCACGCGGCTGCCGAGCGACGTGACCGTGTGGGCGCTCGGCGTCGCCGCGCCCAAGCAGGTGTCCGACTGGGGCCTGCCGCAGGGCAAGGGCGGCCGGGTCACGCTGACGGAGGCGCTGAACGTACGCGACCACCCCGAGATCTTCGTGGCCGGCGACCTGTCGGGGCAGCCGGAGCCGCTGCCCCAGCTCGCCCAGCCGGCGATCCAGATGGGCAAGCACGTGGGCCGGCAGATCCTGGCCGCCGCGCACGGCAGGCCGCTGCGGCGCTTCTCCTACCGTGACCCGGGCATCATGGCCACCGTCGGCAAGGCGGAGGCGGTGCTCCAGCTGTCCAACGGGATGACCATGCGCGGGCTGCCCGCCTGGCTGGTGTGGATCTTCGTGCACGTGGCGTACCTGCTGGGCGGGCGCAACCGGGTCAACGTGCTGATCAACTTCTTCTGGCGCTACTTCGGGCCGCGCCGCACTGCCACCAGCGTCACGCAGTGACCGCGCTCAGAGCGCCGCGGCCAGGGCCGCCATGCCGTGGTCGATGTCGCTCTCCAGGATGTTCAGCGCCGGCCGGAGGCGTACGGAGCGGGGGCCGCACGGCAGCACCACCACCCCCTGCTCCTCCCTGAGCCTGGCCACCAGGGCGTCGCGGGCGGCCCTGTCGGGCAGGTCGAACGCGCATATGAGGCCCCGGCCGCGCACGTTCGCCATGGTCTCGGGGTGCTCGGCCTCCAGCTTGGTGAGGCGTTCGAGCAGCACGGTGCCCAGGGTAGCGGCGCGCTGGATCAGGCCGTCGCGCTCGACGATCTCGAGGATGCCCCGGCTGCGCACCATGTCCACCAGGCCGCCGCCCCAGGTGGAGTTGATGCGGCCGCTCAGCTGGAACACGTTGTCCGGCACCGCGTCCACCCTGCGACCGGCCATGATCCCGCCGACCTGGACCTTCTTGGCGAACGCCACCACGTCGGGCTCCAGCCCGAGCTGCTGGTAGGCCCACGGCGTACCGGTCGTCCCGCCGCCGGTCTGCACCTCGTCGAGGATGAACAGGGCGTCGTACTCGTGGCACAGGCGCTGCATGGCCTGGAGGAACTCCGGTCGCATGTGGTTGTCGCCGCCTTCGCCCTGGATGGGCTCGGCGATGAAGCAGGCGATGTCGTGGGGGTGGCGTTCGAACGCCTCCCTGGCCTGGGCGAGGGCGCGCTGCTCGGCCGCCTCGACGTCGCCGAAGTGGATGGCGGGCACGTCGATGCGCGGCCAGTCGAACATGGGGAACCGGTCGGTCTTGCCGGGCTCGGTGTTGGTCAGGCTCAGGGTGTAGCCGCTGCGGCCGTGGAAGGCCTTGGTCAGGTGCAGGACCTTGGTGCCGAGGTCGCGTGAGCGGCCCTCGGCCTCGTTGCGGCGGCTCTTCCAGTCGAAGGCGGTCTTGAGGGCGTTCTCGACGGCGAGGGCGCCGCCCTCGACGAAGAACAGGTGCGGGAGCGCGGGGTCGCCGAGCACGCGGACGAAGGTGTCGACGAAGTCGGCGAGGTGCTCGGTGTAGATGTCGGGGTTGGCCGGCTTGTTGCGGGCGACCTGGCCGAGGAGCTGGGTGAAGTCGGCGTCGAAGGGCGGGTTCACGCCGAGGGGGGCGGAGGCGAAGAAGGTGTAGAAGTCGAGGTAGCGGCGGCCGTCGCGGGCGTCGACGAGCCAGGAGCCCTGGCTGAGCTCCAGGTCGAGCACCAGGCGGTAACCGTCGACGAGCAGGTGGTGGGCAAGGCGGGTGTGCACGTCCATGGCGCCTCCACGTAGGGTCGTACGTTCCTTTCGAGGAACGCCTTCTCACACATAAAATTTACGGCACACGTGGACTGGAAGTGAAGTTCTTCACGCGAAGCGCCAGGGCGATCTCGGCGATGCCATACAGGATGGCGAAGGCGCCGAGGAGCCAGACGAGGCTGAGCAGGCCCGCCCCCGGCCAGATGAGCAGCAGGACGCCGAAGATCACCGACAGGATGCCGCCGACGATGAGCATCCACTCGTTGTCGATGTCCTTGCGCAGCTGGATCCCGGCGATGACCTCGGCGACGCCGGAGACGATGGCCCAGAAGGCCACGACGTAGAGCAGGGCGATGGAGGTGATCCCCGGCCAGGCGAACGCCACGACGCCGGCCAGGATCCCGACGATTCCGGAGATGAGCAGCCAGACCCGCGACCTGGCGCCGTGGCGGAAGGCGGACAGCAGCGCGAACACCCCGTTCACCAGGACGTACGCGGCGAAGAAGACCACCAGCACGAGCAGCGTCATGCCCGGCCAGATGAGCGCCAGGAAGCCGAAGACGATGGCCGCGAGGCCACGGATCAGCAGCATCCACCACGAACTTGCGATATCACCCATACTGGTCTGTTTTCCGAAAATCACTTGAGAACAGACCAGCACCGGGTCAAATGTCAGTGACCCGGCCGCCGGCGCCGGCCACGGGTCGCCGCGCTCACCCGTGCGAGTAGACCACGATCGAGACCGCGATGTACTGCACCAGGTAGGCGGCGATGGTGCAGGCGTGGAAGACCTCGTGGAAGCCGAACCAGCGGGGCGCCGGGTCGGGGCGGCGCAGGCCGTACACGATGGCTCCGGCCGAGTAGAACACGCCGCCGACGGCCACCAGCACGACGGCGGCCACGCCCGCGCCCTGCAGCAACTGCGGCATCACGAAGATCGCGGTCCAGCCCAGCGCCAGGTAGAGGACCGTGTAGAGCCAGCGCGGGGCGTTCATCCAGAACACCCGGAAAAGCACGCCGGCCAGCGCGCCGCCCCAGATGACGGAGAGCACCGCGACCCTGACCGCCCCGTCGAGCGCCAGCAGGGCGAAGGGCGTGTAGGTGCCGGCGATGATCAGATAGATGTTGGCGTGGTCGAACCTGCGCAGGAACTCCGCCAGGCGAGGGCCGAGCGTGCTGCGGTGGTAGGTGGCCGAGATGCCGAACAGCAGGGCCGAGGTGATCGCGTAGACGGCGGAGGCCAGGCGGGCCTGCAGGGTCGGGCCGAGCGCCACGAGCACGAACCCCGCGACCAGCGTGACGGGCAATGCTCCGGTGTGCAACCAGCCCCGCAGCCTTGGCTTGACGGTGAGGGTCGTCATGGAAACCTACGGTACCGTAGGTTTGTTCCCTCACGCGGCCGGCCCCGCACCGCGGGAGCCCCAGAGGTCACAACCCGTTGAGGAACCGGGCCGCTATGGGGACGGCCGCCCGGCGCCCCGATCCCCCATGCCGGACGAACACGCAGAAGGCCAGGTCATCGCGGTAACCGATGAACCATCCGTGCGACCCCTCGTCGTCCAGGGCCTCGGCCGTGCCCGTCTTGCCCGCCACGCCCTCGGGCAGCCCGGCCTCGCTGGCCGTGCCGTGATCGACCACGGCAGCCATCATGTCGCGCAGCGCGCTCACGACCGCCTGGTCCAGGGGCACGTCGTCGTGCGGCGGACCGTCGATGCGGCGTACCAGCTCCTTCGACAGCAGCCTGGGCGAGCGCCAGACGCCGCTCTGCACGGCGGCGGCCAGCGTGGCCATGCACAGCGGGGTGGCGACCACCTCTCCCTGGCCGATCGCGTCCGCCGCGAGCATGTCGGGATCGTCGGTGTCGGGCATGGCGCCGCAGGTCCCGCCGATGCCGGTCGCGATGGGCCGGCCGAACCCCCACAGGTCCGCGGTCTCGCGCAGCGCGCCCGCGTCGATCCTGGTGGTGGCCTGCTGGACGAAGGTCGTGTTGCAGGAGTGGGCGAACGCGTCGGTGAAGCTGACGACGCCGCGGTCCACCTGGCCGTCGTTCTGGAAGGTGCGGTGGAACGGGATGGTGTACGTGCCGGGGCACGCGACCTGGGCCGACGGGTCGAGCCCCGACTTCAGCAGCGCGGCGGCGGTGATCGTCTTGAAGACGGAGCCGGGCGGGAAGACATCCCGCACGGCGCTGTAGTTGTTCCTGAGGCGGTCGGCCAGCGCCAGGATCTCGCCGGTGCTCGGCCGGATGACGATGACCGCCGAGTCGTCCACCCCGTCCAGCGCCCTGGCGGCCGCCGCCTGGACCGGGCGCGACAGGGTGGTGCGCTCGACGTTCGCCTCGGGCGCGCGGGCCAGCAGCCGCCTGGCGGGCCGGCCCGGGACCCTGGACACCAGCTCCCAGCCGTGGCCGGCGGTCTCGAACTCGGGTCTGAGCGGATCGAGGTACGCCTCCGCGTAGCTGTCGTTGGGGATCTTGTGGCCCTCTCTGGTGACCAGCTCGGCCGCCGACGCCTCGATCTCGCCCAGCTCCAGCGTGCCGCCGTCCTTGAGCAGGGGGTGCAGCGTCTCGGGCGTCCACAACACCTTCCAGGCCCGCTCGCGTACGCCGAGCCGCAACACGCCGGTGAACGGCCACGCCCCGAGCTCGGCGAGCCGGCGCACCCCCGAGAACGGCACCTCGGCGCTCTCGCCTCCCGCGCTCTTCACCTGGCCGGGAGTGAGCTGGATGGACTCGACGTGCAGCTCCTCCGTGAGCGCGTAGTGCCGCTGGGAGAAGTCGGAGGGCGGCTGGTGCACCAGGCGGACCATGTCCAGGACGTCGCCCTCGCGCCACGCCGCGAAATACGCCGCGGCGGTCTCGGACGCGCTACCTCTGACCCGGCTCGACGCCATCACGGCGAACGCACCCGCACCTAACACCGCGACAAGAGCGACAACGAGCACCATCAGTCTTCTTCGTCGCATACGGTTCTCCCAGGAGGGATCAGCGTGGCACGTGGACAGCGGGAACCGATGCCCGGCCTTTATCCGGTGACGTTCGGCGAGATCGAACTTCTCCGGGATCTGGACAGGCAGGACGGCTGGGTGCTGTCCAAGGATGGCGTACCTCAGTCGTACGTAGACCTACAAGACCCGACATTTCTGGAATTCGAGTATGTCCGGCTCATGGCGGACGTGATCGACCTCCTGGCGGAAGGGCCGCTGAGCTGCCTGCACGTGGGCGGCGGCGCCTGCACGATCCCCCGTTACGTCGCCGCCACCCGCCCCGGCTCCCGCCACATCGTGATCGAGCCCGACGGCCTGCTGGTCAACCTCGTACGCGAGCAGCTGAACCTCCGGTCCGTCCCCAAACTGAAGGTCATCGTCGAGGGAGGCCGCGAGGGCACCGCCAGGATCTGGGACGCCTCCGCCGACCTGGTGGTGCTCGACGCCTTCTCCGGCGCGACGATGCCGGTGGAGCTGGCCACGACCGAGTACATGGGCGACATCGCGCGCGTCCTCCGCCCGTCGGGCACCCTGCTGATCAACCTGGCCGACGGCAAGGGGCTGGCGTTCGCCCGGCGCCTGCTGGCCACCGTGACGGCCGCCTTCGGCCACGTGGCCCTGATGGCCGAGCCGGGGATCATGCGCGGCCGCCGCTTCGGCAACCTCATCGTGGCCGCGTCCCGCACCGGGCTCCCGCTCGACCTGCTGAGCCGGAGGGCGGCGGGGGGCCTGACCCAGGCGCGCTGCGTGTACGGCGAGGCGCTGACCAACTTCGTCGCCGGGGCCGCCCCCATCAACGACGGCGACTCCGTCCTGGCGCCCGTCCCCCCACCCGCCGTCTTCGGCTGATCCTTAACCACCCCGCCCGCACGCCCCGCTTCGAGAGTGGCCGACGCGTGCCCGGAAAATCCCTCTCGCCCTCTTGTCAAAAAAGTGATATCACTTAGATAGCAACGTGAAATCGCCGGAGAAGCAGAGGAGACAGCCATGACCGGCACAACAGGCGGGGTCGCGGTCGAAGGGGCCGTCATCGACATGCCGGCGCCGCGCACGAGCGAGCGCCCGGTCCGGGCGGCCAACGGGTTCGTGATGGTCGGCGTGTCCACGCTGGTCACGCTCGCGGGGGTGGCCCTGCTCATCGTGGCGATCGCCATGCTCGCCTCGAGGGCCGGGCAGGGCGGCGTGTGGCTGCTCGTGGCGTCCGCGCTGGTGATCCTCGTCGGCGTCGTGCTGTCCTTCGGGCTCACCGCGGTGGCCCCGGGCGAGGCCAGGGTCGTGCAGCTCCTCGGCCGCTACGTCGGCACCCTGCGCACGCCCGGCCTGCAGTGGGTCAACCCGATCACCCTGCGGCGGCGGGTGTCCACCAGGATCCGCAACCATGAGACGGACGTGACGAAGGTCAACGACGCCGACGGCAGCCCCATCCAGATCGCGACCGTGGTGGTCTGGCAGGTGGAGGACACGGCGCAGGCGGTCTTCGAGGTGGACGACTTCGTGGAGTTCGTCGCCATCCAGGCGGAGACGGCGGTGCGCCACATCGCGGGCAGCTACCCGTACGACTCGCACGGCGAGCCACGGTTGTCCCTGCGCGACAACGCCGACGAGATCAACGAGAAGCTGTCCGCGGAGATCTCCGTCAGGGTGGCCGCGGCCGGGGTGAAAATCATCGAGTCCCGCATCATCCACCTGGCCTACGCACCAGAGATCGCCCACGCGATGTTGCGGCGCCAGCAGGCCGGCGCGGTGGTGGCGGCCCGCCAGCGGATCGTCGAAGGAGCGGTCGGCATGGTCGAGACGGCGCTGGCCAAGCTGGCCGAGCACGACGTGGTCGAGCTGGACGAGGAGCGCAAGGCCGCCATGGTGAGCAACCTGCTCGTAGTGCTGGTCGGCGATCGTGACACCCAGCCGATCGTGAACACCGGAACGCTCTACCAGTAAACGTCGTGGAACGGAAGAAGATCCTCCTGCGGCTCGACCCGGTGGTCCACGACGCGCTGGCCAGGTGGGCTTCCGACGAGCTGCGCAGCACCAACTCGCAGATCGAGTTCCTGCTGCGCAGGGCCCTGTCGGAGGCCGGGCGCCTGCCCGACGGCGTGGGGCGGATGCGGCCCCGCGGACGGCCCCGGAAGAACCAGGAGGGCCAGGAGGAAACCCAGGAGGACAAGGAGCCGGCGGATGAAGACGGAGATACGGGTGAAGCGGGATGAGTCCCTGCCGAGGTCGGCGTTCCTGCTCGCCTTCGACCTGCGCAAGGAACGACTGGCCAACCGCGGCGAGCTGGGCTACCTGCTGCGCGCGGCGGCGCTGGCCGAGCTGCTGGTGGCCGGCAACCTGGCCGACGACGCGGGCATGGCGCGGGCGGTCATCGCCCCCGTCGATCCCGGCCCGCTCCAGGCGGCCGTGTGGGAGCAGATCTCGAACTCCCCGCCCCGGTCGTGGCGGCAGTGGATCCGCAAGGACCGCGCGGAGGCGTTCCGCCTCGTCCGCGACGAGCTGGAGGCCGCCCGGCTCATCCGGGTGGAGCGGCGGCGGGTGTTGCTGTTCCCCGTCGAGCGGATCACGCCGCGCCGGCCGTACCTGTCGCGCAAGCTCGCCGAGCGCGTCAGCAGGGCCGCGCTCGGCGGTCGGCCCGTGGGCCGCCTCGACCAGGACGTCCGGATCCTGGCGGCCCTCGCGGCGGCGGCCAGGCTGAAGATCATGCCGCCGGAGCGGGAGCAACGCCACCACGGCAGGAGACGGATCGAGCAGCTGTCGGAGCCGGTCGAACCGGTGGCCACCGCGCTGCGCAAGGCCGTGCAGGCCGCTCACGCCAGTGAGGGCTGAGCGGGGACAGGACGCTAGGACGGGTCGGGCCCCAGGTAGGCGAGCACGGCGGCCACCCTGCGGTGCACGTCCCCGCTGTTCTCCAGGCCGAGTTTGGTGAAGATGGCGTTGACGTTCTTCTCCACCGACGAGATCGACAGGTGCAGGGCCCGGGCGATGGCAGAGTTCGAGCGGCCGTGCGCCATCTCCCGCAGCACGTCGCGCTCGCGGCCGGTCAGCTCCTCCCGCTGGCCGCGCACGTCACGCCTGGCCAGCAGGCCCTCCACCACCTTCGGGTCGATGACCGAGCCGCCCGAGGCCACCGCGTTGATCGCGCCGAGCAGCTCGTCCAGATCCCCCACCCGGTCCTTCAGGAGATAGGCGTAGCCCTCGGTGCCGTGCTTGAACAGCTCGAACGCGAACAACGCGTCCGCGAACTGCGACAGCACCACCACCCCGACGCCCGGGTGGGCGGAGCGGATGCGGTGGGCGGCGTCGATGCCCTCGAAGCCCGGCCGCCACTCCCCTCCTGGCATCCGGATGTCGGTGATCACGACGTCGGGACCGAGCCGGCGTACGGCGTCGAGGAGTTCGTCGGCGTTGCCCACCGCGCCCACGACCGCCACCTCGCCCGACATCTCGAGCAGCCGGCGGGTGCCCTCGCGCACCAGATAGTGATCGTCGGCCACGACCGTGCGGATCGGCTCACTCATCGACCGGCACCCACGCGTTCACCCGTGTCCCCTTCCCCGGCTCGCTGCCGACGGTGAGGCCGCCGCCGAGGGCGTCCAGCCGGTCCGACAACGTCGCCAGCCCCCTGCGCCGCGTGAGCGCGGCGTCGAAGCCCTTCCCGTCGTCGGCGACGGCGGCGGTCAGGCGGCCTCCCGCCCGCGACAGGCGTACGTCTATGGTGGCGGCCTTCGCGTGCTTGAGCGCGTTGGCCACGGCCTCGCTCACGGTGAAGTACATCGCACCTTCTATCTCGTCGGTGAAGCGCCTCGACCGCAGGTCCGGGGACGAGGTCACCGTCGTGCGCACGGGCAGGCGCGAGCAGCGCTCCTCGACGGCCTCCACCAGGCCGCCCTGGCTGAGGGACGACGGGTGGATGCCGGCCGCCAGCTCGCGCAGGTCGGCGAGCGTCTGGCGGGCCTGCTCGCGCAGGTGGGCGAGCATGTCGGCGCCCGCTCCCGTGGCGCGGGCCAGCTCGATGCCGGCGATGAGGGCGACGAGTTGCTGCTGGACGCCGTCGTGGATGTTGCGTTCGATGCGGCGGCGTTCGGCCTCCTGGGCGTTGACCAGCCGGGTGACCAGCCCGGCGCTCTGGATCGCCAGGCCCGCGGGCACGGCCAGCGCCTCCAGGAGCCGCCGGTCCTGGCCGGTCAGCGGTCCGGCGTCCCTGGGGCCGCATTCGATGTGCCCGAGACCGCCGCGTACCGGCATCGTCAGCGCGGCCGGGCCCTCCGCCCGGCCCGCCACCACGCGTGTCCCGTCGGCGAGCGTCACGGCCGCCCATCTGAGCTCCAGCCCGGCGCGCACCGCGGCGGCCAGCCGGCCGAGCTGCTCCACCGGCTCGGGCGTGTCCTCCAGCGCGGTGCCCAGGTCCGACAGCACCTCGCCGACCGTCGGCCGCACGTCGAACACCAGGTGCAGGCGCGACCCCCTGATGCCGAACCGGATGTCGAGCAACCGGTGCCGCACGATCGCCACCCCGATGGCGGCGGGAAGCGAGCCGACCAGCGCCAGCCCGGCGATCGCCGTGAGGGTCGGCGTGCTCAGCCCGAGGAGGAAGAGCAGCGTCAGCACGCCGCCCGCCGCGGTCGCGGCGACGCCCGCCACCATGCACGCGTACTGCGCGCGCTCGGGCGGCTCGCTGCGCCGCCAGCGGAGCACCAGGCTGCAGAACACGACCCCCGCGATGACCCACGTGACGAACTGCCCGAAGCCGCCCGCCGCCGCCGCGACCAGCCGGTCAGCCGGCAAGGACGTCATCGCCGGCCTGCTGGGATCCACCCCTGCCAGCGCCGTACCGATGCCGTGCACGGCGATCGCGATGCCCGAGATCCACGGGACGGCCCGCCAGCGCCTCGAGGGCAGCCGGCCGTCGGGGAACAACAGCGGGACGAAGATCCAGGTCAGCCCGTAGAACAGCGCGTACCCGACGGTGGACACGTAGGTGAACAATCCCGCGGGGGCGCCGGAAGCGGTCAGCCCCACGCCGAGCGTGCCGGCCCCCAGCGACAGGCCGGCCGCGAGCAGGACCCAGCCGTAGCGGATCTCCGGACGTCTGAACGCCAGCAACCAGCCCACGGCGGGCAGCAGCAGGACGATCATGGTGGATACCACTGCCACCAGTGAGGAGGGCCAGCCTCCCACCAGCGACATGCCCACCACGATCCCCGCGGCCGAGGCCACCGCTAGCAGCCCGGCCACCAGCCTGGATGTCATAAGCCTCCATCGTCATGGGGGATCGGGAGGGCGTCTATGAGGTTAACCGCATATTTCCTACGGACAGCCCCACCTGCGAGAACGGCGGTCCACTTGGTGGCCCGCGACCCCCGCGCTCCGGTTCGCTGGTGATACGCGAAAGTCGAGGTCGAAGGAGCCCCTCATGAATGTCCCGTCGAAGCCCACCCGGGTTCTGGCGACTGCCGCGGTCGCGGTCTCCATGACGGCCTGCGTGAGCCAGCCCGCCCCCGCGGGGGCGGCGAGCGCCCCGGCCACCGTGTCGGCGGCCGCCGTCGCCGTTCCCAGGATCCCCGACACGCCCGCGGGGAAGCAGCTGGCCTGGTTGCTCGACGCGATGGCCACCCCGCCGATCCCGAAGACGGAGATCGCCGAGCACTTCGCCGCCGACTTCCTCAAGGGAACCCCGGCCGACGTCATCAACCAGGTCCTGGCGAACTACAAGGGTCTGCGGCTGGAGAAGGTCACGACGTCGAAGGAGAACGTGCTGATCGCCCTGGGGACCGAGGGCGAGTGGAGACATGAGATCTCGCTGTCGGTGGACACCGCGGGGCTGATCAACGGCCTGCTGTTCCGTGCGCCCGCCCCCAAGAGCTGGGCAGAACTGGACGAGCGGCTGAAAAAGGCGGCGCCGCAGGCAGGCTTCGTCGCGGCCGAGGTGGCCAAGAACGGCGACTGCCGCCCCGTGCACGCCATCGCCCGCGGCAAGAAGCGCCCGCTGGGCTCGATCTTCAAGCTGTACGTGCTCGGCACCGTGGCACAGCGCATCAAGGCCGGCGCGTTCGGCTGGGACACCAAGCTCACCATCACCCCCGAGCTGAAGAGCCTGCCCAGCGGCGAGCTCCAGGACCGGCCCGACGGCAGCAAGGTCACCGTGATGGAGGCCGCCAAGCTGATGATCTCCATCAGCGACAACACGGCAACCGACCTGCTGATGCACAAGGTGGGTCGCAAGGCGGTCGAGCGCACCATGCGCGCCTGGGGCGCCACAGACAAGCGCAACTTCCCGCTGCTCAAGACGCGCGAACTGTTCGCGCTCAAGGGCGCCGACTACCCCCGCCACGCCAAGAGGTACCTGTCGCTGAGCACCGCGAAGAAGCGGGACTACCTGGAGAAGGTCGTCGCCAAGGTCCCGCTGACCCGCGTCAAGGCCTGGACCAAGCCGCGTGAGCTGGACACGATCGAGTACTTCGCCTCACCCTCCGACATCTGCCGTGCCCACGCCCAGCTGATCAAGATGGACGACAAGCACGTCGACAAGGCGATGTCGGTCGAGCCCGCCGCGCTCGGGCTCGACCCGAAGCAGTGGCCGACGGTGTGGTACAAGGGCGGCTCGGAGCCGGGCGTGCACGACCAGAGCTTCCTGGCTCGCACCTCCGCCGGGAAGACGTACGTCGTGACCTCGATGGCGGTCAACCCGAAGGCGGCGTTCGATGACGGGAAGCTGGGCGGCGAGCTGACCGCCCTGGCCCGCGGCGCCTTCCCCCTGGCCAACGGCTCCTGAGCACGCGGCCGCAGAGCCGGACCGGGGCCTCACGCGCCATGCGTGTGAGGCCCCGGTCCCTTCGCGCAGGCGGGCGGCTTACAGGAAGCCGTCTCCGTCGAAGAGGTCTCCCATTTCGACGGTGTTGCCGAGGTTGACGGAGGGACCCTCCTGGTCGGCCACGGTGGAGTTGGACACGATGACGGCGGCGCTGGAGCCCGTTCCGATGCTGTTGCCGACCTCGGTCGCGGTGTTGCCGACGATCTGGGAGTTCCTGACCGAGATGCTGCCCTGGGTGTAGACGGCGCCTCCCTTGGCGGCGGAGCTGCCGGTGATGACGCTGTCCTGCAACGTCAGGGCACCCCCGGGGTCGACGAGGACCGCGCCGCCGTTCGCGCCGTCGACCCGGCCGTTACGGAGAGTGACTCGGTTGAGGGTGAGCTTGCCGCCGCGCTTCACCTGGAAGATGCGGAAGGCCGAGGCGTACGCCGCCCTTTCGATGGTCGCTCCGTTGCCGTTGACCGTGACATCCGCCCTGATCACCGGCAGTCCGTTGGCGCCGTTGTCGGCCTGCGCCAAGCGATAGACGCAACCGGCCTGCAGGTCAAGAGTCCCGCCGACGGTGTTGACCCTCTCGATCGCGCGCTTCAACGCGGCAGCCGAGCAGGTGACGGGGGCCGCGACGGCGGGAGTGGCGACGGGCCCGAGAGCCGCCCCCGCCAGGGCGACGACCGTGCAGACTTTGGAGGTGAATCGCATGTGGACTCCTGTGTTAACGGGAAGCCTGGTGGCTGTGACCGGCTCGGACAGGAACCAGGGGGCCTGACGCGCTCTTCACGCCCACCGTCGGGCCCAGGTCGGGTCGCCGCAGGAGCACGGCCCGTGAGCCGACCGCATGGGCATGCGGTGTGTGCCGGCGGGCGGGTGAGAGGGTACGACTCGCCGGTTCCATCACCGAACGTAATCGACCGTGTCGAGCGTGTAATGCTACGACGCGCATGACTCCGCCAAGGACTCGTCACCCTACGGAAAAGCGGCCCGCACACGCGTCGGCCCGCCTCCTGAACGTTCGGGAGGCGGGCCGAGGGAGGAACCGGGACGTGTCACACTTTCCCGAGCGTGAGGCAGGCGACGCGGTCACCCGCCATGCCGACCTCGGGCCCCTTGGGCGTGGTCGGCTTGGAGTGGATGACCAGCGAGGCCGGCAGCTTGTCGGGGTCGAGCGCCCAGTCGTTGCGGGCCGTCGAGCGGCCCGCCCCCTCGTCGTCGGTGCGGATGTCGAGCCAGACCTCGCTCTCCGGATTGATCTTGCCCGGGTTGTGCTGGAAGTGCGGACCGGAGTCGTCGGGCTTCTTCCCGCACGGCTTGGTGTGCAGGTGGACGCCGTAGCGCCGGTCGGGCTGCAGACCCTCCGCGACGAGCGAGGTCGTGGTCTCGTCTCCTGACGACTCGACGGTGACGCTGGCCTGGGCGCCCTTCGGGGCGAGCTTGCGGTCGTAGGCGATGGCCGAGGTGTCGCCGTCGGTGAACTCGCCGGAACCGGACAACGTGATCGCGCTTTCCGGGCTCTTGGCGACCTCGGGACCGGCCGCGTTCTGCACAGGGGCGGGCGGCCCGGCGCAGGCTCCGGCACAGGCGACGGCGAGCAGGACGAGCGGAAGTTTGGACACGCGCATGAGACCCCCATGGTTCGAGCCCCTCCGGCATGAGGGCTCCGAGAGGCACCCACTCTAACGAGTGACCGGCCGATCACATACCGTGTTGGGGGAACCGGTGCCAGGTTGTGCGGCGCCGTCAGCCGACGTGGGCGCGGGTTTCCGCGAACGCCCGGTCCGTGCCTTCCAGAGCCTTGGCGACGTCGCCCTCCGTGTGCGCCGCCGACATGAACCAGTTGTGCCACGGGTGCAGGTAGACGCCGTGCCGCAGGCAGGCGTCGCTCCAGTACATCGCCACGGACAGGTCGGCGTCGCCGTCGAAGCTGAGCCACGGGATCGTCACCGGTCCCGTCTGGTTCACGGTGAACCCGTGCGACTTGGCCTGCGCGTAGAGCCCCTCGCGCAGTTGCGCGCCGACCCTCTCCATGGCGGCGATGCCGTCCGTGTCGCGCAGGGTCTCGATGGTGGCCTTGGCCGCCGCCATCGCGACCGCCGAGAACCAGAACGACCCCGTCGAGTACAACGTCTGCGCCGGCCCGCGCAGCGCGTCCGTGCCGGTCACGGCGGCGATCGGGTAGCCGTTGGCCATCGCCTTGGACCAGGCCGTCAGGTCGGGGCGCACCCCGTACGGCTCCCACGAGCCGCGCAGGTCGACGCGGAACCCGGCGCGCACGTCGTCGATCACCAGGGCTGCCCCGAGGCGGTCCGCCAGGGCGCGGGCGCCGCGGGCGAAGGCCGGCTCCACCAGCTCCTGGTCCTCGAACGAGTCGTGCTTGAAGGGGGTGACGATGATCGCCGCCACGTCCCTTTCCACGGTCGCCGCCGCCGACTCCAGCGACTCCAGCGAGTTGTAGGTGAACTCCACCAGGTCGGCCCGCTCGTTCGGCGTCGTGCCCGCGGGTGACGGCGTGCACCAGGGGTCGGCCCCGTGGTAGGCGCCGTGGGCCATCAGCACCTTCGTCCGCCCGGTGGCGGCCCTGGCGACCATGAGCGCCTGCGTGGTGGCGTCGGTGCCGTTCTTGGAGAACATCGCCCAGTCGGCGCTCGGCACGGTGTCCACCAGCAGCTCGGCCAGCTCCACCATGATCGGCCCGGGCCCGTTGAGGCAGTCGCCGAGCGCGGCCTGGCGGGCGGCGGCCTCCTCCACGCGGGGGTGCCGGTGCCCGAGCACGACGGGGCCCCAGCTGCACATGAAGTCGATGTACTCCCTGCCGTCGACGTCCCACTGCCGGCAGCCCTCGCCGCGTTCGAAGAACTGCGGGAAGCCTGGGGCGAACAGGGCGGCGTTGAGGTGGCCGTACATGCCGCCGGGGACGACCTTCGAGGCCCTGCGGCGGAGTTCTGCGTCGGTCATCTTGTAGTCCTTGGAGGAGGCTGAGGGGGTCCTTAGAGGAGACTGAGGGTGGATCCGAGGTCGGTGAGGCCGGCGTCCGAGCCGAGGCCGGTGGCCACGCGGGCGGCGGCGGCCGTGCCCCAGCGGGCGGCGGCCGGCACGTCCCGGCCGTGCAGCAGGCCTGTGAGGAAGCCGGCGCAGTAGGCGTCGCCGCAGCCGGTCGTGTCGGCCACCTCCGCCTTGATCGCGGGCACCCGCTCCGCGCCGTCCGCCGTCACGACGAGGCTGCCCGCCGCGCCGAGGGTGACGAGCACGCCGAGTGGGCCGCGGGCCAGCAGGGCGTCCGCGGCCGCCGTGACGTCGGTGGCGCCCGTCATGAGGAGGGCCTGCGACTCGTTGGGCAGGACGTAGTCCACGTGGGGCAGGAACGCCGTGGCCATGCCCAGCAGGTCGGGCATCTCCGACAGCAGGTCCATCGTGACGATCGTCCCGGCCGCGCGTGCCTCGTCCAGGAGCGCGAAGAAGGCCGGGTCGCCGAGGCCGAACGTGACGTCCATCCCGCCGAGGTGGATCGCCCGCGCGCCCCTCAGCACGTCGGCGTCCAGGTCGGCGTACGTCACCCCGAGGTTCGCGCCGGGCACGTGGAAGCTGGGCCGGCCGCCGTCGGGCCTGATGGGCAGGATCGACGCGGCGGTCTGCTCCCCCGCCCTGCGTACGAGGCGCGAGACGTCCACGCCGCGCTTGGTGAGCACCGCCAGCAGGAGGTCGCCCAGCTCGTCGTCGCCGACGGCGCCCATGGTGACCACGGAGTTGCCCAGCTTGACCAGGTCGACCGCCGTTCCCGCGGCGGCGCCCGCGGCGGTGAGGCGGATCTGGTCGACCAGCACGGTGTCCTGGCCGTCGGGGATGTGCTCGACGGGCCTGGCGAGGATGTCGACGATGTGCACGCCGACGGTGGCGACGGTCATGGTCTAAATAGACAGACGTCCGAATAAAAAGTCAATATGGTGAGGTACGCCTACGAGAGGGGCAGCCCGATGCCGAAAATCGTCGACCACGACGAACGCAGGCGCGAGGTCATGGCGGCGGCCGGCCGGGTGATCGTCAGGGACGGCATCGACGCCGCCACCACGCGGGCCATCGCCAAGGAGGCCGGCTACTCCAACGGGGTCCTCGCCCACTACTTCGCCGACAAGGACGAGATCCTGCTGTCGGCGCTGCGCCAGTCGCACCAGCGCATCCGCGCCCGGCTGACCGCCAAGGTCGAGGGCGCGACGGGGCTGGCCGCGCTGCGCGAGCTGCTGCTCGACAACCTGCCGCTGGACGACGAGCGCGGCCGGGAGACCCGGCTCGAGGTCAGCTTCTGGAGCCGCAGCCTGACCTCGGAACGCCTGGCCGAGGTCCAGCGGGCGGAGGCGGCCGAGCTGCGCGCCGCCGTACGCCACCTGCTCGGGCAGGCCCGCGCGGCCGGCGAGCTGGCCCGGGACCTGGACGAGGACCTGGACGAGGACCTGGACGAGGACCTGGACGAGGACCTGGACGAGGACCTGGACGAGGACCTGGACGAGGACCTGGACGAGGACCTGGACGAGGACCTGGACGAGGACCTGGACGACCTCACCGAGCACCTGCTCGCCCTGGTGGACGGCCTCAGCCTGCACCTGCTGCTCTACCCCGGCCGGATCACCCGGGAGGGCGCGGAACGCATCATGCTGGGCGCCCTCGACCGCCGCTAATTGCCGCTTTTCGGACGACCCGCTACATTCGACGCACATGAGCCTCCGCGAGCAGCTGTGCGAGTACGGACGGCGGGCCGTCGAGCTCGGCCTGGTCATCGGCACCTCGGGCAACCTGAGCGTGCGCCAGGGCGACCTGGTGGCGGTCACGCCCTCAGGGGTGGCGCTCGACCGGCTGACGCCCGAGTTGTGCCCGATCGTGGACGTCTCGGGCCACCTCGTCGAAGGCGACGCCCAGCCGTCCAGCGAGACCCCCATGCACCTGGCCGTCTACGAGGCCACGGACGCGCTGGCCGTGGTGCACACGCACTCCGTGTTCGGAACGGTCGTGGCCACCACGATGACGGAGCTGCCGCCGGTGCACTACAACGCACTGGCGCTCGGCGGCGTGGTCAAGGTCGCCGAATACGCCACGTACGGCACCCCCGAGCTGGCCGCCAACGTACGGGCGGCGCTGGAGGGCAAGCAGGCGGCCCTGATGGCCAACCACGGCGGGGTGACCATCGGGCCGACGCTGGAGCAGGCGTTCGAGGCGACCCGCCTGCTGGAGTGGTTGTGCGAGGTGTACGTCAGAGGGCTCGGCGTCGGCAAGCCGGCCATCCTCACGGACGAGCAGCTCGCCGCCGTCGTGGACCGCGCCCTCAACCCGCCGGCCTTCCCCCGCCGCCCCTGACCCGCCCGGCCGGGCCACCCGGCCGCACGGCCGGTGGCGGTCAGGCGAGCGCGGCCTGCTCGGCCAGGCCCAGGGGCAGGCCCCCGGACCCGGCGATCCGGTCGTGGAACTCCTTCGGCGTGCCGCGGAACGACTCCCGGATCCGGTCGATCTCGATCGCGCCCGTGAGGTAGGACGGCGC
Organism: Nonomuraea sp. B5E05; assembly: GCF_039880665.1. Taxonomy (NCBI): domain Bacteria; kingdom Bacillati; phylum Actinomycetota; class Actinomycetes; order Streptosporangiales; family Streptosporangiaceae; genus Nonomuraea; species Nonomuraea sp. B5E05. The sequence goes on from NZ_JBDPMJ010000013.1 coordinate 64,933, forward strand.
CTGCGTGGGCCAGGCGCAGTAGCGGTTCACCTCGCCCTGGGCGGTCCCCGGCGAAAGCGACGCCTTCGTGGCCATGAACGTCTCGGCCTCCTCGACGGACATGTCCTCGCAGTGCAGCGCGGTGTCCACCACGATCCGGGCGGCGCGGAAGATCCGGCAGTCGAGGTGGGCCAGCTCGGTGGCGGGGGTGTCGAAGTAGCCCTGCTCGTGCAGGACCTTCTCGACGTACAGGGCCCAGCCCTCGGTGAAGTACGGGGTGCGGAAGACCTTCCTGACCGCGCGCGGATTGCCCGCCATGTACGACAGATGCCAGTGGTGCCCCGGGTAGGCCTCGTGGACGGCGATCGACGGCATCTGGGCCCGCGAGTTGGTGCGCAGGCGCTGGCGTACCTGCTCGGGGGTGAAGTCGTCGGGCGTGTAGGGGACGAAGAAGACGCCCGTGCGTGAGGCGCTCAGCGGCGGCGGCGACAGGTAGTGGGCGACGGACAGGACGGGCCGCGTGTACTCGGCCGACGGCAGCACGTGGCACTCCTCGCCGTCGGCGAACGTGACCAGGTCGTGCTCCCTGACGAACGCGCGGGCCCGCCGGGTCTCCGCCTCGTATTCGGCGCGCATGTCGGCCAGCGTCGGCGGGTGGTCGTCCATGAGGGACTCCATGGCCGCCCGCCAGTCCTCGGTGCCGTTGACCCCGAGCGCGACCTGGCGCATCCGCGCGTCCAGCTCCGCCCAGGCGGCCTTGCCCTTCTCGTGCAGCTCGGCGGCGCCGTACGCGAGCATCTCGCGCTCGCGCAGCAGCGTGGAGTAGAGCTTCTCCCCCATCCGCCAGCTGCCGCCGCACTCGAAGCCTTCCAGGAAGGTGACGAGCTCGTCGAACGCCCGTGCGGCGGGCTCGGCGGCCTCGGCCAGCGTCGCGCGCAGGCCCTCGTCCTGGACCATGGACGGGATCGTGCGGGTGAGGAAGTTGCGGCCGGTGCGGGCCTGGCCGAGCCCGCGCTGCACGAGCAGCGGGGCCGCCAGGTCGGGGTCCAGGTTGGCGCGGCAGGCGGCCAGCACGCCGGGCACCTCGGCGAGACGGGAGACGGCGGCCGTCACCAGCTCGGGCTCCGGCTTGAGGCGGTGCTGGAACGGCGCGAACATCGAGGCGAAGATCGCGGACAGGTAGGTGGCGGGGTCGCGCCGCCATGCGGGCCAGGACGCGAGCGCGATCGAGCCTCTCAGCTGCGAGAGGACCAGATCTCTGTCGATCGTGTCGTCGAGCGACGTGGTCTCGAGTGCCGACAGGCGGTCGTGCCAGCGGACCTCCTCCTGCTCGCGGGCGGTCCAGGCGGTGGCGGTGAAATCGCCGAGGGTGTGATCGTAGCCGTCCGCCCCCAATGTGCTGGCGATGACGGGACGGTCGGAAAAGTACCACTTGAGAAACTCGTCCACCGGTGCACCATATCCTGATGAAATGCCCCTGCAGATCACCGGCGCGCTAGGCGACCCTGACCTGATCCGCCTCCCCTGGGAGGTGCCCCTCCAAGACTGGCCGCAGCGTCACCTGGTCGATCTGCCCCGCGGCATCTCGCGCCACGTGGTGCGGTTCGCCAGGCTGTCCGGCAAGGTGTACGCGATCAAGGAGATCAGCGAGCGGTACGCCAAGCGCGAATACCAGCTGTTGTGGGACCTCGCCCGGCTCGACGCCCCCTCCGTGGAGCCCGTCGCGTACGTCACCGGCCGCGAGAACGGGCTCGACGCGGCACTGATCACCAGGCACCTGCAGTACTCGCTCCCCTACCGCGCGGTCATGTCGGGCACCCTGCGCCCCGACACGCTCACCCGCCTGCTGGACGCGCTGGCCGTGCTGCTGGTCAGGCTGCACCTGAACGGCTTCTACTGGGGCGACTGCTCGCTGTCCAACACGTTGTTCCGCAGGGACGCGGGGGCGTTCGCGGCCTACCTCGTGGACGCCGAGACCGGCGAGATGCACCCGATGATCAGCGAGGGGCAGCGGCGCGGCGACATCGACGTGGCGCACACGAACATCTTCGGCGAGATGCTCGACCTGGAGGCCGGCGGCCTGCTGCACCCCTCGATCGACCCCATGGACACCGCCGAGGACATCGTCGCCCGCTACCACCGCCTGTGGGACGAGATCACCCAGAGCGAGATCATCGAGGAGGTCGACTGGCACCGGGTGGAGCAGCGGATCAGACGGCTCAACCTGCTCGGCTTCGACGTGGCCGAGATGATGGTGCGGCGCAAGGTCGGCACCGGACGGCTGATCGTACGCCCCAAGGTCGTGGACGCGGGGCACCACCAGCGGCGGCTGCTCAGGCTGACCGGGCTCGACGTGGAGGAGAACCAGGCGCGGCGACTGCTCAACGACCTCGACGGATTCCGGGTCGCCAGGGGCCTGCGGCACGAGGACGAGGCCATCGTGGCGCACCGGTGGCTGGCGGAGGTGTTCCAGCCCACGGTCGAGGCGATCCCCGCCGGGCTGCGCGGGAAGCTGGAGCCCGCGCAGCTCTTCCACGAGATCCTCGACCATCGCTGGTTCCTGTCGGAGGGCGCGAACGCCGACGTGGGGCTGGCCACGGCCGTGAAGTCGTACGTGGACAACGTGCTCGTGCACAAGCCCGACGAGAAGGCGCTGCTCCCCGACGAGGACGCCCAGACCCCCGGCGAGGACTGGAGTACGGGCTGACCGACCTCGGCCGCTCCCTGCACGACCCGATCGCGGCGGTGGCCACGTGGGCCGAGACCCACGTGGCCGAGATCCTCCGGCACCGGGAGCGGTCCGCGCAACTCGGGAGCGGCCGCGCAGCCCGGGAGCGGCCGCGCAGCCCGGGAGCGGCCGCGTAGTCAGGCGGCGGTCAGCTTGGCGATCTCGCGGGCGATCTCCGGCCAGAGCGGCTCGGGCAGGTCATGGCCCATGCCCGGATAAGTCACCAGCCGGGCGCCGGGAATGGCCGCCGCCGTGGCCCGGCCGCCCTCGACCGGGACGAGCGGGTCGTCCTCCCCGTGCAGCACCAGCGCCGGCATGGTGAGGCTCGCCAGCAGGTCCGTACGGTCGCCCGAAGCCATGATCGCGGCCAGCTGCCGGCCCGTGCCCGCCGGGTCGAAGCAGCGGTCGAACGCGCGCCCGGCTCTCTGGACGACCCGCTCCCGGTCCATCGCGTAGCCGGGTGAGCCGATCACCGCGTACGTCTCCAGCGCCTGCGCCATGACGGCCGCGCGGTCGGCGGCGGGGCGGGCGGTCAGGGCCGCGAACGCGGCCTCCGTCGGCGGAGCGACCGTGGGGCCGGGCGTCGACATGATCGAGGTCAGGGTCAGCACCCGTGCCGGATGCCGGATGGCCAGGGACTGGGCGATCATCCCGCCCATGGAGGCGCCGACCACGTGGGCGGCCGGCCAGCCGATGGCGTCCATGAAGCCCGCGGTGTCGTCGGCCAGGTCGTCCAGCAGGTACGCCGAAGGCGCCCCCGTCGTGGGAGCGCCCAGGTCGTGGAGGTGGGTCGACAGGCCCGCGTCGCGGTTGTCGAACCGGACGACGTGGTGCCCCTGTTCCACCAGGAGCTCGCAGAACCCGTCGTCCCAGTGGGTGAGCTGCGCGCCGAGCCCCATGATGAGGAGCAGGGGCCGCCCGTCGGGGGAGCCGATGCTTTCGTAGGCGATGTCGATGCCGTTCGCGGCTACGCGGAGGGTCACGGTGACCAGAATGACATTCTGGCGCCGCGTTCGTAAAGTCAGCCTCGCCGGGCGTAGGCGCCGGTCGAGAAGGGCACCGGCCGCCCCTTCTTGCCCAGGCCGTCACCCCACTTGGTGATGACGTAGTCGATCTTGATGTGCCCCTTGCCGCCGTTGCCGTTGACCATCAGCGAGCGGGGGTTGAAGGTGCCGCCGGTCAGGTCGGCGAACGTCTTGGCGTCGAGATCCAGCATGATGCCGCGACTGGAGGGCTCCCCCGGCCCTCTGTCCCCGACGAAGAAGGGCATCTTCTTGCCCTTGTAGATCACGTACCCCTCGGTCAGCAGCGGCCAGCTCGGGCTGGCGGCCATGCCCTTCTGCATCGGCTTGCCACTGGCGGGCAGGCCGGTGTCGCCGGCCCTGCCCGAGCCGTCGTCCCAGAAGTACGACGCCGTGGTGGAGCCCTTGTACAGGGCCTTCTTCTCGGACCCTGGATCGGCGTGTGCCGCGGTGCAGGCGACGCTCATCGAGCCGACGGCGGAGGCGGTGAGCAGGGCAAGGGAACGCAGGCCAAAACGGGGAGACATGAAAATGTGAAGTCCTTCGCGAGGGGACGAGGGGGAGGCACGCCGGCAAGAGGGCGCGGCGCTGCGGCACGCTCGAGCGACTACATCGGGCGAGGGAAAGAAAAGGGGGAAGGGGGGCCGCTCAGGCGGCGGCCGGCGCTACGCGATTCGGGGGTACGGCGCGGTAATACATGCGTTATGTCCTCTCCATCACACCTGCCGGGTTAGCTGACGGGTTCGGGCGTGGAGATGCCCTACCGGCACGAGCCGGATTCACCCCAGTGAGGTGGGTCCCCGGTTCCCGATCGAGTCGGGATTCGGCGCCAGCCGGAGGCCCTCTCTTGGGTAAGGGCCAGGTCACCGGCTGGTAATGGCGGCAACTCTAGCAGCGAATCGGACATACGCAAACGATTCGCCATGAACCGGGCAAAGATCTACCTAGCCCGGGAATACGAAAGGGGGTACGGCATGCCGTACCCCCTCAGTCCTTCCGGCTCAGCCGCCGCTCTTGCGCCTGAACGATCTCTTACTCGCAGCCGGGCCGTGCGCCCCGTGAATCTTCGATGGGTCGACGCCCCTGCCACCAGCGCCGGAGCCCGCGTGCTGGTTGCGCTTGCGCTCCAGCGCTTCGCGGAACTTGCGCTTCATCTCGTCCTCGGGAGTTTCGCTGACTTCCGGCTCCGGTGATTCCGCCATGAGGACCTCCACGGTGTTGGGGACAACCACAGCTTCGCACGGCGTCGCTTTCGATGCGAAACCGACCTCGCCCTGTCACCCGTCGCGGGTGAACGCCAGCAGCCGGAACACCGGGTCCGGCCCGTCCCGCCCCTGCCCGTGACCCACGAACGTGGTCTCGCCGGCCTGGCGCAGACCGTGCCGGACCGCCTCCGCCACGACCAGTTCCCGGTCGTCGGCGGGACGGCGCCGGCCTCCGGACCCGTGGGCGGCGCGCTTGTCGACCGTCGTGACGTACACCCCGCCCGGCCGCACCACGCGCGCGGCCTCGGCGATCACCGGACGGGCGTCGCCGAGCAGGTGCAGCAGCCAGATCGTGGTGACCGCGTCGACCGACCCGTCGCGTACGGGTAACGCGCGGCCGTCACCCAGGACCACGTGCACGCGCCCCGCGGCGACCCGCGCCATGCCGGCGGAGGCGTCCACGCCGAGCACCCGCAGGCCACGCCCGGCCAGTTCCCTGCTCACCAGCCCGGTGCCGCACGCGACGTCGAGCAGCGTGCCCCCGGGCAGCAGAGCGCGCACCGCCTCGGCGGCGGCTTCGGCCCGCGGCAGACCGCCACGGGTCTCGTCGTAATGTGCGGCTTCAAGATCGTAGTCGAGCACGACCGAATCGTACGCCGCCGGGTAAAGGGAGACCGTTCGGTTCCTGGTGTTGTGTTGGAGTGCCCCAGGAAATACACCCCGCATGTTGGTCGACGCCCCAGGCGCCATTATGGACGTGCCGTGATGAACGTGTTCGGTCATGACCTGGCGATGGATCTGGGTGCCGCGAGCACCCGGATCTACGTCAAGGGCAAGGGCATCGTGCTCGACGAACCCTCCGCCGTCATGCTGGACAGCCGCACGGGCCGGGTCGTCGGATACGGCGCCGAGGCCGCCCAGGGCGAGCGGGGAGAGACACGCTGGCCGGTCAGCGGCGGCCTCCCGGTCGACGACGAACTCGCCCGGCACCTGATCCGATACTTCCTGCGCAAGGTGCACGGGCATCCGTTCTCCAGGCCGCGCGTCGTGCTGGCGCTGCCGAACAACTCCACCCCGATCGAGCGCGCGGCGCTGCGCGACATCGCGTTCGAGGCGGAGGCCAGGGGGATCCTGCTGATCCCGCACGCGCTGGCGGCGGCGCTGGGCGTCGGCCTGCCGGTCAAGGACTGCGCCGGGCGCATGGTGATCGACATCGGGCGCGACACCACCCGGATCGCCGTGCTCTCCCACGGCTCCGTGATCGCGGCCGCCACGGTCCCCGGCGGAGGCGACGGCATGAACCGGGCCATCATCCGCCAGGTCGAACGCGACCACGGCCTGCAACTCGACGAGGAGGAGGCCGAGTCGGCCAAGCGGCGCGCCGGCACCGCGTGGAAGCCGCTGTACCGGCAGGTCACGGTGCGCGGACGCGAGAGCGACACCGGCCGCGAGCGCTCGGTGCCGCTGCCCGTGCAGCGGATCTACGAGGCGACCAGGCAGCCGATCGAGTCCATCGTGCGGGCCGCGATCGAGACCGTCGAACAGTGCCCGCCCGAGATCTCCGTGGATCTCGCCGACCGCGGCGCGGTGGTGGTGGGCGGCGGCGCGCTGCTGCGCGGGCTCGGCCGGCGGTTGCGGGCGGCGCTGGGCATTCCGGTGAGCAGGGCGGAACGGCCGCTGGAGTCCGTGGCGCTCGGGCTCGGCCGCTGCGCGGAGGACCTGGGGCTGATCTCCAAGCTCCGCGGCCGGTGACGCCGGCGCGAGAGAGGACGGCGCGACGACGGCAGGACAACGATGGCTCGACGACGGATCGACGACGGATCGACGACGGATCGGCAGCGGCCCGGCAGCGGCCCGGCAGCGGCCCGGCAGCGGCCCGGCAGCGGCCCGGCAGCGGCCCGGCAGCGGCCCGGCAGCGGCCCGGCGGCGGCCCGGCGGCGGCCCGGCGGCGGCCCGGCGGCGGCTCGGCGGCGGTGAGGGGAGACAGTCCATGACCGTGCACGGCATCGACCACGTCGGGGTGACGGTGCCCGACCTCGACGAGGCGACGAAGTTCTTCGCCCGCGCGTTCGGGGCCGAGGTGCTCTACGACACCCTGCCCAAGGAGCGGGGACCGAAGGGAGGGTGGGCGGTCGAGCGGCGCCTCGGGGTGCCCCAGGGGACGGTCGAGGTGGCGATCCGCATGCTGCGGCTGCCCAACGGGCCCGGGATCGAGCTGTTCGAGTTCGGCGGGCCGCGGCAGGCCGACCCGGTCCTCATGTGCGATCTGGGGTGGCAGCACGTCGCCCTGTACGTGGACGACGTGGACGCGGCGGTCCAGCGGGTGATCGAGGCCGGGGGGTCGCCGATGGGCGAGCCGGTGCCGCTGCCGGGACCGGAGTCGGGCGGGCGCAACCGGTTCGTCCACTGCCGCACCCCCTGGGGCAGCGTGGTGGAGCTGGTCACCTACCCGGACGCGCAGCCGTACGAGCAGGACACCGGGCTGCGCCGCTGGCGCCCCTGACGCGCGCCGGCCCCGCCACCCGCGCCGTGCCCGGCCCTCCGGTGAACGCCGCTCCAGCCGTGCCGGCCGCTCACAGGGATGGGCAGGTCACGGGGTGGACAGGGCCTCCGTCGGTGAGAGGCGGGAGGCGCGGATGGCCGGGTAGAGGCCGGCCACGGCGCCGATGAGCAGGGTGGCCACCAGGCCGCCCACCGTGGCCCAGGCCGGCACCACGGACGGCCAGCCGCTGTAGAGCGCGTACCCCATGGTGACGCCCATGCCGAGCAGGATCCCGCCGCTCCCGCCCATCGCGGACAGCAGCAGCGACTCGGCGAGGAACTGCGTGCGGATCTGGCCGCGCGTGGCGCCCAGGGACCGCCGCAGGCCGATCTCCGCACGGCGTTCGAGGACCGAGATGACCATGGTGTTGGCCACGCCGACGCCCCCGACGAGCAGGGCCACCGCGCCGACGCCCAGCAGGAGGTTGGCGAACGCCTGGCTGGTCGCCTGCTTGGCGGCCAGCGCGTCGGACGGGCGCGAGACGTCCATCTCGTTCGGCGCCTCGGGGTTGGCCGTGCCGGCCAGCACCTGCCGTACCGACTCCAGCTTGGCCTCCTCCGACCGGGTGTAGAGCGTGGTCGGGTGGCCGTCGAAGTCCAGCCTCGACTCCGCCACCGGCCAGCCGATCAGGACACCGCTGTCCAGGTCGGTGGCGAGCGCCACCGGGTTCAGGATGCCGACGACCGTGAACCGCACGCCGCCGACGACGATCTGGGTGTCCGCTCCCGCGGCGCCGATGCCGAGCCGCTGGGCGGTGACGGAGCCGAGCACGGCGGCGGGGTAACGTTCGGTGGCCGCGTTCAGCCACGTGCCGCTGCTCAGGGTCGCGCCCACCGTGGCGGGCAGGTCGAGGCTCGCGGCGTACGCGCTGATGCCGCCCGTCTGTGCCTCGGGGATCTGCTCCGACCGGTACACCTTGGCCTCGGAGACCTTCCCGACCGACGACGCCCGCTCGACGGGGCCGATGCGTTCGATCATCACCTCCGCGTCCTTCGGCATCTGCGCCGCCTCGCCCATGAGCGTGGTGCCCGACGACACGGTGAGCAGGTTGGTTCCGAGCGCCGACAGCGTACGGTCGAGCTCGGCGCCCGACGATGACGAGAGCCCGACGACGCCGACCATGGCGGCGATGCCGATCGCGATGCCCAGCGCCGACAGGAACGCCCGCAGCGGTCGCGTGCGCAGACCGACCGCGCCGACCCGCAGGACGTCGCCCGGCCGCATCCTGGCCGGCGACGGTTTGAGCCGCGCCACCTCGATGCCCGCCATCACGCCACCCCTGATCCGGCGTGCCGGGGCCAGGGCTCGCCGTGCGGGGCGGCGGCGGAGTCGGAGACGATCCGGCCGTCGCGCATCCGCACCTGCCTGGGCAGGCCGGCCGCGATCTCCCGGTCGTGCGTGATGATCAAAATGGTCGTGCCGCTCGCGTTCAGCTCGTGCAGCAGTTCCATCACCCCCGTCCCCGACACCGAGTCCAGCGCCCCGGTGGGTTCGTCGGCCAGCACCAGCGGCGGGTCGCCCGCCACGGCCCTGGCGATGGCCACGCGCTGCCGTTCACCGCCGGACAACTCGTGCGGCTCGTGGTCCATCCGGTGTCCCAGCCCCACCCGCTCCAGCGCGGCCGCCCCGCGGCGGCGCCGCTCCTGCCTGCTCAGGCCCGTGTAGACGAGCCCGTCGGCCACGTTGTCCAGCGCGGGGATCTTCGCGGCGAGGTGGAACGACTGGAAGACGAAGCCGATCGTGGTGGCTCGCAACGCCGACAGCTGCCCGTCCGACAACGTCGAGACGTCGTAACCGTCGATGTGGACGGTCCCCGAGGTGGGCCGGTCGAGGGTGCCGACGACGTTGAGCATGGTCGACTTCCCCGAGCCCGACGGCCCGACGATGGCGGCCAGCTCGCCGTGCCGGATCCGCAGCGACACCGACCGCAGCGCCGCCACGCCGCCGGGATAGGTCCTGGACACGTCCGTCAGCTCGATCATGGGGTACGTCATGACGTCGGCATCCCCACGGTCATGCCCTCGGCGAGTCCGTCGCCGCTGACCTCGACCCGGCCCCCGGCGAACAACCCCGTCTCCACCGCGACGTACCGGGACCTGCCTCCCTCGATGACCTCGAGGCCGAACCCGCCCTCCTGCAGCGCCACGAGCGCCGCGACCGGCACGGTCAGGACGTCCTCGCGCTTGGAGGCCGTGAACGTCACGTCCACCGCCGCCTTGTCGAGGCCCTTGGCGGCCTTCGAGTCGCCGATCGAGACGAGCGCCTCCAGCCGGGTCTCCGGCTCGGCGTCCTGGCTCTCGCCGGGCTGGATGACGGTGGCGACCTCGGTCACCTTGCCGTCCACGCTCTTGCCGTCAGGCAGCGTGACCTCCACCTTGGAGCCCTTCTTGGCCATCCGCTGGTCCTCGGCGTCCAGCTCGACCGTGATCACCTTGGACGTGCCGGTGTAGGTCAGCACCTTCTGCCCGGGCGCGGTCGGCTGGCCCTCCTCGGTCTCCAGACTCTCCACCCGCACCTTGCCGGGCGCGAAGACGATCCGGCCCAGCTCGACCACTCCGGTCTCGTCCAGCCCCCGATCCTGCTGCCACTCCATGACGGCCTCGGCCGTGTCGTAGGTGTACTCGTCGTCGACGGTGAAGCCGTCGTAGCCGAGCTTGCTGAGGTTGCGTTCCAACGCCTCGACGTCGTCGCCCTCCAGGCCGGCCTTCAGGTCGCGGTACGCGGGCGTCTTGCCGTACATGAGCATGACCGGCTCGTTGTCGACCCGGTAGAGGGACTTGCCGCGGGTGACCTGCCGGCCGCTGTCGGGCAGCCAGGTGATCGTGCCAGGTCTCCTGCTCACCGCCGTGGTCACGGGGCCGTAGCCCAGCTCGCCGTCGGCGTCCGTGGTGTCGTTCAGGGTCTGCTCGGTCACCTCGGTGGTGGCCGGGGGCAGCGCGCCGGCCGGCTGCGTCGGCCCGGCCTTCCCGTCCAGCAGGCCGGCGCCGTTCACCGCGATCAACCCGCCGCCGGCGACGGCCACGGCGACCAGCAGGCCGGCGACCAGCTTGCCCCGGCCGCCGCGGCGGCGGCGCGAGGACGTCGCATCGGGCTCCCCCTTCCCGTCGAGGGGCGTGGCCCGGTCCGTCGCCGGAGTCATCAGGAATCTCCCATACCGGCGTCGGCGGACTCCTTCTGGCACTTGGCCTGCGCGTCCTTGAAGTCGGGGTCCTTGCCGACCTCACCCGTGATGCGCATCATGCCGCCCTCGGGGTCGGGGTAGTTCTCGACGCCGTTGTCACGCATGCACTGCGCGAGCTTGCGCAGGTTCTCGCCCATCTTGGGGTCGCCCTGGCCCGACTTCTGCCCGCTCGGGGCGAACTCCTTGCAGGCCTCCTGGGCCTTCTCGACCCGCTCCCGATCCTCCGGGCCCTTCGCTTCCAGCTTCATCCTGACGCCCTTGCCGGGCTCCGGGTCGGGGACCTCCACGCCGTTCTCGCGCATGCACTGCGCGAACTTCAGGCCTTGCTCCTGCGGATCCACGCTGGGCTTGCTGGTGGCCGCTGCCTGGTTGCCGGTGCCGCCGCTCACCGACGCCACATCGGATCCGCCGTCGCTGCTTGATCCGCATCCGGTCAGGGCCAGGGTGAACGCGATCGGCGCCACGGCCAGCGCGCTGAGGACTCGTCCTCGCATAGCTCTCCTCCATCGAACTGTCGTCGGGGGAGATGCAACAGAGCCCGCTGTTTCCGCAGCGTTTCCCTTTCGGCTTACTTCGAGCGAATATCGCCTGCGCCACAATCGGCCTCGGTAATCGGATGAAAGGGCCTGAGGTACGCCATGCGAGTACTGGTGGTGGAAGACGAGCGCATCCTCGCCGACGCGATCGCCGAATGGCTGCGCGACGAGACCCACGCGGTCGACCTGGCCCACGACGGCGAAAGCGCGCTGGAGCGCATCGCGGTCAACGACTACGACGTCGTCGTGCTGGACCGCGACCTGCCGCGCGTGCACGGCGACGACGTGTGCAAACAGCTCGTGGCGTCGGAATCCGACGCGCGGGTGCTGATGCTGACGGCCGCCGCGCAACTCGACGACCGGGTGACCGGGCTGTCCATCGGCGCCGACGACTACTTACCGAAACCGTTCGCCTTCCCCGAGCTGGCCGCCCGCGTGCTGGCGCTGGGCCGGCGCTCCCGCCCCGCGACGCCGCCCGTGCTGCGGCGGGCCGGGATCACGCTCGACCCGGCGCGGCGGGAGGTGTACAGGAAGGGGCGGTTCGTGCCGTTGTCGAAGAAGGAGTTCGCCGTCCTGGCCGAGCTGATGCGGGCGAACGGGGCCGTCGTCTCCGCCGAGCAGCTGCTGGAGAAGGCGTGGGACGAGCACGCCGACCCCTTCACCGGCGCGGTCCGGCTCACCATCCTGAAACTGCGCCGCAAACTCGCCGACCCGCCCGTCGTGGAGACCGTGCCCGGAGTGGGGTATCGCATCGCATGATCTTCCCGCGCCTGCCACGCCCGCAGCCGACGCTCCGGCTGCGGCTCACCCTCGTCTACGGCGCCCTGTTCATGGTCGCCGGGCTGACGCTGCTCGGCGTCACCTATCTCCTGTTCGACCAGCAGCTCAACCAGTACTTCGAGAGCCGGTTCACGCCGGAGCCCGGCAAGCTCAAGAAAACCTTCCTTCTCCGCGACGGGGTCGAACTCTCGGGCGAGGCCGCGAGGGAATTCATAGAGCAGCAGGAGATGGAGTTGCGCGGCGTCGCCGTCACGTCGCTGATCACCCAGGGAGCGATCGCGCTGATCGTGGTCGGCGCCGCCGCGGTGACGCTTGGATGGGTGGTGGCGGGCCGGGTGCTGACGCCGCTGCACCAGGTGACCGCCACGGCGCGCAGGATCGCCGCCGCCCCGATGGCCGAGCGCGGCCTGCACGAACGGATCTCCCTGGACGGGCCCGACGACGAGGTCAAGGAGCTCGCCGACACCTTCGACACCATGGTCGAGCGGCTCGACCACTCCTTCGACGGGCAGCGCAGGTTCGTCGCGAACGCCTCCCACGAGCTGCGCACCCCCCTGACCCTGAACCGGGCCCTGGTCGAGCTGGCCATGCACCGGCGTACGGCCACGCCCGACGTCAAGGAACTGGGCGAGAGCCTGCTGGAGATCAACGCCCGCCACGAACGCCTCATCTCCGGACTGCTGCTGCTGGCCAGATCGGACCAGCACATCGCGGACCGGTCGCCGGTCGACCTGGCCGACGTGGTGACCCACGTGGTCGCCCACACCTCGTCCGACGCCTTCGAAGCCAAGGTCACCATGTACGAGGTCGCCGAGCAGGCCCCCACCACCGGGGACGCGCTGCTGCTCGAACGGCTCGTGCACAACCTCGTGGAGAACGGCATCCGATACAACCTCGACGACGGCACCGGATGGGTGCGGGTGGTGAGCCGTACCGTGTCGGACGGGAAGGTCGAGGTGGAGGTCAGCAACACCGGGCCGAGCGTGCCGCCGTACGACGTCCCCCTGCTCTTCAAGCCCTTCCACCGGCACGGGGCCGAACGGACCGTCACGGGGAAGAGCGCCGGGCTGGGCCTGTCGATCGTGCGGTCGGTGGCGCTCGCGCACGGCGGCGAGGTGCGGGCACGGCCGCGCGAGGGCGGCGGCCTGGTCGTGATCGCCTCCCTCCCCCGCCCCCGCCACGGACCGTAAAAGTGTCGTAACCGTCCGGCACACTTTCCGCGACCACTCTGACCGGAAAGGTAACGGACATGGCGCGTGGCTGGGGGTTGCAAAGGGTGCGCGAAGAAGTCGGGCTCGCGGTCTGGGAAGTGAGGCTGGCTGTCGACACCAGCCTGACACCTGTCGCCGTCGAGGAGGTCAGGAAATACGGCCGCACTCTCGTGGTTCGCTATTACCGCGCGGCCGATGTCGAGCTGTTGCAGGCCCGGGCGGGCGAAGCGCTGAGGCGGGCCGCACACGCGGAGCTCAACCGCGCCGCAGCGGCGGAGCAGTCCGCCATCGATGCTGCCGCGCGGGCGATCTCCCGGCTGTCCGACGATGCGGTGGCCGAGCTCTTCGGCTGCCGGTCGACGTGATCAGACCGCTGCGCCCCGTCAGTGGGCGACGGAGTTGGAGGGGCCGCTGGAACAGGTCCCCAAGGCGATCGAACGGCCTACTCCCAGAGCGATCGCAGCCGCCCGACACAGCCGCCCGCCGTGGGCCCGCCCGACATCCGCCGATTGAGTCGACATGCCAGGCCCCACCGACAAAACTCGGCGTCCCGCCGCCGTCGTGGCTCTACGGGCGGTCGCGGACGTAGTAGTCGCCGAGCGTGTCGTCATAGCGGCCGGTCGGACGGCAGCAGCGGCGGAAAGCGCCGCCCTGAGCCGCAGGGGCACGGGTCTTTGCCGCCGAGCTTCTCGATCAGCTCCTTGTCGCGGCCGACGCGCCGGTCGCCGCGCTTGACGTGCGTCTCGCTAGAGGGAACCCCCGGCGGCGCTTGCTGGTGGGCTCAAAAGGACATCTCGTCGCGGTGCATGGCGGGCCTCCTTGGTCCGTGTTCGGCGCTGTCACGATAGGCGCCCGTACGCGGCTCCGCGACCGAATTTCCTGGCTGCGGCGGCGATTTCCTACAGGCCAGTAACTTCGCTACAAAACTTCTTTCGTGTGGGTATCGTACGTAAAGATCTACCGCACCCGTCTCAGGAGTCATTTCTCTCATGGCGCACGTCGAACCGCTGCGGGAGGACGACCCGACGGCGGTAGGGGCATACCTCTTGCTCGGCCGGCTGGGCTCGGGCGGGCAGGGGACCGTCTACCTCGGGCAGGCTCCTGACGGCACGCGGGTGGCGGTCAAGGTGCTGCGTTCGAGGGCCGGGTTCGACGACAGGTTCGCCAAGGAGATCGAGAACGCGCGGCGGGTGGAGCCGTTCTGCATCGCGCAGGTGCTGGACGCCTCGCTGGGGCGGCGGCCGTACATCGTGACGGAGTACGTCGAGGGCCCGTCGCTGCACGAGGCCGGCCGGCACGCCGGGGCCGATCTGCAGCGGCTGGCGGTCGCCACGGCCACCGCGCTGGCCGCCATCCACGCGGCGGGCGTCGTGCACCGCGACTTCAAGCCCGCGAACGTGCTGCTCGGCCCAGGCGGCCCCCGCGTCATCGACTTCGGCATCGCCCGCGCCATGGACGACGCGGCCACCCACACCAGCGGCATCGTGGGGACGCCCGCGTACATGGCGCCCGAGCAGCTGGCGGGACAGCCGGTGGGGCCGCCGGCTGACGTGTTCGCCTGGGCGTCGGTGATGGTGTGGGCGGCCACGGACACGCCGCCGTTCGGGCAGGACACCCTGCCCGCGATCATCAACCGGATCCTGAACAACGAGCCGCAGCTCGGCGACCTGCCGCATCCGCTGCGCTCAGTCGTGTACGACTGCCTGGCCAAGGATCCGCGGGCCCGGCCGACCATGCGTGAGGTGCTGCTGCGGCTGCTGAGCGGGAACAACCCGCCCGTGCCGCACGCGGGCGGCTCCGGCCCGATGCACCTGCCCCCGCACGTGCCGGGGGCCGGTCCAGCACACGTGCCAGGAGCCGGCCGGCCTGGGAGCGGTCCCCTGCCGGGAAGGGCCGCGCAGCACGGAGGCATGCCGGCCGGACCGCACCCGGGCGGGCCGCACCCGGGCGGGCCGGGCGTGCGGAGGGCTGGTGGCCGTAGAGGGCTGGCGGTGCCCCTGGTGGCGGGTGTCTCGGGTGTCGTCGTAGCGGCGCTGATCGGCGGGATCGTCTGGGTCGCCCCGGGATGGGGTACGCGGGAGGAGAAGCCGGTCGCCGCGCCCACCCCCAGCACCACCACCCCCACCGCGAAGCCCACGCCGTCGACCACCCCGAAGCGCACCCCCAAGAAGACCAAGCCCCCCGCCCGCCGTACGACCAAGCCCGTCGGCACTCCCAAGCACACGCCCACGGCGACGCCCGAGCGGACCACGGCGCGGCCGACGCCGTCCCGCACCCGTACCACCAAGAAGCCGGTCACGAACGCCACGGCCAGCATTCTCGCGCTCGAGCTGATCGGCGGCCCCGGCCAGTCAGAGTCCGGAGGCTGCTACATGCCGCCGGTGCACGTCCAGACTTACGTGGAGTCGACCAGGCGCGAGGTGTGGGTCTCCTACGCGTGGCTGGTCGACGGCAAAACCAAGGAGAGCGGCAAGTCCTGGGTGCCCGAGGACGACTACACCGCGTTCGTGACCGCCAGGCAGTGGAACCTGCCCGCGGGACGCCACACCGTGACCCTGAAGGTCAGCTCGCCGTCCTCGGCGCGCAAGAGCATGTCGTTCAGCGTCTGCGCGCTGGAAACCTGGTGACGCCGGAGGCCATCGGCCCGTACCGGGTCGTCAGGCAGATCGGCGAGGGCGGCCAGGGAGTGGTCTACCTCGGCACGGCCCCCGACGGGACGCGGGTCGCGATCAAGGTGCTGCGGGAGGGCGTGCCAGGCGACGGCCGCTTCGCCAAGGAGATCGCGGCGGCGCGGCGGGTGGAGCCGTTCTGCATCGCGCAGGTCCTGGACGCCTCGCTGGGCGCGCGGCCGTACATCGTGACCGAGTACGTCGAAGGGCCCTCGCTCCAGCGGGCCGGCCTCCACACGGGTGCCGACCTGCAGCGGCTGGCGGTCGCCACGGCCACCGCGCTGGCCGCCATCCACCGGGCCGGCGTCGTGCACCGCGACTTCAAACCGGCGAACGTCCTGCTCGGACGGGACGGCCCGCGCGTCATCGACTTCGGCATCGCCCGTGCCATGGACGCCGCGGTGACGCGCACCAGCAGCATCGTGGGGACGCCCGCGTACATGGCGCCCGAGCAGTTCCTCGGCGCGGTCGCCGGGCCCGCCGCCGACGTGTTCGCCTGGGGTTCGGTCATCGTGTACGCCGCCACGGGCGCGCCGCCGTTCGGCAACGACTCGCTGCCCGCGGTGCTCAGAAGGATCCAGTACGACGAGCCGAACCTCGGTGACGTGCCCGAGCCGCTGCGCTCGATCGTGTACGGCTGCCTGGCCAAGGATCCGGCCGCCCGGCCGGCCATGCAGGACGTACTGTTCCAGCTCATCAGCGGCCGGCCCCAGGCCAGGGCGTCCGCCCCTGACGAGCGGCACTCTCCCGTCAGCGGCCCGATCCCGTCCCTGGCGCCCTTTCCCGGCGGCTCGTCCCAAGCTCCCTTCCCTGGTGACCCGTCCCAGGCGCCCTTCCCCGGCGGCCCGGCCCGGGCCCCCTTTGCCGGTGGTCCGCCGGTCGCGCCGCCTCCGGCGGGAAGGCGCGGGTGGCCGTCGCCGGAGGGCCCGCACGGCCGGACCGGTCCCACCCGCCCGGTGTCCCGTAACCGGCTCGGCATGGCCCTGCTCGCCGGCGCGACCGCGCTGGTCGTGACGGGCGGGCTGGCGGCCGCCTGGGTCGTGCTTCCCACGCCGCCCGGCGACGCCGGCGCCACCACCGCCCCCGTCGCCGCGCCCTCCTCCCCCACCGGCTCGCGTACGGTCGCGGACACGAAGCAGTCGCCCAGGCCGCTGGACCCGTCGGCCGGCCGGCGCCCCGGCAGGAAGACCCCGAAACCCACCAGGACCAGGACCCGGACCACGCCGACGCCTGCGAAGAGCACGAGGACCACGCCGAAGCCGTCCGCCCGGCCCACCACCGCGAAACCCACCAGGACGAGGCAGGCGGGCGGGGTGACCTCGGTGTCGTTCGACTACGAGGGCATCCGGATCGGAGACTGCTGGCGCTACGACATGAACATCTGGGCGAAGGTGTCGGCGACCGGCTCCTACAGTTACCGGTGGCTGCTCAACGGCCAGAGCCAGGGCGCGAAGGTGGGCAACGCGTCGTCGAAGCCGCTTCTGCCGTCGATCGTGTGGAAGAAGGAGGGCACGTACAGCGTCGTCTTCGAGGTGGTCGAGCCGACGCGCACCAGGAAGAGCGCCACGGTGAAGATCTGCGATTTCGACGAGGGCTGGTAGGCGGGCGCTGGCGTCAAGGGGCGGCGGAGGGGCAGGGTGGGCGTGTGATCGTGCCACTATCGGAAGGCAGGCGTTCCCGATGCCCATGATTCCCCGCTTCCACCTGGCCGTGCCCGTCGACGACCTGGACAACGCCCGCCACTTCTACGGCGAGCTCATCGGCTGCGCCCAGGGCCGCAGCTCCGACATCTGGATCGACTGGAACCTGCACGGCCACCAGTTCGTCACGCACCTGGCGCCCGCGCGTTCGGAGCGGGTGCACAACCCGGTGGACGGCCACGACGTGCCGGTCCCGCACTTCGGGCTGATCCTGACGATTCCGGAATTTCAGCAGCTGGCGGACCGGTTCCGCGCGGCCGGCACCGCCTTCGTCATCGAGCCGTACCTGCGGTTCGAGGGGCTGCCCGGCGAGCAGTGGACGATGTTCCTGCTCGACCCGGCGGGCAACGCCCTGGAGTTCAAGGCGTTCGCCGACGACGCGCAGGTGTTCGCGGCCGACTGAGCAGCCGCTCGAAGAGCAGGGCTAACCGCGGGCGGCGTTGCGCAACGCGCGGTAGAGCAGGCGCGCGTCGCCCAGGTGGTGGCGGAGCAGCTTCTCCAGGCCGCCGATCGGCACCAGGTTCTGGGGCGCGCGCGGGTCCTTGTAGTCGACCCCGGCCAGCGGTGGCAGGGCCAGGGTGAGCGCGTCGGCGAGCCGCACCACCTGCGCGGGGTCGAGGTCGGCGCCGGCCTCGCAGCGCGCCACGCCCGCCCAGGGGGCGGTCGATCTGACGGGCAGGCGTACGTACCAGGCGTGCCGCCGCCAGCTCGTGCCCATGAGGAACACCGGCGTACGCTGCCCCGGCGCGAGCGCGGCGACCACCGCCGACTGCGGCGGCGGCAGGTAGGCGGTGTGGTGGGTCTTGATGTAGCCGACCGTGCGCGGCAGGTGGGTGCGGCCCCGTAGCGGTCCGTCCACCAGCAGCAGGTCGTCGCTCGCGGACCGGTGGCGCACGGCGAGGTCGACCTCCAGCTGCGTGACCTGGCGCTGCAGCGCCAGCGACAGCTCCTCGAAGCTGGAGTCGGCGGCCTTGCCGGCGCGGTAGAGGGCGTGGCCGGTCTTCACCTCGGGAGTGTCCGGCGACGCGGAGATCAGCGTACGGTTGACCTGGATCTCCGCCAGGTCGGCGCCGTCCTGCCCGCACCTGACGATGCCCGCGGCGTAGGAGGCGGCGATGCCGGGCACGGGCATCGGCGAGCCGGGGTCGTGCACCCACACGCGGGCGTCGATCCTGCGGACGCCGTCGGCGACCAGCAGGGTGCGCGGCGGGTCGGCGTCGGGCCCCGGCGTGACGGGTTTCCAGTCGGCGGCCGGGCGTTCGACGTCGAGCACCAGCTCGGCGCTGGTGGAGCCCAGCTCGGACAGGGCCTCGACGGCGAGGGCCGCGGCGTAGCCGGGATCCCACGGGTCGACGGTGAAACCGGTCACGTGGCCGCCTTCCGCACGTGGGAGCCCTTGGCGTCGCGCCTGACCTCGAAGCGTACCGGCACTCGTTCGGCCAGCGCGGGGACGTGGGTGACGACGCCGATCATGCGGTCCTGGCCGGCGGCCAGGCGTTCGAGGGTGGTGGCCACCGTGTCGAGGGTGGCCGGGTCGAGCGTGCCGAAGCCCTCGTCGAGGAAGATCGAGTCGAGCCCTCTGGCGACCGCCCCGGACAGCGCCAGGGCCAGGGCGAGCGCGGCCTGGAAGGTCTCTCCGCCGGACAGCGTACGGGCGCTGCGCCGCATGCCCGCCTCGCCGAAGTCGACGACCTCGATGTCGCCGGTCTTGTCGCTGAGCGTCAGCTCGTACTGGCCGTCGGACAGCTCGCGGAGCGTCTCGGACGCCGACGCGACCAGGACCGCCAGAGCCTCGGCGCACAACCATCGTTCGAAGGCGTTGGCGCGCAGGCGCAGGGCCAGCTCGTGGGCGACCTTGGCCTCGTGCTCCTTTTTGGTGATCTGCTCCTCCAGGTCGGCGGCGCGTCTGCGGTCGTCCCTGACGCGGTCGAGCGCGCTCTCCACGCGCGCGGCGGCCCCGGCGACGGCGGCGCCGAGCTGGTCGGGCGAGGCGTCGCGCGGCGGGACGACGCCGTGCTCGGCCAGGCGTTCCGACACCTTGCGGCGCTCGCGCGCCAGGGTGTCGCCGGCCTGGGCGAGCTGCTCGTCGCAGGCCGCGAGCGCCGCCTGGGCGGCCTGCGCGGCCCGGTCGCGCCAGCCGAGCAGGTCGGTCCAGGCCCGGTGCAGGTCGTCGCGGGTGAGCGGCGGCGGCCGGTCGTCGTGTCCGCCGGAGACGAGCAGCCGGTCGCGGGCGGACTCGAGGGTGCGCCAGGCGGACTCGGCCTGCCGCTCGACCTGCTCGGCTTCCTTGCGGGCGCGGTCGAGCCTGCCCCGGGCGGCGCGGAAGGCGTTGCGGGCCTGGGCCGCGACCTCCTCGGCCTTGCCGATCGCGGCCAGCCGCCCTTCGAGCTCGGCCCGGTCGCCGGGCGCGGGCAGCGCGGCGAGCTCGGACTCCAGCCGGTCGGCCTGCCCGGCCAGCATCGACGCCGACGCCTCGGCCCTGGCGTGGGCGGATGTGGCGCGCTCGGCCCGGTCGCGGGCTCCGGCGAGGGCGCGGTCGGCGGTGCGGATGTCGGCGGGCGGCTCGTGGCGGGGCAGCTCGGCGACCGGGTGCCGGCAGACCGGGCAGGGCTCGCCCACGGCCAGCCGGGGCGCGAGGTGCGCGGCGGCGTGGGCGTCGCGCAGGCGTTCGCGCTGGGTCTCGGCGGCGGCCAGCGCCTGCTCCGCGGCCTTCCGCTCGGCGGCCAGGCCGGGCAGCGGCTCCGCCGCGGCCACCGCCTCCGCGCGGGCGCGGGCGGCCTGCGCGGCGTGCCGTTCGCGGGCGTCCAGGGCGGCCAGCGCCGCCCGGGGCGCCCCGCGGTCGCCGAGCGCGGCCAGCGCTTCGTACGCCTCGTGGTCGTCGGCCTCCAGCGTCGCGACCTCGGCGGCCAGCGCCTCCACCGACTCGGCGGCGGCCCGCCGGGCCGAGGCCAGCGTCGGCACCGCGTCCGGCATCCGCAGCGACGCCAGCACCGACCGGCGTTCGGCCACGGCTGCGCGCTCCTGCTCGGCCCGCCGGATGTCGGCCTCGCGGGCCCGCAGCAGGTCGAGGTCGGCGCCGATGGTCTCGGCCAGGCGCCGCAGCGCCGCCAGCCGGTCGGCCAGCTCCTGCTCGGCCTCCGCCGTGGCGCCCGACAGCTTGCCGAGCTGGTCGCGGGCGAAGGCGGCGTCGCGCTTGGCCTGCTCCTCCTCCTGCACGGCCCGCTGCCTGATGAGCTCGTAGACGTCGGCGTCGAGCAGTTGCACCAGGAGGTCCTGCCGCTCGCGGGGCGCGGCGTGCAGGAACTCCGCGAAGCGGCCCTGCGGCAGCACCACGCACTGGGTGAAGAACCGGTATTCCAGCCCGGTCACCCGCTGCGCCTCGGGGGTGACGTTCTCGCCCTCGGCCAGGGGCCTGACCACCGCGTCGTAGGCCTGGTCGAGCAGGGCCGAGGGGTCGAGCTCGTCGATCCTGGCCTCTTTGGTACGCACCGCGCCCTTGCTGTCGCGCACCATCGCCCTGACCACGCCGTAGCGCCGGCCGCCGCTCTCGAAGACCAGCGCCACCTTCCCCGAGGACACCGAGGGCGCCAGGGCGTGGGCGATGACGTTCTCCTTGCCCCAGCGCGGCACGGTGCCGTAGAGGGCGAAGCAGATCGCGTCGATGATCGTGCTCTTGCCCGCGCCGGTCGGGCCGACCAGCGCGAAATACTCGGTGTCGGAGAAGTCGACGCTCACCGGCTCGCGGAAGCTGCCGAAGTGGTCGAGCTGGAGCAGCAGCGGGCGCATCAGCTGGTCACCTCGTCGTGCAGCCGGTCGAACAGCGCGGCCACCTGGTCGTCGTGCCGCCCGGTGGCGGTGAGATATTCGCGGAACAACTCGCCGGCGCCACGGTCGGCCGAGCCGGTCCTGCGCGTGGCCGGCACCGGCCTGAACCGTTCGTCCAGCATGACGTCGACGGCCCCCGGAAGCAGCTCGCGGACGTCGTCGGCCAGTCCCACGCGGGGTTTCTCCTCGACGATCACCTTGAGCCAGTCGTCGCCCTGTTCCAGGCCCTCCAGCTGGTCCAGCGTGCCGCGCACCGTACGCAGCCTGCGGGCCGAGCCGAAGGCCAGCTCCCGCACCACGGCCGGGCGGCCGGGCGAGACCTCCACCAGCAGCGCGCCGGGGGTGTTGCCCTCCTCGCCGAAGTCGACGGCGAGGGGCGAGCCGCTGTACCAGATCGGGCACGGCCCCGGGATCTGCTGGCGGCGGTGCAGGTGGCCGAGGGCGGCGTACTGGGTGGACGGCGGGAAGGCGGTCGGCTCGAAGTAGTAGGAGAAGATCGACTGGGCCTGCCGCTCCCCGCCGCCGAACGCGCCGCCGGGCAGCGTGCCGTGCGTGGTGACCAGGTTGACCGTGTCGCCGTGGAAGCCGGCCGTCAGCGCGCCGATCAGTTCGGCGATGCGGGCGGCGTAGTCGCGGTTGTGCTCGGCGGCCGTGCCGGCCAGCACCTCGGCGGCGCGTACGACGTAGCGGTGCGACAGGAAGGGCAGCACGGCCAGCCGCACCGGCTCGCCCGAGCGGGCGGTGAAGGCCAGCGTTCCGCCCGCGTCGGGGCGGCGGAAGCTGCCGATGACGTGCAGGCCCAGCTTGCCGAGCACCGGCCGGTAGACCTCCAGCAGCTGCGGGTTGTCGTGGTTGCCCGCCAGCACCACCACGTCGCGGCCGTCGCCGCGCAGGGCCATGAGAGCGTTCAGCACCAGCGCCTGCGCCTCGGGCGTGGGCGCGGAGGTGTCGAAGAGGTCGCCCGCCACGATGACGGCGTCCACGTCGTGGTCGCGGGCGGCGGCGACCAGCTCGCGCAGCACGGCGCGGTGCTCGTCGAGGCGGGAACGGCCCTTGAGCACCTTGCCCACGTGCCAGTCCGCGGTGTGCAGGATCTTCACGTCATCACCTGTGGTCAGAAGGGCGGGATGTCTTCTTCGACGCCGGGCAGCCCCTGGAACGGATCGCCTGAGGCCTTCGCGGCCGGGGCCGCCGCCTCCGCGGGCCGGGTCGCCCACGCGGGGAAGGGGAAGGCGACGGCCAGCGGCACCGGGATCTCCGGCTGGGCGACGAACATGGTGCCCGGCTTGGCGATCGTGGCGCGCTCGCGGACGGCCGGGGGCAGCCAGCCGTACTCCGACCTGGCGGCCTCGGCCGGGTCGAGGCGGCCCGCGACGCGTACGGCGCTGTTGGAGACGATGCGGCGCTCCACCTCGGAGGCCGTCTGCTGGGCGCCGATGAGGATGACGCCGAGCGAGCGGCCCCGCTCGGCCACGTCGAGCAGGATCTCCTTGATCGGGGAGTCGCCCTCGCGCGGCGCGTATTTGTTCAGCTCGTCGAGCACGACGAACAGCAGGGGCTTCGCGGTGCCGGACGACTCCTTGCGCTGGAACTCGCCGCGCAGCACCACGCCCACGACGAACCGCTGCGCCCGTTCCGGCAGGTTGTGCAGGTCGACGATCGAGACCTGGGCGTCGGAGGTGCTGACGGTGTGGTTGCGGTAGAACGGCAGGTCGCCCCGGACGATCGGCGACAGCGGGCGCACCGCGCTGCGCAGCCGGCGCAGGAAGGCGTTGACGGTGCCGAGCGGGGTCTGCGCGCCGGTCCACTGCTGGCGCGTGCCCTCGTCCTGCAACTGGTCGGACAGCAGCTCGACCAGGTCGGCGAACGTGCGGGCGGCGGTGCCCTGCACCATGACGGCGCCGCCGTCGCCCACCGGCTCCGCCCACGCCTTCAGCCGGGCCGCGACCTGCCCGACCAGCAGCGAGTAGCCGGCCCGCTCGTCGTCGGCGTCGGCGAAGACGAACCGCAGCAGCTCCTCCTCGCAGAACTCGACCAGCGTCCAGTAGAAGGAGCTCACGCCCTGGGTGCGGGCCGAGACGTGGGGCACGCCGTTGGCGTCGCCGGGACGCGGCGGGGCGAAGACGTGCACGCTGCCGAACGGCCGCGCGGGCAGCCCGAGCCGGGCGTAGACGGCGCGGGCGTCGTCGTCGAGCCGGAGGTTGTCGTGGTCGAGGAAGAGCAGGTCCTCCCCCTTGACGGAGAAGATCAGCGCCTTGGTGTTGGCCGACTCGGCGTCGAGGACGCCCGAGTTGAAGATCGAGTAGAGCAGGAACGTGGCGAAGGAGGTCTTGGTGGCCACGCCGGACACGCCGGAGATCGACACGTGGGCGCCGCGGGTGCCGTCGAGGAAGTCGAAGTTGGCGTACATCGGCCGGCCGTCGCGCCCCATCCCGATCGGGATGCGCCGGTCCATCACGTCGAAGTAGAGCGCCTGCTCGCGGTCGTCGGACCCGGCGAGATGGACCTTGGCGCCGGGCAGCGGCGGCACGAACACCTCGGGCTCGACCCTGGTCACCCGCACCTCGGCCACCTCGACCACGGCCGCGGGCAACGCGCCATCGGCGATGAGGAAGACGTCGGAGTCGTAGGCGGCGCCCTCGTGCCGGGCCTCGACGGTCGTCACCACGCCCGCGACCAGCACCGGGCCGTAGCCGGGCACGTCGCGCCTGGTCACCACCACGTCGTCGAGCTGGACGACCTTGCCCGGCTCCAGGCCCACCCAGAACGACAGCGGCGAGGCCGCCTGGGTGCCCAGCACCCGCCCGACCGCGTCTCCCGCCGCGGGTGCGGCCTCCTCCACCGCCTGGCTCGCCCCGTTGACCGTCACGAATCCCTCCGCCCCCAATGATGCCCTTCCATGGGAGCGTAGTAGGGGTCGACCTGTGCGTCCCGCCCATCGGGCGTCCCGGCCGGAAACGGAAACGTAACGCGCCGACCGGTAGATCACACGTATGAACACACCCCTTTCACGGCGTACGTTGCTGGCCGGGGCGGGCGCGGGGGCCGTCGCGGCGGGCCTCGGCGTGCGGGCCGCCTGGAGCGACACCCCGCGGGCCCGCAACGCGGCGTCGCCGAACATCCTGCTCTTCACCGTCGACGACATGCACGGGGGCTCGCCCGGCTGCTTCGGCGGCCGGGCCGACCTCACGCCGAACATCGACCGGCTGGCCGGCGAGGGCGTCGCCTTCCACCGCGCGCACGTGCCGATCGCCATCTGCCAGCCGAGCAGGTCCGCGCTGATGACCGGCCGTTTCCCCCACCGCAACGGCGCCGAGGGCTTCGAGGACATCGCCGACGGCGTGCCGATCCTGAACGAGCTGCTCCGCCCGCTGAACTACCTGACGGGCATCCTGGGCAAGGTCGCCCACCTCGGCCCGGATGATCGGTTCGCCTGGGATCTGAGCGTCATCCCGGACGAGCAGCTGGGCATGGGGCGCAACCCCGCCGACTACGCGCGGCACGCGACGGAGCTGTTCGACCGGGCCAAGTCGGAAGGGAAGCCGTTCTTCCTGATGGCCAACTCCGAGGACCCGCACCGGCCCTTCAGCGGCAGCACCGCCGAGCAGAACAGGTTCAATGAGGAACAGCTGGCCAGCATCGCCAAGCCGTCCAAGGTGTACGGCCCCGACGATGCGGAGGTGCCCGGGTACCTGCCCGACCTGCCCGAGATCCGCCAGGAGGTCGCGGAGTACATGAGCAGCGCCCGGCGCGCCGACGACACGCTGGCCGCGGTCCTGGCCGCGCTCGACGCGTCCGGGCTGGCCGGCGACACGATCGTGATCTTCATGTCGGACAACGGCATGGCGGTGCCGTTCGGCAAGGCCAACGTCTACGAGCAGTGCACGCGTACCCCGCTGATCGTCAGGTGGCCCGGGGTGACCGGCGCGGGCCGCATCGACGACGAGCATTTCGTGTCCACGATGGACCTCTTCCCCACCCTGTGCCTGGCCGCGGGCGCCACCGTCCCCGAGGGGCTGGACGGTCGCGACCTCACCTCGCTGCTGAAGGGCGGCAGCCAGTCAGGGCGCGACCGCGTCAACACCGTCTTCCACGAGTCCAGCTCGGACCAGCGCTACGACATGCGCGGCGTCCACGACGAGCGCTGGAGCTACATCTGGAACGCCTGGTCCGACGGCAGCCTGAGGTACCGGGCGGAGAACATGCAGGGCCTCACCTGGCCCGCGATGCGTGACTCGACGGACCCCGCGGTCGCCGCGCGTGCCCAGTTCTACCTGCTCCGCGTCCGGGAGGAGCTGTACGACCTCGCGAACGACCCCCACGCGCTGAACAACCTCGCCGACGGGGGCGCGCCCGAGGCGCTGGCACGCCAGCGCGCCGCCATGGACGCGTGGATGGGCTCCACCGGCGACCCGCTGCACGACCAGTACAGGGAGGAGGTCATCAACGCGTGACAGACGCTCACGAGCCATCATGGATCACATGAAAGTGATCGTGATCGGAGCGTCGGGGACCGTGGGCCGAGCCGTAGAGGCCGCCCTGAGCCCTCGCCACGAGGTCGTCGCGGCCTCGCGGCGGGGGCCGGTACGGGTGGACCTCGAAGACGGGAAGTCGCTGGACGCGCTCTTCGAGACGGTGCCCGACGCCGACGCCGTGGTGTGCTGCGCGGTCAGCGGGCCGCTGGTGCGGTTGGAGACGGTGACGGACGAGGAGTTCGCCGCCGGAACAGCGGGAAAGCTGCTGGGACAGGTCGCGCTCGCCAGGCGGGCGCTGGGTCGCCTGCGTGACGGCGGGTCCATCACCCTCACCGGAGGCACGTTCGCCGCCCCGCTCGCCGACGGATCGCTGGGCGCGCTGGTCAACGCCGGGCTTGAGGGATTCGTACGGAACGCGGCGAGCGAGCTGCCCCGCGGGCTGCGGATCAATGTGATCGCCCCCGGCTGGATCAAGGAGACCCTGGAAGGCATGGGCCTCGACGGCGCGGGTGGGACGCCGGTCGCCGAGGTGGCCCGCGCCTACGTCTCGGCCGTGGAGGGCACCGCGCAGGGCCGGACGATCGTTCCGTGACGAGCGGCATCCGGGCCCGGTGAGTTCACCCGGCGGGCACTTCCTCGCGCGTCCGGATCAGCGTGGGCGGCTGAGGGCGGCCTCGGCCAGGTCTGTCCATTTCTCGGCCGCGGAGTGGGGCACGACCACCCAGTCCTTCATCACCCTGCCCTGCCCCATGGGGTCGAAAAGGGACGCACCGGCCAGCTGGAGCGCGGCCGCGTGTTCAGGGGTGTCCCTGACCAGCCGGAACACCATCGCGCCGTCGCGCTGCAGGCTCGCGAACACCTTCCCCGCCTGATCTTTGAGCGAGGGGTTCCCCATCATCCTGGAGATCCGTACCCCCAGGTCGGCCAGCTCAGCGCCGACCTGCTGGAAATCCTGTTCCGCGCTCATCGTCAGTCGGTCCCCCGGCTCCATGGCGGTGTGGTCGAACAGCCTGTCCAGAGAAGGGTATCTTTCGGCGGCCGGGCGAGGCCCCGTAGGCTGGCGCCGGTGACCGTGGATGTGATCGTCGCACAGGTTGAGTCCCTGTTGTCCCGTCACCGGTCCGGCCCTGTGGCCGTGGCCGGGTGGCGGCGGCTGGAGCCGTACGCCATCGCGCGGGCACACCTGGAGGGCGGGGAGCGGGTGATCGTCAAGTGGATGCGCCCGCACCCGGGCGCGGCCCGCCTCGCGACGTCGCAGCGGCTGCGCACCGAGGTGGCCGCGCTGCGGTTCCTCTCCGACGACCTGGCGTCCGGCCTGGCACCGCGGGTGATCGCCGCCGACCTCGACGCGGAGCTCGTCGTGCTGGAGGACCTGGCTCCGCGTACGGCGCTGGACGGGCTGCTGCGTGCGGAGGGCGCCACCGCCCATGCGGAAGGGTTGGCCGCCTTCGCCCGCATCCGCGGCGAGCTCAGCGCCGCCACAGCGGGCGGGTCCGCACTTTACGGCGTGCGCAGACGCGCTCTCGGGCCTGCCGGCGACGCCGAGAGGTTCCCCGGGTTTCGCGAGGAGGGACGCAGGCATGCGGCCCGCCTCGGCGTGCCGGTCGAGGGCGGGGCGGAGCGGGAGCTCGCCGCCGCGCTGGAGGAGCTGGAGCAGCCGGGCCCGTTCCTGGCGCTGAGCAACGGCGACCCCGAGGCGAACAACGTTCTCGTGCACGCGACGGGCGATCCGGACGCCCGCCTCATCGACTTCGAGTTCGCCGGCTACACGCATGCGCTGCACGACGCCGTCTGCCTGCACGTCCCAGGTCCCGGCTGGGTGTCGGTGGACGCCGCCTTCGCCGAGGGCTACCGCCGGGCCCTGGCCGCCGGCGTGCCCGAGGCGGAGGACGACCGGCGCTACGGCTTCGGCCTGGCCGCCGCCTGCTTCTCGTACGTCCTGCTCCGGCTGGAACGCCTCGCCAGGGTCGAGGCGCGCCCGCCGGGCGACGGGAGCCGCGTCCAGCTCGTCGCCACCTTGGAGGCCGCCGCACGTACCGCCGACGAGCACCGCAGCCTGCCCCACCTGGCCGGCTGGGCCCGCCGGTTGGCCGCCCTGCTCCGCCGCCGCTGGCCCGACACTGACCTCGACCTCGACGACAGGACCGCGTTCCCGCCCTACACGCCCCGCCGCCGATGAACGCCGGACGCCCGCGTCAGGGGTCGCGACGGAGCTCGGAACCGCCCGTCCCGAGAGCGGCGAGATGGGTGCGGATGTTGTCGGCGTCGACGCCTGGCTCGTCGGTGTGGTCGGTGCCGAGCTTGCTCAGGATGGCCAGCGCCTGCGTCCAGTGGTGGCGAGCGTCGTCGTACTGGTGCAGCGCGGCGTGGGCGTGGGCGAGGCCGTCGTGGGCGCGGGTCTGGTCGCCCGGCTGGCCCAGGTCCGTGGCCAGCCGCAGCGCCTCCTGGTGGTGGCCGAGCGCCTGGTCGTGATGGCCCTGCTCGTGCCGCAGCCGGCCCGTGCCGTGGATGGCCTCGAACTGCCAGTTGCGGTTGCCGAGCTCGCGTGCGAGGTCGAGGGCGTGCTCGTAGCAGGCATGGGCCTGCTCGTATCGCCCGCCGATGCGGTGCATGTCGCCCAGCGAGATCCAGCCGTCGAGCTGGCCGAGCCGGTGCTCGGTGCCGTTGGCCAGGTCGAGGGCCCGGGTGAAGCGGTCGGTGGCCGCGTCGTACTCGCCGCGGCCGAGGTGGAGGTGACCGAGCGCGAGCAGCGTGCGCACCTCGCCGGTGCGGTGGCCGGTCTCCCGGGCGATGTCCAGGGCCTCGGCGAGGGAGCCGGCTGCTTCGCCGTGCTGTCCCACCATCCGGTGGATGTGGCCGGCGCCGATCAACGCGTCCAGCTGGCCGCTGCGGTGGCCGGTCGCGCGGGCGATGGCGAGCGCCTGCGCGAAGTTCTCGATCGATCTGCTGTGCTCGCCGTGGACGGCGCGGAGCAGCCCCAGGGAGTTGAGTGCCCGCAGTTCGCCGGAGCGATGCCCTGTGGCGCGGGCGATGTCCAGGGCACGCACGTTGTCCTCGATCGCGGTTTCGTAGCGGCTCTGCCGGTGGCGGATCTCGCCGAGCGCGATGAGAGCCTCCATCTCTCCCGTGTGGTCGGCGGCGGCGCGGGCGGCTGCCAGCGCGCGTGCGCTGAGGGTTTCGGCTTCCGGGTTGCGGCCGCGGATGCGCAGGCACCGGTGCAGGGTGGCCGACAGGTGCCGGATGTGGTGCAGGTAGCCGTGTTCGGCCGCGTGCTGGGCGAGGGCCAGCAGGTTGGGCAGCTCCGCCTCCAGCCATTCTTCTGCGTCGTCCATCGCGGGCAGAGGGCTGTCACCCGGCGGAAGGCGCGGCCTCATGTCGGCCTCGTAGGGGTAGAGGCGGTCCATGGCCGCCGTGGCGGCCCGGCTGTAGTGGTCGAGCAGCCGGGTGACCGAGGCACGCCGCTCTGCCTCCGGTTCCTCACCGGCCAGGGCGGCGGCATGAGCGCGGATGAGGTCATGGAACCGGTACCGGCCGGGCACCGGCTCCTGCAGCAGGTTTCCCTCAAGCAGCCGGTCCAGCAGGCCGGTCGCCTGCACGACTGAGGTGGCCAGCAGCGCGGCCGCCGCGTCCGGGGCGATGTCGGTGCCGGCGTGCAACCCCAGCAGCCGGTACGCGCGCCGCTCGGCGATCTCCAGCCCTCGACAGGAGAGATCGAGCGCCGCGGTGACACTGCGCTCCCCGGCGTGCAGCTCGCTCAGCCGGCGGTGATGCTCCTCCAGCCGTGCCAGCAGATGCCCCACGCTCCACGTCGGATGCGCCTTGAGCCGGGCAGCGGCCAGCCGGATCGCCAGGGGCAACCGCCCGCACCTCCGGACCAGCTCCGCCAGCGCCTGCGGCGGCTCGCCCGCGACTCGCTCGTGGCCGGCGGTACGCGTCAGCAGCGCGACCGCCTCGGCCGGCGGCAACACGTCGACCGACACCGTACGCACGTCGTCCAGGCCGATCAGCCGCCGCCGGCTGGTGATCAGAACCAGGCAGCCACCCGAACCGGGCAGCAGCGGGCGTACCTGCGCCTCGTCGGCGGCGTTGTCCAGCACGATCAGCATCTTCCGGTCCGCCAGCACGCTCCGGTACAGGGCCGCCCGGTCGTCGGCGTGCTGGGGAATGGACTCCCCGGGCACGCCCAGCACCGCGAGAACCCTGGCCAGCGCCTCGGCCGGATCGACCGGGACCATGCCGTGCGTGTATCCGTGCAGGTCGATGAAGAGGTCGCCGTCGGGGAACCGGGCGGCGAGCTGGTGCGCGGCGTGTACGGCCAGCGCCGTCTTGCCCACGCCCGCCATGCCGTCGATGGCGGTGATCACCACCGTGCCCGCCGTGCCCAGGTCGCCGACGCCGTCGAGAGCGGCCAGTTCCCGCTCCCGCCCGGTGAACGCCACCACGTCGGCGGGCAGGTGCCGCGGCGGCACCCGCACGGGGCCCGGACTCGCCGGAGCACTTCTCGCGGCGTGCGTCAGCGTCGCCGGCTCCGCGCTCTCCCCGGCACCTCTCGCGGCGTGCGTCAGCGTCGCCCGCTCCGCGTCGTCCAGGCCCAGCGCCTCGGCCAGCAACCGCACCGACGTGCCGCGTGGCCGTCGCAGGTCTCCGGCTTCCAGCCGGCGGATGGTGCGGGCGTTGAGGCCCGCCCGTGCGGCCAGCTCTTCCTGGGTCAGCAGCGCCCGCTCACGCCAGCCCCGCAACAGCGCCCCGAACGCCGCCGGCGACTCCTCCGCAGCGTCCGCGTCGGCACCGTCACGCTCTTGTGAGGACATAACGAATCTCCGATGGTCGCCGCTCTCCGGGCGGCCATTGTCATACGTTCGAAGATCCGCGGCAAAGCCGTTTCCCAGGCCGCGGCGCACCGCTAGGCGGTCATCGCGCTCCTGACCGCCTCCACCAGGGTGGCGGCTCGCCGGTTCTCGCCGTCCTCCTTGACATGGTTCATCACGTAGCCGAACGCGAGCCCGCTCCGCGGGTCGGCGAAGCCGAGCGAGCCGCCGAGACCGGGGAACCCGAAGGTCGTGGGGGTGTAGAAGAACGCGTCAGGGGTCGGCAGGCCGAAGCCGGTGCCTATCCTGACGGGCATGCGCAGGATGCGGTCGAGGCCGGCGACCTGTTCGGCGGTCGCCGCGGCCAGGGTGGCGGGGCTGAGGATGCGGTGGCCGTCGACCTCGCCGATGAGGGCGGCGTAGAAGCGGGCCAGCGCGCGGGCCGTGCAGATGCCGTTGGTCGAGGGCATCTCGGCCTGCTGCTCGCGGGGGTCGTTGTGGTCGAGCGGGGGCGAGACCACGGACATCGAGCGCATCGTCAGCGACGTCGGATCGGTGAAGGCCCGCATCATCTCGCGGACGGGTTCGGGCAGGGCGTCCAGGTCGACCCCGGCCAGGTCCGCTGAGGCGGGCACGGACGTCACGATCCGGCTGACCCGGGGCAGCTCGCTCTCCGGGAGCCCGATCCACAGGTCCAGGCCGAGCGGGCCGGCGATCTCCTCCGCGAGGAAGGCGCCGATGGTGCGGCCGCTCACCCGGCGGACGACCTCTCCGACGAGCCATCCGTACGTGAGCCCGTGATAGCCGTGTTCCGTGCCCGGCTCCCAGAAGGGCCGCTGGGCGGCCAGCGCCTCCACCATGGGCTCCCAGGCGATCGCCTCGGCCGGGGTGATCGGCTGGTCGATGGCGGGCAGGCCGGCCTGGTGGGTGAGCAGCCAGCGCACCGGGACGCGGTCCTTGCCCCGCGCCGCGAACTCCGGCCAGTACCGCGCGACGGGCGCGTCGAGGTCCAGCTCGCCCCGCTGCGCCAGCAGGAGCGCGCAGGCGGCGGTGATCGCCTTGGTGGTGGAGTACACGACCTGCAGGGTGTCGCGCTCCCAGCGACGGCCCTCGTCGGGGTCGGCCAGGCCGCCCCACAGGTCGACGACCTTCCTGCCGTGCAGGTAGACGGCGACCGCGGCGCCGATCTCCTCGTGGTCGGCCAGGTTGCGGGCGAAGGCCGTACGTACTGCTTCGAATCCCGGTGCGGTCTCCCCGCTGATGTCGGGCATGCGTCATCGCCTTCCGTCGGTGTGGATCACGTGCCGGTCGCCGGCGGGTGGGCCGTCGAGGATCTCCTTGGGATCGCCGGTGGATCCGGCAGGCTAGCGGCGCCACTTCTCCATGAGCCAGGCGCAGACCTCCGGCTCGGTCATCTCGGGGAACTCCGCGACGAATGCGGCGAGCGCGCGCAGGGCCTCGTCGCGGTCGAGGCCCTGCGCCAGGGCGGCATTGAGGTAGTCCTGGCGAGCCGCGGACGGACGGCCGCCGCCCGCGCCCCGGCCGGGCAGGCCCTCGCGCCATCGGACGATCGCCCCCACCCGGTCGGGACGCCAGCCGGGAGCCCCGTCGATCTCGACGTCGGGCTCGGGGAACGGGTGATCGGAGCCGGCCGGATGGCGGGAGCGCCATTTGTGCACCGCGTGCCGGGTCACTCCCAGCGCCTCGGCGATGCCGAGAACGCCCAGGTAGTGCTCGGTCATGGTGCCAACTCTGTCTTTCCTGCCTCCTGCGCGGATCTCATTACTACCACGCCGGGAAGTGGCACCCGGGCGGGCAGAACATCGTCTCTGACAGAGACAGACGGTACCCTGGAGCAGGAATCGTCGTCAACGCCAGAGACGATGTTTTTCGGGTCAGCGGGTTCCGTACGCCCGGATCACCTCCTGCGTCACCGTGGAGCCGGCGGCGTCGGAGGCCGTGACGCGCAATGACACCGCACCCGGCCGGGGCCGTTCGATGGTGGCCTCGTACGTGCCGTCGCCCTTGTCGCGCAGCCGGCGGGCGGGGCGCCAGGTCCTGCCATCGTCGGACGACGTCTCGAGGGTCACCTTCTCGATGGCGCTGCCCTGCGCGCCCTCCTGGTGGGAGACGGTCAGACCGAGCCTGGCGGAGGCGGTGCTGTTGCGCAGGTCAACGGGCACGTCGTACGCGACGGCCAGCAGCGGCAGCACGACGGGATCGCCCTCGGCGTGCTCCGAGTCGAACGTCCACACCGTCCTCGTCCTGGTGGACAGGCGCGCCCAGGTCGAGCGGTTCTCCACGGTGTACTCCACGCGGTAGCCGGCCCGCTCCGGCGGCAGCAGGATCCGGCCGGAGCCGCCGGTCGCCGTCCTGCCGAGCAGCTCGTCGCCCTTGTAGATGCGCCAGTCCGACAGGTAGCCGTGCGGGAACGGGTCGGTCTGCTGGGCCCCGGTGTTCCCCTCGGCGTCGACGAAGGCGTGCATGTCGACGGTGAGCGTGTCGCCCTGCCGCTGCGTGGGCGAGTCCGCCGGGAACCCGGGCGCCACCGGCTGCTTCAGCCACGCGCGCTCGATCCGCTTGCCCGCCTGGTAGCCGCGCACGGTGTCCCTGACGGTCATCACGCCCTGCTGCTCCTCGGGAAAGATCGAGTTGTACGACCGTTCCGGCATGTCGGTTCCGATGTGCCACTTCACGCCGGGGGCGGGGCTCAGGTAGTCGATCCGGACGCGCGGCGCCTTGGCCACCGTCCTGACCAAGTCCCACGTGAACGTCTCCCACGGCATCCAGCCGTACTTGACCTCCGAGAGGGCGACGTCGTCGGTCAGCTGGCTGTGGAAGGCCGTGTCCACGCGGGCCAGCGAGCGTTTCCTGGCCACGTACGACGGCCGCTTCCTGACCTGGCCCTGCTCGCTCAGGTACAGCTCGTAGACGTAGGGGCTGGCCACGACGCCCTTCGCGACGATGTGGACCGGCCGGCGGCTCGCCTGCTCGGCCAGCCGTGTGCCCTCCGCCTCCGCGAGCGTCACCGTCGGGACGGTGAGCGGGCTCTCGTCCCAGTTCAGGTGCGTGTCACCGTAGATCGCCACCATGCGGGCGCCGGCCGCCCCCGCGGCGTTGGCGAGGGCCGAGACGGGGGTGCCGGGCGTGCGGCGGATGAGCGCCAGCCTGCCGCGCAGGTCGCGGCCCTTGAGCGCCGTCGCGCTGCCGTCGCCGGCGTCGGCGACCGCCAGCACCGCGGTCCCGTCGAGCCGCGGGTACTGCGTGGACCGGTTGCTGAAGTGGACCGGGTCGACGTATACGGGGTGGAGGTCGATGCCGGGCGTCCGCATGGTGAGCACGGGCTCCTCCAGCCGCCACCGCGTGGCCACGGCGAACTCGCCCTTGGTCACCTTTTCGGTGGGCTGCAGGTAGTAGCTCTCCTCAAGGCGGCCGTCCACGAGGACGCTCTCGGTGTACCTGGGCCCCTTCACCGGCTGCCTGGTGTAGACGAGCTTGGTGGCCGCGCCGCGGTTCCGCGCGGTGCGGTGGTCGGGCGTGTCGATCTTCACCGCGACCGCCTTGCGCGCGTCGAGCACGACGTCGGTGTCGCGAGTGACCTCCATCTCCGGATAGCCGGCGAAGCTCTGGTTGACGACGTCTCCGCGGCCTTCGCTGGTGGCTCCCGGACGCAGGGTGCTGACGATGCCGGCGATCGAGTACGTGCCCGGCGGGACGAGCCAGCAGTACCCGGCGTCCGTCTCGCACCGCCTGTCGGAGTCGCTCGGCAGCTCGCGGCCGTAGAGGTCGCCGCTGCCCAGGTCGACCACGCTGGGCAGCATCCTGCCAGGACGGCCGTCCCGCGCGACGGCGGACACCCGGAGCTCGACCCGCTTGACCTCGACGTTGCCGGTCAGCAGCGTCCGCAGTGCGGCGCCGCCGGCGGGCGTCGCGACGAGCTCCGCGCGGGCCCAGCCCGCCGGTGTCTTGGCGGGGTCGAGCGTGACGTCCACCTGGCCCTTGCCGCCTGCGGGCAGGGTGAGCTCCTTCGCGGAGAGCGTGAACGGGGCGCCGGCGTCGAGGGCGACCGTGACGGGTTCCGCGCCGAAGTTGCGGTAGGAGACCGTACGCGTCACCGGGTCGCCGGCACCGGCCGTCGTGAGCCCGAAGTCGAGCACCGCGTCGCCGGCCAGCACCGTGCGCGCGAGCGCCCCGGCCACGTCGAGCCGGCCCGCTCCGCCCTTGTCCACGGGCACCCCGGGCAGCGCTTGCGAGCCGCCCACGAGCGCGGACCTGACCTCGGGAGCGGTGATGCCCTGCCTGGCCTGGCGCAGCAGCGCGGCGGCGCCCGCGGCGTACGACGCGGAGAAGGCGGTGCCGGAGAAGCGCGCATAGTGGTCGCCGACGGGCTCGGTGGGCTGAAGGTTCGCCGCGCGGGTCGAGACCACGCCGACCCCGGGCGCGCTCAGCTCGGGCTTGACCGCGCGGTGCAGGCCCACCGGCCCGTAGCCGGAGAAGTCCGCGAGCTCGCCCTTGTCGTCCACGGCGCCGATCGTGAGCGCGGCCGGGGCGTCCGCGGGACTGTCGACGCAGGTCTCGCAGCCCCGGTCGCCCGTGCTCATGACGAAGAGTGTGCCGTTCCTGTCGGTCAGCTCGTTGACGGCGTCGGTGAGCGGGCCGCCCTTGCCGGGGACGCTCACCGCCATCGTCACGACCTCGGCGCCCGCCTCCCCCGACGCCCACTCCATGCCCTCGATGGCCCAGGAGGCCAGCCCGCTGCCGTAGCCATCGATGATCTTGCCGTTGAGCAGCCGCGCGCCGGGAGCGACGCCCGTGTACGCGCCTCCGGACGACGCGCCGCTGCCCGCGATGACGCCCGCCATGGCCGTGCCGCTGCCGTACCGGTCGGCCCCGTCGCCGTCGTAGGTGAAGTCGCGCGCGCCCGCGACCTTGCCCGCCAGGTCGGGGTGGCCGGCGTCGATTCCGCTGTCGAGGACGGCGACGGTGGTGCCGGCGCCATCGCCGTCGCCCGCTGCCTTCGCCGCCGCCCCGGCGGTGGACGCGCTGGTGACCGGCCGTGCGGTGATCTTGCGGTCCAGCCAGATCTTGTCCACGCCACCGGCCAGACCGGCGCCGGTGACCAGGCCGGTCGAGAATGTGGCGGCGTCCTTCTTGGCGAGCTTGACCCCTGTCGCGCCGATGCTCTCCAGCCGGGTGACGGCCGTCAGCCCGGCCAAGGGCGCGGCACCCGCGCCCTGCCGCACGATCAGCGGGATGGAGTCGGTCTGCTGGTCGGTGTAGCCCTGGGCGGCCAGCGAGGTCACGTTGAACAGCGCGGGATCGAGCTTCTCCGGCACGAGGGCCGCCACGTCGGTGGGCAGCACGGACAACTCGCCGCCGTGGTCCACCATGCGGAAGCCGGTGCGCGCCGGGTCCCGCGGGGTCACGCTCGCCCGCTGCCGGCCGTCCTCGCCGACGGTGACGTGCACCTTGTCACCGGTGATCAGCGTGACGTCGTAACTTCGCGGGTCGGCGGCCGGTAAGAGCTCCGGTACGGAGTCTGCCCGCGCTCCCGGCACCGGTGTCATGCTCACCGCCAGAGCGGCCGCCACCGCGGCCCATCGCCGAACTGGGGCCCATCGACCAGGCCACATCGCTTTCCTCCACATGTGTGTCATTTCAACTGGTCTAATGTGACACAAGTGTGCTGGTCATCGGACTTTTCGGCATGGCGAAGTTCGGACATGTCATGAATCAGCCATGGAGCAGCCAGGCCAAGAAGCGCTCGCGTTGTCCCGATGCGGACACATCTGTCAACCAAATGCCGTCGCGCCCCGTCTCCGCTTGCGCACCATCTGCCTCAAGGAGCCGCCTTGCGCGTTCGACTGGCCGTCCCGGCCATGGCCCTGGCCCTCGCGTACACCGCCCTGCCCTCGGCGGCGCACGCCGACACGGTGGCGTACACGTGCGAAACCGTCGCGACGGGCATGCGACAGCAGATCAGCCTCGACATCGAGCTGACGGTGCCCACGGACGCCACGGTGGGCACGCAGATGACGATCGGCTGGCGCGGCTCCTACGTCGGCTCCGCGAGACTGCTCGCCCCCACGACGGCCACGGCCGGCCAGCTCAAGATGTACGCCTACGCCGGCATCGACGGGATCGACAGGCTGACCTCCGCCACGGGAGTCGGCCAGCTCGGCACGGTCACTCCGGGGCAGCCGATCACACTGCCCGCGACGGCCGTCGAGATGAAGACCACCGCGAATTTCCCGGGCACGGGCACGGTGCACGCCGCCGCCGTCAACTTCGGCCCCACTCCGCAGGAGCGCGTGATCGAGTGCGAGGTCAACGACGAGGAGTCACTGCGGGAATATCCGCTCACCGTCACCGGAGAGTCCACCAGTCCCGGCCCTGACGAGACCACCGGCTCGGAGACGCCCGACCCCGGCGCCTCAACCCCTGAGGACACGACCACCAGCCCGGCCTCCACCACGACCGAGACGGTGACCGAGCTCCCGACGGGTGGCGTGGCGACCGGGGGCGGCGGCGTGGCGGGGCCGGACGGGCGGGTGCTGGTGGCCACGGGGTTGCTGGTCGTCCTCGCCGCCACGGGCGGCCTGTGGTTGCGCAGGCCCGCCCGGCGTTCGCCGAACAGCCCATGAATCCACACGTGCGACATGGTGATTATTTGGCAAGGTTAGCCTAACCTTATCCTCATGACCGAGGAGATCTCTCTGCGCGGGGCGGAGCTGTGCCTCAGCTACCACGGAACCACCGTGGTCGAGGACGGCCGCATCGTGCTGCGGCCCGGCCACGTCACCGCGCTGGTGGGGCCGAACGGCAGCGGCAAGTCCACGCTGCTGCGCGCCCTGGCCCGGCTGCACCGTCCCGACCGCGGCACCGTGACACTGGGCGACGGCGCCTCCGCGCTCGCCCTGTCGGCCCGCGACTTCGCGCGGCGGGTGACGCTCCTGGCGCAGAGCCGCCCCACCCCTGGCGGCGTGCAGGTCCGCGACGTCGTCGGGTACGGCCGCCACCCGTACAGGGGGCGGTGGAGGGCCGGCGACCCCGGCGGCTCCGAGGCCGTCCGCCGGGCCATGGAGCTGACAGGGGTGACGGCGATGGCCGAGCGCCCCGTCGACGAGCTGTCCGGCGGCGAGCTGCAGCGCGTATGGCTGGCCACCTGCCTGGCGCAGGACACCGGCGTGCTGCTGCTCGACGAGCCCACCACGTTCCTCGACCTGCGCTACCAGGTGGAGCTGCTGGAGCTCGTCCGCGACCTGGCCGACGAGCACGGCGTGGCGATCGGCGTCGTGCTGCACGACCTCAACCAGGCCGCAGAGATCGCCGACCACCTCGTGCTCCTGCGGGAGGGCCGGGTCCTCGCCGACGGCCCGCCCGCGCAGGTCCTCACCGAGGACCTGCTCAGCGACACGTACGGCATCCGCATCGAGGTCAGCCACAACCCCAGGACGGGGACGGTGAGCGCCCGGCCGATCGGCCGGCACACCAGGAACGTCCCCGCCACGACATGACAGGAACGACCATGACCTCACTGCGCAGCGCGTTGACGGCGCTCGCCGCGATCGTGACCCTCGGCGCCTGCGGCACCACCGAGGCGCCCGTCACCGAGCAGGCCCCCTCTCCCGGCGGCTCGACCGCCGCCGCCGTGACCGTCACCGACGACCGCGGCAGGCAGGTCACCCTCGACCGCCCGGCAACCAGGGTGGTCAGCCTGGAATGGGGCGAGACCGAGATGCTGGCCTCCCTCGGCGTCATGCCCGTGGGGGTGGCCGACGTGAAGGGCTACGCCACCTGGAACACCTCGATCAAGCTCGACGCCTCGGTCAAGGACGTCGGCAGCCGGCAGGAGCCCAGCGTCGACTCCATCAGCGCGCTCCAGCCCGACCTGGTCGTCATGGAGATCGCACGCGACTCGGCGCTGGTGAGCCAACTGGAGAAGTTCGTGCCGGTGCTGGCGTTCGAGGGCAGCGACGCCAAGGACAACCTCAAGCGCATGCGCGACGACCTCGACAGGATCGCGACCGCGGTCGGCAGGACGGACGAGGCCGGCAAGCTCATGGCCGACTTCGACGCCGCGATGACCGCCGCCAAGGAGAAGATCGCCGCCGCCGGCGCCGCTGGCAAGCCGTTCGTCATGGCCGACGGGTGGAAGCAGGGCAGCACGATCTCGATCCGCCCGTTCGGCGAGGGCTCGCTCGTCTCCCAGGTCGCCATCCGCCTCGGGCTGAAGAACGCCTGGACCGGCAAGGTCGACGAGGTGTGGGGGCTCGGCGCCACCGACGTCGAGGGCCTGTCCTCGCTCAAGGACCCGGACATCCGCTTCTTCTACAACGCCTCCGACG
Organism: Nonomuraea sp. B5E05; assembly: GCF_039880665.1. NCBI lineage: Bacteria > Bacillati > Actinomycetota > Actinomycetes > Streptosporangiales > Streptosporangiaceae > Nonomuraea > Nonomuraea sp. B5E05. Next base: position 103,942 of record NZ_JBDPMJ010000013.1, read on the forward strand.
GCGTGGACGTGTTCACCGACGGCCTGGAGGGCAACGCCATCTGGAAGTCGCTGCCGTTCGTGGCCAAGGGGCAGGTCACCAAGCTGCCCGACGGCATCTGGACCTTCGGCGGGCCGCTGTCGTGCCGACAGTACGCCGAGGCACTGGTGAAGGCGTACGCGGGTTGAGCGTCCCCGTCCTGGCCCCGGCGCCTCCCGCCACGCCCCTGCGGCGGCTGGGGACCGCCGGGGTCTTCCTGCTCGCCGTGGCCGCCACCGTCCTGGTGGCCGCCGTGCACGTGACGCAGGGCACCTCGTCGGTGGGCGCGCTCGATCTCCTGGCCCTGCTCTTCAACGGGCCCTTCGGCGGCAGCGAGGAGGCCGCCCGCGTCCTGCTGGCCTCGCGGCTGCCCCGGCTGCTGGCCGGCGTCACCGTCGGCTGCGCGCTGGGCGTGGCCGGCTCGCTGCTGCAGTCGGTCGCCCGCAACCCGATGGCCTCCCCGGACACGCTGGCCGTCAGCTCCGGCGCCCACCTCGCCATCGCCACGGCCGCCGCGTTCGGCCTGACGCTGCCGCTGCCGGTGTCCGGCGGGCTCGCCCTGTTCGGCGGCCTGGCCGCGGCCGCCCTGGTGATGGCCATGTCGGCGGGCGGGCGCAGCGGCACGACCCGGCTGATCCTGGCCGGCACCGCCACGGCGCTGGCGTTGAGCTCGCTCACCAACCTCGTGATGATCCTCTTCGAGGAGGAGACCACCGGGTTGTACGCCTGGGGCAGCGGCTCTCTCGTGCAGAGCGACCTGCGCGCCGTCACCCAGCTCGGCCCCGTGATCGCGGTGGCGATGGTGGCGGCGATGCTGGCCGGGCCGCGGCTGGACGTCCTCGGCCTCGGCGACGACACCGCCTCGGTGCTCGGCGTGAACGTGCGGCGCCTGCGGTTGTGGCTCACGCTGCTGGCCATCGTGCTGGCGGCCGCCGCCGTGACCGTGGCGGGGCCCATCGGATTCGTGGGCCTCTGCGCCCCGGTGATCGTCCGGCTGCTGCCCCGGTCGATCCCCGGGCTGCACAGGAACAGGTCGATGCTCCCCCTGTCGGGGCTGGCCGGCGTGCTCATCGTGCTCGGCTCCGACATCGCGCTCCGTGCCGTGCTGGGCGCGCAGGCCGGGGTGGAGGTGCCGCCCGGCGTCGTGACCACGCTGCTCGGCGCGGGCGCGATGGTGTGGCTGGCGCGCCGCTACCGGGACGCGGGACCGACCCGCCGCCCTCCGGCCCCGGGCATCGGCGCCACCCGGTCGCGCGCGGCCTTCCTGGCCGTGGCCGGCACGTTCGCCGCGTTGCTGGCCGGGGCGCTGGTCCTGGGCCTGCTGGCCGGTGACCGGTGGCTGCTGACCGGTGACGTGCTCAACTGGCTGCAGGGCCGTACGGGCCGGGCCCTGACGTTCGTGCTCGACCAGCGTTACCCGCGAGTCCTGGCCGCCGTGCTGGCGGGGGCGGCGCTGGCCGTGGCGGGCACCGCCGTGCAGGCGGTGTGCCGCAACCCGCTCGCCGAGCCGGGCGTGCTGGGTGTCACGGCCGGGGCGGGCGTCGGCGCGATCTCGCTGCTGACCATGGCTCCGGTGGCCGGGATCTGGGCCATGACCGGCGCGGCGGGCCTGGGCGCGCTGATCGCCTTCGGCCTGGTCTACGGGCTGGCGTGGCGTGGCGGCCTGAGCTCCGACCGGCTCGTCCTCATCGGGATCGCCGTGCAGTACGCCGGTACGAGCCTCACCGTGCTGATCATCGTCAAGGCCGACCCGTGGAACACCGCCCTGGCCCTGACCTGGCTGTCCGGCTCCACGTACGGCCGCGTGCCGACGCAGTTGATCCCCGTCGCGCTGGCGCTGCTGCTGGCCGTGCCGCTGCTGGCCTGGCTACGCCGGGACCTCGACCTGCTCTCTTTGGACGAGGACAGCCCGCGCATCCTGGGCGTCCCCCTGGAGCCCGTACGGCTGGCCGCGCTGGCGGGCGCCGTGCTGCTCACCGCCACGGCGGTGTCGGCGGTCGGCGTGGTCGCCTTCGTCGGCCTGGTGGCCCCGCACGCCGCCCGGGCCATGGTGGGCGCCCGCCACACCAGGGTCCTGCCGGTGGCGGCGCTGCTCGGCGCGCTGCTGGTGAGTCTCGCCGACACGCTGGGGCGTACGGTCATCGCCCCCGCGCAGGTGCCGGCGGGGCTCGTCACGGCGCTGATCGGCACGCCGTACTTCGTCTATCTCCTGTGGCGCGCCCGCGCCCACGCGGACGGACCGTAGTAACCGGTTACACACCGAGTCTTGACGGTCATCGCGGTGGGTACGTATCTTCGGCGCGACATTTACAGTAACCCGTTACCAGGGAGTCGTCATGCGCGCTGACCATCCTCGCGAGCACTGGGTCAACGTCGCGGACGGGCTGCTGGACGCGGTGACGCCGTACGCCACTCCGGGTTTCGCGCAGTACCGCCTGCCCGGCCGCACCAGCAGGTCAGGGCCCGAGTCCGACGGGCTCGAAGGGTTCGCGCGCACCTTCCTGCTCGCCGCGTTCCGCCTCGCCGGCGACCCGGCCGCCGCTCCAGCGGCCCTGCTGGAGCGCTACGCCGAAGGGCTGGCAGGCGGCACCGACCCCGGCCACGAATTCGCCTGGCTGCCCATCGCCGACGGCCACCAGACCATCGTCGAGGCCGCCTCGATCGCGATCGCACTGCACGAGACCCGGCCGATGCTCTTCGACCGGCTCGACCCCGGGGTCCAGGAGCGGGTGGTCGCCTGGCTGGGCGGGATCGTCGGCAAGCACGCCTGGCCGTGCAACTGGGTGCTGTTCAAGGTGATCGTCGAGCAGTTCCTCGCCGGGGTCGGCGGTCCGTACGACCAGGACGAGATCGACCGGCACCTCGCGGACGTGGAGCGCTGGTACGTCGGCGACGGCTGGTACACCGACGGCGCCGGCCAGAACTACGACTACTACTGCGGCTGGGCGATTCACCTCTACACGCTGTTGTGGACCAGGATGTCGGGCGCCGACGCGACGGTCCACCGCGACCGGCTCCGCACGTTCCTCGACGGCTACCGGCACCTGTTCGCCCCCGACGGCGCTCCCATGCACCAGGGGCGTTCGCTCACCTACCGGATGGCGAGCCTGGCCCCGCTCTGGCTCGGCGCGCTCTTCGACGCCTCCCCGATCGAGGCGGGCGCCACCCGCCTGATGGCGGGCCGCACACTCGACCACTTCGCCGCCCACGGCGTTCCCGACGAACGCGGCGTGCTCAGCCTGGGCTGGCACCGCCCCTTCCTGCCCGTGACCCAGGGCTACTCGGGGCCCGCCTCCCCCTACTGGGCGAGCAAGGGTTTCCTGGGGTTGCTGCTCGGCCCCGACCACCCGGTGTGGACCGCACCGGCCGTCGACCCCGACGCGGGCGAGCTCAGCCTGGCCCTGCCCGCGCCCGGCTGGCTGCTGCACCGCAGCGACGGGATCACCCGCCTGGTCAACCACGGCAGCGACGGCAACGACCCCGACACCGCCAGGGACGACCCCCACTACGCCAAGCTCGGCTACTCCACCCACGCCGCGCCCGAGACCGGCCCCGGCGGCCGGGCCGAGAACATCGACAACCACCTCACCGTGCTGCTGCCCGACGGGCGGGCCACCCGCCGCCGCCGGATCGAGCGCATCGGCGTCGCCGACGGCTTCGCCGCGTCCCGCTACGCCGACGGGGAGGTGGTCGTGGAGACCGCGTCCGTGCTCGACGGGCCCTGGGAAGTACGCGTGCACCGGGTGAGCGCCCCCGCGGGCAGCGTGGTCCGCGACGGCGGGCACGCCGTCGCCGCCGACGAACCGTGCACGGTCATGCCGGGCGGGCTCACCGCTTCGGTGACCACCACCTCGGGAAAGGAACTGGTCAGCGAGATCGCCGGGCTGCACGGCTGGGATACGGCCGCCGCCGCCCTCCGCCACGACGAGAACGCGTTCGGCGCCCACTCCGCGACCCCCTACCTCGTCGGCGCCCACCCGGGCGGTCGCACGGCGATCTTCGTCTCGGCGGTGCGGCTGGGGCGGGCCCCCTCCACCGAGAGCCCGGAAATCGCGGTGCACGGCGAGCAGGTCTCGTGGAATGACGCCGCCGGCTCGCGGGTCGAAGTCCGGCTCGGACGCGAGCCCGCCTACCGCCGGCATGGATCCGTGGGAGCACGCGTTGTCTGGACCGGCTAGACGCGTCACCATCCGCGACGTCGCCGCGCACGCGGGGGTCTCGGTGGCGACCGTCTCGCGCGCGCTGGCCGGTGACTATCCGGTGCACCCGAGCACCAGGCGCAAGGTGCTGCGCGCGGTGCGCGAGCTCGACTACGTGCCCAACGCCCAGGCCAGAGCGCTGTCCGTGGCCTCGCCCGGCGCGGTGGCCATCGTCATCCACTCGGTCGACTCGCCCTACTACGCCTACATCGCCCAGGGGGTGGAGGAGCAGGCCGCCGCCGAGGGCCGCCTGTCACTCATCTGCACCACGGGCAGCGATCCCGAACGCGAGCCGGCCTTCGTCCAGACCATGCGCGAGCAGCGGGCCGAGGCGGTGATCCTGGTGGGCGGCGTGGTGCTCGACGACGACTACCGCGAACGCATGACGCGCTACGCGCACGGGCTGGCGGCCTCCGGCTCCCGCCTGGTGTTGTGCGGCCGGCCCCCGCTCGGTGACGGGGTGCCGGCCTTCACGGTCGACTTCGACAACACCGGCGGGGCCCACGCGATCACCGCGCACCTGCTGTCCGCCGGGCACCGCCGCATCCTCTACCTGGGGATCCGCCCCGGCAACACCACGTCGGACACCCGGGTCGCGGGCTATCGCGCGGCCCTCGCCGATCACGGGGTCACGGCCGACCCCGCGCTGGAGATGTGCGGCGACTTCGACCGGCGCAGCGGCTACGTGACGATGAAGCGACGGCTGGCCGAGGGGCCGCGCGACTTCACCGCGGTCTTCGCCGCCACCGACCTCATCGCCGCCGGCGCCGTCAAGGCACTGCGCGAGCACGGGTTGCGCGTCCCCGAGGACGTGTCGATCGTCGGCTACGACGATGTGCCGCCCGCCGAGGACATCGGGCTGACCACCGTTCATCTGCCGCACACCGAGCTGGGCCGGGCCGCCGTGCGCCTGGCGTTGTCGGGCAGGGATCCGCTGGCCGAACCGCCGATCACGCTCGGCACCCACATCGTGGTCAGGTGCTCGGTGCAGCGGCTGGGGAGCGAACGCTGAAGGCCGGGCGTATGCCGGCCCTCATGGCGGTAAGACTTACCGCATGGGAGACACGGCATCGCCCTCAGGACGGGGCCTTCTCGCGGCAGCCGCGGGCTGCGCGCTGGCCGTACCGGTGGCCGTCTGGTGGCTGGTGGGCGACCTCAGCGCGGACGTACCGCCCGGCACGGCCCTCGACCACCTGATCAGCCCGCCCGGCCTGGGCCCGTGGGCCGAGCGCGCCGTCGGCCTGGGGGCGCTGGTGGTGGCGGGCGTGACGGCGGCGCTGCTGGTGCGGGCGTCGCGGCGGCGCCGGTTCGACCGCCGGTGGTGGGCGGCGCTGATTCCGGTGCTGGTCGCGGGCGCCGTCGCGGGAGCCGGCTGGCGGGTCGTGACGGCGGGCACGGTCGGGGCCAACATCGGCGCCGGGCTGACCATCATGCTGGGCGGCGCGCTCGTCGCGCTGCTCCTGCTGTGGGCCGCCGGCTGGTCGGCGCGGCTGCTGCTGTCCCGCCGCGTCACCCGCTGACTCCACAGCTGACAGAACCGCGCCGCGTTGTAAAGATCAATGCTGCGCGAAGCCTGCCCGGAAGTTTGGGCAAGATCTGCTTCGGATTTTCCCGGAACCGCGCGTCATCGTAAGGACATCAGGCGCACCTCGCCATCTCCCCGGGCATCTGGAGCAGGTTTTCATGGTCAGACGATCAATCGCCCTCGTCACTCCCGCCGTCGTCCTTCTGTTCACCTTATTCGGATTCGCGCTGCCGGCCCACGCGGTGACGCTGGAGCAGAAACTCGCCGCTCTCTCCTCGTTCAGCCAGCCCACCACCACGAGCGCCAACGCCTGGCGCAACGCGTGGGAGAACCAGTCGGCCTGGGCCGACTACGCCTTCGACTGGTCCACCGACCTCTGCTCGAGCAGCCCCGACCAGCCGCTCGGCTTCGATTTCCGCATGTCGTGCAGGCGGCACGACTTCGGTTACCGCAATTACAAGGACGTCAACCAGTTCCCGGCCAACAAGCCGCGCATAGACGACGCCTTCTACTTCGACATGCGCCGGGTGTGCGCCGGTTATTCGGGAGTGTCGAAGTCCACCTGTGACGGGCTCGCCTGGACCTACTACCAGGCGGTCAAGGAATTCGGCAACCTGGTCGTCACGGACGAGCAGATCCAGAAGGTCAAGCGCGAGGCCGAACGCTCCGCCCAGCGGTAGCCGCCCCCAACCGACCAGGCGGGGACGCCCACCGCGTCCCCGCCTCCGGGCGTGCGATGCCCGGCGGTCGAGCTGCGCCAATGACGGCCTGTCAACTGCGGGGCCACTCACAACGGCCTGCGGCGACACCTGAGCGAGGTCTTCGAGCACGATCGATCCGGCGCCGTCGGTAGTTCCGTGGAACTAGGCATGTCAGTGCCGTCGGGCGATGTGGCGGATGCGGGCCGGCTCCTACGCTCGAGGCCGTGATCAACCGTCTGACCCCGCTCTTGCTCGCCCTTGTGGCCCTGCTCGCCTGGGCGTCCCCCGCGGCCGCGCACGGCCGGGACGCCGAGGCCGATGCGCGGTTCGCCCAGACGATCGGCGGCATGGAGCTCACCGTCGTGGTGCGGGCGAGCATACGGGTACCGGCTCCGCTGCAGGTGGACGTGGTCGCGCACGACCCCGGGAAGGGCGGGCGGGTCGAGCTGGCCGTCCGGTCCGTCGAGGACGGCGGGTCGTCCACGGCCTCCGTGCGGGTCGAGGGCGGGCGGCCCGGTATGTACCCGGCCATCCTGCGCGCCGGGGATGTGGGACCACACGAGTTGGAGGTGCGGGCGGGCGGGGAGCGGTCGGTGCTGCCGTTCGACCTCCTGGTGCCGAGCACGCCTCGGTGGGAGGTCGTCGTGTACGCGGCCTTCGCGTGCGGAGCGGTGGCGCTGCTCGGCGCGCTGGCGAGTGCCGCGCTTCGGCGCAGGGGCGCGGCGGTGGCGTTCGCGGGGACGTTCGCGGTGGCGATCGTCGTGGCGTTCACCACCGGAGCGATCTCCCCCTGGTTCGCGCCGGAGGGGCCCCCCTCACCAGAGACGCTCACCCGGCCGAACGCGCAGCCGCTGGTGGAGGTGGCGCCAGAGCGACCCGCCCTCCGGTCGGCCTACCGGCTGCGGGTGACGTTGTTCGACGGCTCCACCGGGGCCCCGGCGGACGACCTGGCCGAGCACCACGCCGCCCTGACACACCTCGTTGTGACCAGCGACGACGGCCGCTTCTTCCGGCACGTGCACCCGATCAGGACCGCGCCGGGCGTATATGAGGTGCGGCTGCGCGCGGAGCAGCCGGGGCGGCACCTCGTGTACGTCGAGTTCGAACGGGCCGGTGCGGGCGGCCAGCTCGTTTCGGGCGCGTTCACCGTACCCGGCCCGGATCACCGCGATCGGGGAGAGAGGCCGGTGACCGCTTCCACCGGTGCGCAGCCGGTGACCGAGCCCGCGCGTCCCGTAGCCGGACGGCCACTCCGCCTCACGCTTGACACCGGCGCCCCCGCACTGCGGCCATGGCTCGGCATGGCCGGCCATCTGATCCTGCGCAGCCATGACGGCGGCTACCTCGGCCACGTCCATGAGGCCCGCTCCATGGCCGACGCCACCGCCGCCCGGGTGCCGGACGAGTCGGTCGCCCGCTACGGGCCACGGCTCGAGTTCGTCTTCAGCTTTCCCCGGCCGGGCCGCTACCTGGTCTGGATCCAGTACGCCCAGGACTACCGGATCGTCACCGTGCCCCACGTCATCGAGGTCGCCGAGGAAGGGAGCGGCCGATGAGGCGCCGCCTGTACATCGTCCTGCCCGTGCTGCTGATCGCGGCAGGGATCGCCTGGATCCTCCACGGGAGTCCCGCTCCCGGACCGGCCGAGTTGCGCGGCCGGGGCAGCCACCACGCCGTCGTGGTGCGCCTGGAACCCCGTCCTGGCCCCCTCGACGTGCGCGTCGAGCTCCACCCGGCGTCCCCGGCGGAAGTCTCGATCTTCGCGGTGATGCCGCACATGGGGCACACCACACCGGAGCTCCAGGCCCGGTCCGACGGTCCGGGCCGCTATGTGGCCCGCGGCGAACTGTTCACCATGACGGGCCCATGGGAGATCGGCATCCGCGTGCACGGCGCCTCGGGCACCGAGGTCATCAAAGTCAACACATTGGTCGCAGCTTAGGAGTGACTCCCCATGTCATCCGAACGTCCGCACATTCCCCGCCGGGAGGTCACCGGCGCCTGGTCCCTGCTCCTCGGCTACGCCACGTTACTGACCGGCATGGTCTGGGACGGGCAGTGGCACGGCGACGTCGGGCCCGACGACTTCTGGACCGCCCCACACCTGCTCCTCTACGCCGGCACCGGCATCATCGGGCTCACCTGCCTGATCGTGGTGCTGCAGTCCACCTGGGCACGTGGCGCGCCCACCAGCACGCCCTCCGTGACGGTGTTGCGCACGTTCCGGGCGCCGTGGCCGTTCCTGGTGGGCGGGCTGGGCGCTTCGGGCAACCTCCTGTACGCGGGCTCCGACCTGTGGTGGCACGAGGTTTACGGCTTCGACATCGCCGCCGGGACCACCCCGTCGCATTTCGGGCTCGGGCTGTCCATCCAGGTCGAGATCTTCGCCATGATCATGGCGTTCGCCGTGCTGCGGCGTACCCGGGCCGAGCGATGGGGCCTGGCATTGGCCGTCGGCCTGGCCACCCTCGGCTCGACGTCGGCCTTCGGCATGGTGTCGGAGATCATCTTCGAATGGCTGCCCGGCGTGGCGCCCCGCGTACTGGGCCTGAGCGCGGCGGCGGCGCTCATCCTGAGCCTGGTCATCGGCCTCACCCGTTCCTGGCACTGGCCCGCCGCGACAGGGCTGACGTTCGTGCTCGTCCAGGGCGGGCTCTCACTGTTCGCCCCGGCCGCCACCCGGTGGTACGCCGAGGCGATCGGCCAGCCGATGCGCGACTACGCCGCGAACATGCCACAGGCGCTGATCGGGTTCCCGGTCACCTATCCGCTCGTCGCGCTGCTGGCCGGCGCCATGACGGCTTGGGCGGTCCGGCGCGCGGTGCGACCGGTGCGGATCGCGATGGCGGCCGGCGCGCTGGCCGGAACCAACACCGCGCTCTTCTACGGCGTGCTCGGCATTCTGGAGATGAACCTGCCGATCACACTGGCCGCGGCGACCGCCCTGGGCGCGGGGACGGGATGGCTGGGCTGGCAGTGCGCCGTCCTGCTGCGCCGTTTCAACGAGCGCGGTTTCTCCGTCCCGCAGGCGGTGACGGCATGAGGCGCGTCCTGGTGGCTCTGGCGGCGGCCCTGGCTGTGATGACCGCCGCGGGACCGGCCGCCGCCGCCCCGCTCCCAGGGGAGATCGTGCACACCGAGACCGTCTCCATGAGCGACGGGACCCCGATCACCGTAGGGTTCACGGAGTGGCCGGTCCGCGCCCTGCAGTCCCTCGACTTCACCTTCGAACCGGCGGGCGGCATCGACGGGCGCACAGGCCTGGTCACGACCGTGTCGCCCAGCGGCGACCGCAGAGGGCTGAAGGGCATCGTCCTGCAGCGCCGCGGCGATGCCATCGTGCTGCCGCGGCATCCCCGCGCGGAGCAGGTCTGGGGGCTGGACGTCGTCTCACTGCCTGAGGAGGGCACATGGCGGTTCGAGTTCGCCGTGGAGAGAGCGGGCGCGACCTCGACGGGAGTCCTGCCGGTCCAGGCGATCGCCCAGCCGGGCCCGCCGCTCGGGGTGAGCTGGACGATCGCGCTGCTGCCGTGGGCGCCGGTGGTGGTGCTGGTGGCAGCGGGCTGGGCGCGTACGAGAGCGATCCGGCGCAGCGCGAAACCAGGCTGGAGTGGCTGAGCGACGGCCTGCCCGCCCTGCTGCCGCCGCTGGCCGCCTGGCTGGTCGTGCCCGGTGACGAGCCGGGCGTGCAACTGGCGCTGGCGGGCGCGCAGTCGGCGGCGCTGATGGTGTCGCGCCGCTTTCCACTCTCCGCGCTGGGCGTGAGCGTCGTCCTGGAGCTGGCGCTGATTCTCGTCAAGATGCCCGTCCTGGTGGCGCCACTGGTCGCCGCGTCCCGTCTCGGGGCGTGGGGCCGGGGTGGCCACCGGATACTCGGCGTCGCGGCGGTGCTGGCGCTGCTGGGCATCGGGTTGCCGGTCACGCTGGTGTCACTCGGTGACCCACTGCGGGTGGTGGCCGTGTACGCGGTGGCGGCGGTGCTCGTCGTCGGGTTCTGGGCCATAGGGCGTGTGGACGGGCGCCGCCGTGACCGCATCCACGAGTTGCAGGCCCGCTCGCGGCGGCTGGAGGCCGAACGTGAGCTGGCCGAGCGACGCGCGGCGGAGCGCGAGCGGACACTGCTGGCCAGGGAGCTGCACGACATTCTCAACCACTCGGTCACCACCATGGTGCTGGACGCGGAGGCCGGCGCGGACACCCGTGACGACATGGAGGAGACGCTGCGGCGGGTGGCCCGTACCGGCCGGGAGTCCCTGGCCGAGTTGCGGCGGCTGCTCGGCGTGCTCAGGCAGGCGCCTCCTGGGCACGATCCGCTCGCCCCTCCTCCGCAGTTGGACCAGCTCGACGTTCTGGTGGCGGCCATCCCGCCGGGCGGGCCACGGGCGACGCTGATCCGCTCCGGCGACGTACGGCGCGTCCACACCAGCATCGAGCTGGCCGCCTACCGCGTCGTCCAGGAGGCGCTGACCAACGTCACCAAGCACGCCGGGCCCGTGGACGTACGGGTGTCGCTCGACTACACCGCCACCCACCTGAGGGTCACGGTCGTCAACGCCGTCCCCGCCGAGGCCCCCGCGGGCGGGCCGAGCGGGGTGGGGCTGATCGGCATGCGCGAACGCGTCGGGCTCCTCGGCGGCACCGTAGAGGTGAGCTCGGGGCGCGAGATGTTCGAGGTGTGCGCGACGCTGCCGCTGCGGGAGGTGTCATGACCGCCATCCGCGTCCTGGTCTGCGACGACGAGCAGTTGCTTCGCGAGGCGCTGGTCCGCCTGGTCGGGGCCGCGGACGACCTGACCGTGGTGGCCGCTGTGGGTGACGGTGCCGCCGCCGTGGCCGCCGTCGCGGAGCACCGTCCGGACGTGGTGCTCATGGACATCCGGCTGCCCGGCATGGACGGCATCGAAGCCACCCGCCGCATCGCCGGCGGGCACAGCCGGGTGCTCATTCTCACGACGTACGACCTGGACAGCTACGTCTACGCGGGGCTGCAGGCCGGAGCCAGCGGCTTCCTGCTCAAGGACGCGCCGGGCGAGCGCATCCGCGACGGCATCAGGATCGTCGCCGCCGGCCAGTCGGTGCTGGCGCCGGAGGCGACGACCCGGATGATCGAGGCGTTGCAGCCCACGCTGCCCACCGACGCCGACAGAGCGCTGCTGGCGGCGGCCGATCGGCTCACCGACCGCGAGCGGCAGGTGTGTGAGCTGCTCGCCGAGGGTCTGTCCAACGACGAGATCGCCCGTCGGCTCGTCATCAGCCGATACACCGTGAAGGTGCACGTGTCGAGCATCCTGACCAAGCTGGACCTGCCGGACCGGGTGCACGTGCTGCTGTCGTGGACGCGGCTGCGCGGCCTGCGCCTGCCGTAGACGGCCAGGTCGCCAGGGGACGGTCCTGGGCGGTGGCCGGTCAGTCGTGTGTGCTGACGCCTTGGAGCCTGGCGAAGCACTCGGCGACCAGTGCGGGCAGCCGTTCGGGGTCATCGGCGACCCGTATCGCCGTGACGCCCGCGATCCTGGCCGCAGCGGAGACGGCGATCGCCAAGCTGGTGGAGCACGCCGTCACCGCCGATGGCTCGCCGTTGCGCGGGGCGGACGGCGTGCGCTACGAGAACGGCCGGCAGGGTCGAGGGTGACACCGGCCGGATCTCCAACGCCGACCTCGCCGACTATCTCCTCCCGGTCAACGCCGACACGGTGCCGATCGACGTGCACTTCCTGGACTACCCCGACACCAGGCTCAGCCCGACGGGAGCCCGGGGCATCGGCGAACTCGGTACGGTCGGGGCCGCCGCGGCCTTCGCCAACGCCGTCTACAACGCAACCGGCGAACGCGTGCGAAGGCTTCCCATCACTCCCGACAAACTCCTCGCCTAAGACGCGGACGCTCAGTCCGCCCGCCGCGGGCCGACGTAGCGCAAGGTGCACGACGACCAAGGACCGTGGCGACTTCGGCGACGGCCCGCAGACCCACTCATTCGCATCGCCATCGGGACGGCGTTCCGGCGGAGTGGGCCCCGCCTCGCGTCCTGTGGACGCGGGGTCAAGGGCGGGCGACTTCCCGGCATGGACGCCGCCGCGCCCGGCCGACATCCTGGCAGTCGACCTCACCGTCCGAAGTCTGATCTAGCCAGTTTCAAGGAGAGTGCCGTGACGCAGACGATTCTGCTCAGCTTCCTGGTCGGCGTCCTGGCCGCCAACGCCACACCCCATTTCGTCAAGGGCATCACCAAGGAACCATTTCCGACCCTTTTCGGCACCAGCCCGCTGGTGAATCTCGTGGCGGGCTGGGCCATGTACGTGATGGCCACCACCCTGGTGATCACGGCCCAGCTCGGCAGCCACCCGATCCCCGCGCTCGCCGCCGGCGCGGCAGGCGTGCTGGCTATGGGTGTCTTCCACGCCCGGGGCGGCGCCTTCGTCCTGGGCAGGCGTCCCGCCCGTGCCGCATCCGGATCGCTTTCCGAGTGACGGGATCCGATGGCCTGGCTCTACTCCGTGCCTCGCGCTGCGCGCGGAGGCCGCCTCCCTGGTTCGCGGCCGTCCGAACTGGCCCGCGACCAGGAGGTGGGTGGCGCTCACCGGCGAGACAGCGCCACTCTGCTCGGCCTCCCCGTCACCTGACGGATCCGGCGATCAGTGACGGGGCCGCGGATCTCGTTCGGCCGCGCCCTGGGTGATGGCGTGTACGGCGGGCCGCAGCACGCTGACGATCTCCGCCGCTCCGGCGTCCCTCACCCCTTCCAACTGGAGGAGGTGGCGGCTCAGCAGGACCCCGATGGTGAGGGCGCCGATGAGCCCGGCGCGAAGAACCGCGTCGTCGGCGGAGAGTGCGGCGGCCACCTGCCGCTGCTGCTCCGCGATCGCGGCGCGCACCTCGTCGCTGGCGTCCGGGTGCGTGAGCATGGAACGCAGCATCGCCAGGGCGCCCGGGGCGTCGGACTCCAGTTTGTCCGCCATGGCGGCCAGCAGGAGTTCGGCGACCTCTTCCGGCGTCCCGGCCACCGGCTGGTCGGGCGCGACCTCGGCGACCCGGGCGAACAGCGCGTCCTTCGAGCCGAAGTAGCGCATCACCAGCCCGGGGTCGGCCTCCGCGGCGGCGGCGATTCCTCTGATCGTGGTGCGGTCATATCCGAGGGTGGCGAAGAGTTGGCGAGCGGCGGCCAGAATCCGGTTCTCGGTCTGTCTGCGCTGCTCGGCCCGGGACAGGTGAGGACGGTTGTCGGACATGAAGCTTGAGTCTACAGTCGTTGACCCAATACGCCGGCTCGCGCTAGCATCAGTTCAGTCAACGACCGTAGACTCAACGACGGGACCCACCATGCCAACGCCCGACACCCTCCCCAAGGCGATCCTCGAACGCGCGCAGCGGCTCTTCCTCGCCAAGGACCTGAACGGCTTCGCCGACATGTTCGCGGCCGACGGGACACACGAACTGCCCTTCGCGCCACCCGGGGTGCCCAAGTTCCTGCGGGGCCGGGAGGAGATCCGGCGCTACCTCACCTCGATCACCTCCACTCCGCTGGAACTGACCGGCTTTCACGGGCTCTACGTCCATGAGACCGGCGATCCGGAGGTCGTCGTCGCCGAGTACGAAGGGCATGGGCGGGTGGTGAGCTCCGGCAAGCCGTACCGGATGCCCTACATCCAGGTGCTGCGCGCGCGGGACGGGGAGATCGTCACCTGGCGTGACTACTGGAGTCCGCTTTCCGGGATTCAGGCGCTGGGGGTGCGCGGGCTGGTGCCCACGATCGTCAGGACCGCCGCGGCCCGCTGGCGAAGGGGCCCGGCGGCCGCTTGACGACCGGCGGTCAGGCGCCGCCGTTCAGCGCCTGAGCCCGGAAGTCCTTGGCGGGCATGCCGTACGCCGCGCGAAACGAACGGCTGAAACCGGCCGCGTCCGGAAATCCCCACCGGGCGGCGATTCCGTGAATGGGGACCTCGGCCAGCGACGGATCAGCCAGATCGCGGCGCACCCGCTCCAGCCGGCGCATCTTTATCCATGCGGCGACCGATGTTTCCTGCTCCTGGAAAAGCTTGTGCAGATAACTGACCGAGATGTGATGCGCGGCGGCGACCGACCTCGGCGAAAGTTCGGCGTCGGCGAGATTGACCTGAATGAACCGCTGAACCTGCAGGGTCAGGGAATATCTGTCCCGAGCCCGTGGGTCGATTGTCTCCTCGCCGCCCGGGCAGGAGAGAAGGACCGTGGCCAGGTCGACGAGAACCATACCCAGCCGGGCTCTCTCTGACGTGCTGAATTCGCCTTTTCCGTTGGCGAGTTCGGCGATGAAGCCTTTCAGCAGCGCACCGGTTCCCTCCGTGCCCGACATGCGCTGCCCGAGCACCTGCTCGTGCCGCGCGTTGCGAGGCAGGAGGATTTTCGGAAACGCGATCACCGCCATCTCGAACAACCCGTGCTCGTGGGGTGCGCTGAACTCGTATCGATCGGCCCGCGCCATGTCGTGCACGTAGAGGTCTCCGGCGCCGACCTCGGCTTCTCGCCCGTCCCACCAGGCGCGCAGGCTCCCGCGTAAGGGCAGGACGATCTGATACGTGCGATCGTCGATCGTGACGCCCCGCAGCCGCCGGGCCGCTGCCGACCGGAACGACTTCACCTGAAGGTCCACGGCACCGAGGGGCGTTTCCTGCCCGCTGACCCGGAAGCCGTCGGCGAATTCGCTGGCCACCTCCAATCCCGCACCCTTGCTCATTTGCTCGCGCCACACCTCGAACCAGTCCGCAGGATGCGACCGCACCCGCTCCGCTTCCCCGCTCATATCCGCCTTTCCTGTGGACGCATCGCCAAAAAGCGTGGACTCCACGACATCGTTTCGAGTGTCAGATTCAATAGCCTAGCCAAAGACCGAGCGTTTCAAGCGGAGAAGGACGGGGGTGATTCACGTGAAGGCACGTCGAGCAAACACCTGGTATTGATTCGATCGAAGGGTGACCGGTGAGCCCGCGTGCGGAGGTGCGCGGGCCCACCTCGGCTGCATTTGATCCGGGGAAGAGAATGCCGACAGACACAACGACCGCCACCTATCGAGAGATCTTCCGGCTCCGGGAGTTCCGTGCTCTGTTCGCCGCCCACTTGCTTTCGCTGATCGGCGACCAGCTCACGAAGGTCGCGGTCGCGGCTCTCGTGTTCACCGGCACCGGCTCCGCGTTCCTGGCGGCGGTCGCCTTCGGTATCGGTTATCTGCCGTGGGTGGTCCTCGGACCCGTGCTGTCGGCTCTGGCCGACCGCTTTCCCCGGCGTACCGTGATGATCGTCAGCGATGCGGCCCGCATGTGCCTGATCGCGTTGCTGGTGATCCCGGGTCTCCCGGTCGCCGTGTTGATCACCGTGTTGTTCGTGTCCGCGCTGCTCGCCCCGCCCGCCCAGGCCGCTCGCTCGGCGACCATGCCAGAGGTGCTCGACGGCGACAGGTACGTCGTCGCCGCCGGCATCAGCAGCTTGACCGCCCAGATCGCTCAGGTGCTCGGCTTCGCCGGCGGCGGGCTGCTGCTGGCGGTCTTCTCCGCGCGCGAGGTGCTGCTCATCGACGCCGCCACCTTCGCCATCTCGGCGCTTCTCCTCGCCCGTCATCTCATCCGCCGCCCGGCCCCGGCACGGGTGGGGCCGCCCACCGTACTCCGGTCGACGGCCGACGGCTTCCGCCTCGTCACCCGCGCCCCCCGGTTGCGGGCGTATCTCCTGCTCGGGTGGGCGGGGGCGGCCTTCGCCACGGCACCGGAAGGGCTGATGACCGCCTACGCGCAGTGGGCCGGCGGCGGTGACGCGACCGTCGGGCTGCTGCTGTCGGCCATGCCGCTCGGCTGCATGATCGGGGCGATCATCTACGGCCGCTTCACCCCGCCGGCCGCGCGCTGGCGGCAGGTCCGCCCGATGGCGCTGCTGTCGTGCCTCGCCCTCGTGCCGATCGCCGCCGGCCCGCCCCTGCCGGTGGTGCTCGGGTTGCTGGCCCTGAGCGGGTACGGCACGGCGTATCAGATCGCGCTCAACGCCCGCTTCGTACGGGAGGTGCCCGATTCCCACCGGGCCCGGGCCTTCGGCGTCGCCGCCGCCGGGATGATGGCCGGCATCGGGCTGGCCACCACCCTGGCGGGCGCACTCACCGACCTCGCCGGCAACCCGGCCCTGATCGTGGGCGGGTGCGGCCTCGCCGGCTGCCTGGCCATGCTGCCTGTGGCACGGCGCTTGCCGGCGGACCTCCCGGCACCCGCCGACACCCTGGTGAGAGCACGAAGCGGCCGGGACGCATGAGGGCGCCAGGCGGTCGGGACTCTCGCTGGCGCCGCGATGACCGGTTGTTCGAGGACTCACTTCATGACGATCCGTTGTCCGAGGGTCTTCGGCGTGGTCGGACCGGCGGTCAGAACGTCCTCGAGCAGCGCGGGTCCTTACCCTTGCGGTCGAAGATGAACTCCACACGGACCTTGCCGACGCGGCGCTGGTAACTCCGGATGAGCAGGGGTTTCCAGTCGGATCCGTAGCTGTCCACCGTCCCGTCATCGATCACTGGCCCGGTGTTCCCCCGCTTGCCGAAGTCCACGACCTTGATGTTGTTGCGGTAGCGCTTGGTTGGCGGCAACCAGTACTGCATGCGGGTCACCGTGGAGTTGCTCCAGGTCGACCCCTTGTAGAAGATCTTGACGCGGCCGGTGTACGTGGCGAACCCGTACCGGACACTACAGCCCACGGTGACCGTCTTGGTGGGTGCCGCGGCCTGGGCGGGGACACCCACGAAGCCGGTCACGGCGAGCGCGGTGATCGCCGTGGCGGTGAAACGGCGGAGGAGGATGGGCATGGAATCCCTACTTTGATCGAAACGGCTAAATCTGGGGGAAAGCCTCACCCATCGCCGCTCTGTGGGCCATGTCGGAGCCTCCACGTTCCCTTGCCGTAGCGTCCACGATCCGCTCGCGCAACGCGTCGTTGGCCCCTGCGTGATGGCGACGACGGTCTTGGCGAGGTCCAACGCCCAGCGGTAACCACCCAGCAGCGGTGGGGACCCCAGGTCACGGGCGTCGGCCTGGTCGAGATCAGACCGGAGGCACGGCACTCTCTGCTCAACCGGTCGGCCGCCATCCGGACGCGTGCCTGGCGGGAAGTCCTGGACCCGGCCAGGGAGACCTACCGTTCGCAGGAGGTGATCCTCTATTCACAGGACTCGGCCCTGTCCGCCGAACTCAATCGACGCGTGCGCGCGGCGGGGATGGCGCGTGTGCTGACCGGGCAGCCGATCTGGCCCGATGGGCATCGGGCATCGGTGACCGGGCGCGTTGAGCCGGCTCACTGCTGGAGCCCGGTCATTTCTGCTCGGCGAGCCCCGCCAACCCGTCGAGATAGCGCATGAGCGAATGCTCGAACACGACCTCCAGGTCTTCGGCGAGCACGGTCTGCTCCACGGACGCGAGATGGGGAAAGCTCCCCGACCGGAACTTCATCCTGGCCTCGTTCTCCATGGCCGCCCACCAGTCGGTCGTGCGCATGCGTGTCTCGCGCTCCGCGCGTACCTCATCCGCTGCCGTCAAGGCGAGCCCGCGCACCAGCGCGGGGAGCGCGAGGGCCGCGCGCTTGCGCTCGTCCGGCGGCAGGCCGAGCTGGGCGAGCGCCGCGAACGTCCGCTCGCTGTGCATCATGGCCTCAGGGACGAACGGCGGTCGCGTCAGCGACAGCAGCCCGGCCAGCCACGGGTGACGGCGGTAGAGCCGCCACTGCAGCCGGTAGATCTCCTCCAGCTGCGCGCGCCATCCCCCGGGAAGGACGGCGGCCAGCGGCTGCGCCCGGAACACCGCGTTGATCATCAGGAGTTCGAGCTCGTCACGGCCGGCGACATGGTGATAAAGGGACATGGCCGCCACTCCCAGCCTGCCCGCGAGACCACGCATGGAGACCGCTTCGATCCCCTCGCGATCGGCGACCGCGATGGCCACCGCGACGATCTTCGCCCTGGTCAGGTCGCGGGGCGACAGCCGTGGCGCGGCGGGCGCGCGGGTCTCCGGGACCCGGACCACACTGCCCGAGCCGGGCCGCGTGACGATCAGGCCCTCCTCCCTCAGCAGGGTCAGGGCGCGGCTCGCGGTCGCCATGGCGACGCCGAAATCGCGCACGATCTGCCGGGTGGAAGGCACCCGATCACCGGGCCGCAGGACGCCGTCGGCGATCCTGCGGCGCAGCTCGAGAACGACGCGCTGCGCCGGTCGTTGATCATCCTGCACCGCTGCCACGGCTCAACTGTACTAGTTCGGAAGAGGGCGCGGGTAACCCGGCGAGCCGCCGTTCAGCGCCCAGCCAGCAGTACGGTTGGAGAAGTGCACCAGGTGATCGAGCCTGCGAACGTGCCGATCCATACGGTGTACACATGACATTCACCGACGTACCCATGGCACTCGCCCATGTCACCGTGATCGACGTCACCGGCGGCCCGTCCCTGCCGGACCAGACCGTCCTGCTGGCCGGTGACACCATCGTGGCGGTGGGGCCCGCATCCCGGGTCGTGATCCCGCCGGGGACCGAAATTCATGATCTTACCGGGCGTTATGTGCTGCCGGGGCTGACCGACATGCACGTGCACAGCGAGGGCGGCGACGACGAACGGCAGTTTCCCGCCCTCTACATCGCCAACGGCGTGACCACGGTACGCGAGATGTGGGGACAGCCTCACCTGCACGAATGGCGGCGGCGGACGGCGGCGGGCCAGATGCTCGGGCCTCGTTCGATCATCGCCAGCCCGATCGTGGACGGCTCCCCCGCCCTGTGGGAGGAACTGTTCGAAGACGCGCCGATCATCTCGGTCACCACCGAGCAGGAGGCCCGGCGCGCCGTCGGCGAGGCCAAGGACGGCGGAGCGGACTTCGTCAAGGCGTACTCCCGGCTGGAAAGAGAGCCCTACTTCGCGCTGCTGAACGAGGCGGCCAAACAGGACATCCCGGTGGTCGGCCACCGGTCCGACCTGATCCCGCTCAACGAGCAGGTCGGCGCGGGCCAGCGGTCCTTCGAGCACGTCCACGGCCTGTGGCCCGCCACCGCCGACGACATGGAGCGGATGGAGGCCGCGATGGCCCGTATCTCCCCCGAACCCGGTTTCCACTACGCGAACTGGTTCAAGCAGGTCAACGAAGTGGAATGGGAGTCGGTCAACCGCTACAGCCGGGCATCCGCCACGGCGCTGTTCGAGCGGTTCGTCGCCGAGGACGTCGCCTACTGCCCGACGCTCATCATGCACGCCGCGGTCGACCTGGCCGAGGGAATCCGGCTGGACGACCAGCGGCTCGCTTACATGGCCCCCGGCACCTCCGACATGTGGGCGTTCGTCCGAGACCAGATCTTCCACGGCGGCGGGCGTAGTTCGGACGAGGTGACCAAGCGGCGCAGGTTGTTCGACCATCGGCGGGCGGCGGTCGCGGCCATGGACGAGGCGGGCGTGCGCGTGCTGGCCGGGACGGACGCGGTGACCCCGGGCCTGTTCCCGGGCTTCGCTCTGCACGACGAGCTCGAGCTGCTGGTCGGCTCCGGGCTGAGCACGATGCGCGCCCTGCAGGCCGCGACGCTCGAACCCGCCAGGTTCCTCGGGCGCGAGCGGATCTCGGGGACGGTCGAGCCGGGCAGGCTGGCCGACCTGCTGGTCCTGGACGCCGATCCGCTGGCCGACATCGGCAACACCCGGCGGATCCACGCGGTCGTGGCCGCCGGACGGTACATCGGGCCGGACGAGCGCTGCCGTCTCCTTGAGACCGCGGCCGCCGCCGCGGCGGCGATGACCCCGCCGATGGAGGGCGAGTGACCGGCCGCGCCACACCACCGGGCGACCCGGGCAGCGGCCTTCGTCGTGACCGGGCACCGGTAGGGGACGCGGAGACGTGCGCGGCCGTTCGCGTGCTCACCGCCGCTTTCGCCGCCGACCCCGTCATCCGCTGGCTCACCCCGGAAATCTCCGCCCGGATGTTCGCCTTCGTGGTTGCCGAGTCCGCCGCAGCCGGAGGTCTGGAGGTCCAGGACGAGGTGGCCGCCGCCGTCTGGCTGCCCTGGTCCGCCAGCGGCTCCACGCCCGGCCCCGCGACCGGCGGGCTGCCGCCGGAACTGCCCGTCCGCCTGGGGCAGTATCTGGAGCTCACGACCGCCCGGCACCCGAGCGACCGCGACCACCTGTACCTGCAGTTCCTCGGCGTTCACCCCGCCCGCCAAGGGCAGGGCGCCGGTTCCGCGCTGCTCGCCCGCGGTCTGGCACGCGCCGACGCGGCCGGTCTGCCCGCCTACCTGGAGGCGAGCGGACAGGCGAACCTGCGGCTGTACGAGCGCCACGGGTTCGTGCCGTACGGAGACCCGATCCTGCTGCCCGACGGCCCCGCCGTCCGGCCGATGTGGCGCGTACCGAAGATCATCTGATCAGCCGGAGCCGGGCCCGACGCCCTACGGGTGCAAACCGAGAAACCCCAGCTCGGCGCATCGAGCTGGGGTTTCTGTGCGGTGCGCCGCCAGGGACTCGAACCCCGGACCCGCTGATTAAGAGTCAGCTGCTCTGACCAACTGAGCTAGCGGCGCTGGCAGAGAGGAATATACCGGTGATCCGCATCCTGGTCGAATCGGTATCAGCCGGACCCGAGCCGCTAGAATAAAGTTCGGCCTCGAGACAGGAGCATCGATGTTCGACTCGCCCGCCGACGTGACGGAGCGGCTCGCCGCCGTGGACTACCTCTCCGACGACGCCATCTCCACGTCGGTGTTCCTGGCCGCGGCGCTGGGCAAGCCGCTGCTGGTCGAAGGGCCTGCAGGCGTGGGCAAGACGCAGCTGGCCAAGGCGGTGGCGCAGGCCACCGGCGCCGGGCTGATCAGGCTCCAGTGCTACGAAGGCCTCGACGAGGCCAGGGCGCTCTACGAGTGGAACTACAAGAAGCAACTGCTCAGGATCCAGGCGACCAGCGCCGACGACGACATCTTCACCGAGGAGTTCCTGCTGGAGCGGCCCCTGCTGAAGGCGATCAGGTCCGCGGAGCCCACCGTGCTGCTCATCGACGAGACCGACAAGGCGGACGTCGAGGTCGAGGGGCTGCTGCTGGAGCTGCTGTCGGACTTCCAGGTGACGATCCCCGAGCTGGGCACCATCTCCGCGACGCGGCGGCCGTACGTGGTGCTGACGTCCAACGCGACCCGCGAGTTGTCGGAGGCGCTCAAGCGGCGCTGCCTCTACCTGCACATCGAATACCCCACCCCCGAGCGGGAGCGGGACATCGTGCTCGCCCAGGTCCCCGGCCTGCGGGCCGGACTCGCCGAGCAACTGGCCAGGACGGTCGCCACGCTCAGGGCGCTGGAGCTGAAGAAGGCGCCGTCGGTGGCCGAGACCGTCGACTGGGCCAACACGCTGCTGGCCCTCGGGCGGGCGGAGCTGGACGAGGCCACGGTCGCCGGAACGCTGGGCGTGGTGCTCAAGCACGCCTCCGACCAGACCAGGGCGGTCAAGGAGCTGGGGCTGCCGGATGCCTGACCGCGAGTCGCTGGTCGACCGGCACGTGGGCTTCGTGCACGCGCTGCGCGAGGCAGGGGTGCCGGTCTCGGTGGCGGAGGGGCTGGACGCCGCCGGCGCCCTGCGGGCGATCGAGCTGGGCGACCGCGAGTCGCTGCGCGCCGCGTACGCGGCCACGCTGGTCAAGAAGCCCGCCTACCGGCCGGGGTTCGACGTGCTGTTCGACCTGTGGTTCCCGGCGTCCACGACCGGGCTGCGGGCCGCGCGGCCCGGCGGCCCGGCCGACCCGGACACGGCCACGGTCGCCGAGCTGCGCGAGCACCTGGCCGAGCTGCTGACCGGCGGCTCCGACCCGGAGCTGCGCGCGTTCGCCCAGGCCATGGTCGGGCGGTTCGGCCGCCAGGAGTCCGGTCCGGGGCGGCAGAACTGGTTCTCCTACAGCGTCATGCGCGCCCTGTCGCCCGAGACGCTGATGGCCGGCATCCTCCGCGCCGGGCTGCGCGACGACGAGCGCGGCGGTCTGGCCGAGAAGACCCTGCGGCAGCGGGTCGGCGACGGGCTGCGGCGCTTCGAGGAGGCGGTGGCCACCGACGTGCGCCGCCGGATCGCCGAGGACTCCGGCATCGAGCGCATCGCCCGCTCCGCCGTACGCCCGCCGCTCGACCAGATCGACTTCCTGCGCATCACGAGGGCCGACCTGGCCAGGCTGCGCCGGGAGGTGCATCCGCTGGCCCGGCGCCTGGCCGCGCGCCTGACGATCAAGCACAGGAAGGGCAGGCGCGGCCGGCTCGACTTCCGCAGGACGATGCGCGCCTCGTTGCAGAGCGGCGGCGTGCCACTGGCCGTCCATCTCAAACCCCCGCGCCCGCACAGGCCCGAACTGGTCATCCTCTGCGACACCAGCGACTCGGTCTCGTCGTTCGCGCACTTCACGCTGCTGCTCACGTACGCGCTCAGGGAGCAGTTCGCCAAGGTGCGGGCGTTCGGCTTCGTGGACACGGTGGACGAGATCACCCGCTTCTTCGCCCCCGGCTCCGACGTCGTCGAGGCCATGGCCAGGCTGGCGGACGAGGCCGACATGGTGCGTTTCGGCCGCACCAACTACGGGCACGCGCTGGAGCGCTTCGCCGAGCGGTACGGCGACGCGATCGGCCCGAAGACCTCGCTGCTGATCCTCGGCGACGCTCGCTCCAACTACCAGCCGCCGGCCCTGGACGTGCTGGCGTCCCTCGTGTCCCGCGCGCGCCACGCCTACTGGCTCAACCCCGAGCCGCGCCGGCAGTGGGACACGGGCGACTCGCTGGCGAGCGACTACGGGCAGGTCGTGCCGATGCACGAGTGCCGCAACGTCGCCCAGCTCACCGCGTTCGTCGAGACGCTGGCCTGACCTTCAGACGCGCTGGAGCTCCCTGGCCGCCGTGCGGGTGAGCACCTCTATCTGCTCGCCGGTGAGCACGCCGCCCTCGGCCGACCTGATCAGCTTGCCGGCCAGGCGGGGTTTGAGCAGCGTGAGCCCTTCCGCGTGGACCATGCCGCCCTTGGGCAGCAGGCCGCAGTGGACGGCGAGCAGGGGCGTGATGGTCACCGCGATGCCCGTCTCGCGGTTGAGCAGCTCGGCGAACGCCTCGGCGGCCTCCACCAGCGGCTTGGCCGTCTTGGAGCCGTATTTCTCGCCGAAGAAGAGCCGCCCCGCGTAGCAGGCGATCTCGGTGTCGGGACTCCACGACTCGTTGTCGACGACCCAGACGCCTCCCGGGCCGATCACCAGGTGGTCGATGGAGGCCTTCCCGCGGATGGCACGACCGTCGAGGACGTTGTAGCCCTGGCGGCGGAGCGACCTGCGCAGGTGCCTGCTGGTGATCGCCTCTCCGCGCCGCGCTCCGCGCCAGACCGCTGTGGCGTGGAAGGAGCGCCAGTGGAAGAACCAGTCTCCCCCGGCCACCAGGCCGGCGAGGAGCAGGCCGAACAGCGGTGAGAGGGCGGTGAGGTCGAATCTGAGCGCCAGCGCGACGCCGATCACAAGCCCCACCCCGGCCTTGATGTACCGGGACCTGCGCCGGTTCTGGGCGTCCTCGCGCCAGAACTTCTCGTACCACCATTGCGGGGATGAGCCTGTGTACTTTTCGTCCTGCTTCACGTAGATAGAGCCACCTGGCACGGCAAACTCCCCGAAATGAGTAGGTGTCTTGCAGGATCTGCCACGCCGAAGATCCCTCGCCGGTCAAGAGATACCCGCTCCCAACCAAGGCGAGCCTAAGGTGACGGAATTAGTACCTGCAAGACCACCCAATGAGCTCAACCGACCAGTCGGTATGCTATGGCGGGTGACCAAGGGGGACCACGTGAGAGAAGAACCGGTCAGGCAGCGGATCCTCGCCGAGGCGACCAGGCTGTTCGCCGATCGAGGCTTCGAGGGCACCTCCGTACAGGAGATCGTCGTGGCGGCCGGCGTCACCAAAGGTGCGATGTACCACTACTTCGACTCCAAGGACGACCTGCTGCACGAGATCTACGGCCGGGTGCTCCGCATGCAGACCGACCGGCTGGCGCAGATCGCCGACGGCCCCGGCACGCTGAAGCAGCGCCTGCACCGGGCCGCAGCCGACGTCGTCGAGACCACGACCGCCAACCTCGACGACTCCAAGATCTTCTTTCGCTCGATGCACCTGCTCGCCCCCGAGACGCGCAAGACCGTACGCGCCGAGCGCCGCCGCTACCACGAGCGGTTCCGCGACCTCGTCGCGGAGGGGCAGCGCACGGGCGTCTTCAGCGACCGCGTCCCCGCCGAGCTGGTCGTCGACTACTTCTTCGGCTCCGTGCACCACCTGGGCACCTGGTTCCACGCGGACGGCCCGCTGACCGGCGCCCAGGTGGGCAAGCACTTCGCCGACCTGCTGCTCACCTCACTCGGGGCCGGGGACGTCGATCAGTGAGGCCAGCGCCTCCCGGTGGTCGCCCGGCGTCCCGAGCGCGATCTCGCTCGCCTTGGCGCGCTTGAGGTACAAGTGGAGGGGGTGCTCCCAGGTCATCCCGATCCCGCCGTGCAGTTGCACGGCCTCCTCCGCCGCATGCACCGCCACGCCGGAGTTCCACGACTGGGCCACGGCCACGGTGACGGCCGAGGTGTCGGCGGCGGCGCTCCTCGCGGCGGCTCTGGCCCTGATCACGTCCAGCCACAGGTCCGCGAGCCGGTGCTTGATCGCCTGGAACGAGCCGACCGGCCGGGCGAACTGGTGGCGCTCCTTGACGTGGGCGAGCGTCGTGTCCAGGCACCACTCGGCCACGCCGAGCTGCTCCGACGCCAGCAGCCCCGCCCCGAACCGCAGCACCCCGGCCAGGTCGCACGCCCCCACCCGGCGGGCGCTCGCCCGGTCGAACGTCACGGTGGCGACCGGCCTCGTCAGGTCGAGCGAGGGCACGACCTCGACCGCGCCTCCCGTGACCGCGCTTCCCTCCGCCGCGCCTCCCTCCGCCGCGCTTGCCTCGGCTGCGGCTCCCTCCACGGCGTACAGGTCGCCGTCCACGGGCGCCAGCAGCACGTCCGCCACGTCCGCCCCCGCCACGCCGGTGACGCTGCCGGACACCCGGCCCGCGCCGTCCACGCTCAGCGACGCACCCCGCTCCGGCCGGTAGGGGGACGCGGCGAACGACACCGCCAGCGCGGCCGTCCGCCTGCCCTCGGCCAGCTCGCCGAGCAGGGCGTCACGGGTCGGGAGCAGCGCCCGCGTGGCCAGCACCGCACTGGTGAGGAACGGCACCTGCGCCACTCCCCTGCCCAGCTCCTCCAGCACGACGGCCGCCTCGCTGGCCGACGCGCCCGCGCCCCCCAGCTCCTCTGGGATGAGCAGCCCGGCCACCCCGATCTCCCCCGCCAGCGTCTTCCACAGGTCCAGGTCGTAGGGCTCGGACTCGGCGCGCTTGAGCACCGCGGCGGGCGGGCACCGGTCGGCGAGCACCCCCCGCACGGCGGCCCGCAGCTCCTCCTCGACGTCCGTGTACAGCAGCGTCATCCGGTCGCGGCTCATCGCGGCAGGTCCTTCCAGGGCACGTCCTTGTCGATGCGGGGTTCGGAGGGCAGGCCGAGCACCCGTTCCGAGATGATGTTGCGCAGGATCTCGGAGGTGCCGCCCTCGATCGAGTTGCCCTTGGCCCGCAGATAGCGGTAGCCGGGGCCGCGGCCGTAGAAGTCGACGTCCTCGGAACGCCGGAACGTCCAGTCGTCGTAGCCGAGATCGCGCCGGAACTCGACGTCGAACCCGGTCAGCGCCTGGTTGAGCTTGGCGAACGACAACTTCATGCCCGAGCCCTCAGGCCCGGGCTGCCCGGCGGCGAGCTGCTCGCGCAGGCGCGCTCCCGACAGCCGGGTCACCTCGGCCTCCACCCAGAGCGACAACAACCGCTGGTGCAGGTCGTGGCTGCGCAGCTCGGGGCGCTCGCGCCAGGCGTCGAGCACGGGGGCCACCATGCCGCCGCCGCGCCGCGCGGGCGCGCCGCCGATGGCGACGCGCTCGTTCATCAGCGTGGTCTGCGCGACCCGCCAGCCGTCGCCGACCGCGCCGAGCCGCAGCTCGTCGGGGAGCCGGACGCCGGTCAGGAACACCTCGTTGAACTCGGCCTCGCCGGTGATCTGCCGCAGCGGCCGCACCTCGACGCCCGGCGCGTGCATGTCGCAGATGAAGTACGTCATGCCGCGGTGCTTCGGCACGTCAGGGTCGGTACGGGTGACGAGGATGGCCCAGCGGGAGTGGTGGGCGCCGGACGTCCACACCTTCTGGCCGTCGATCACCCACTCGTCGCCGTCCCTGACCGCCCGGGTCGCCAGCGTGGCCAGGTCGGACCCGGCGCCGGGCTCGCTGAAGAGCTGGCACCAGATCTCCTCCCCCGTCCACAGCGGCCGCAGGAAACGCCGCTTCTGCTCGTCCGTGCCGAACGCCAGGATCGTCGGGGCCGCCATCCCGAGGCCGATGCCCTGGATGCCGCCGTTGATCTGCGGGGTGTGCGCCAGCTCCCGCTCCACGACCTGCTGCAGCTCCCGAGACGCCCCCAGCCCGCCGTGCCCTTCGGGGAACCACACCCAGGCCAGCCCGGCGTCGTACCTGGCCCGCAGGAACTCCAGCCGGTCACCGCCCGGGTCGTGCGCGCGCACGAACGCGGCCACGCGCTCCTTGATCTCCGCCTCGTTCACATCCACCTCTTCAGCTCGCGATAGGCCAGTGACCTCTTGTGCACCTCGTCGGGGCCGTCCGCCAGGCGCAGCGAGCGCGCGTGCGCCCAGAGCGCGGCCAGCGGGAAGTCCTGGGACACGCCGCCCGCGCCGTGCACCTGGACGGCCTTGTCCAGGATCCACTCCACGGTGATCGGGGTGGAGATCTTGATGGCCTGGATCTCGGTGTGGGCTCCCTGGTTGCCCACCGTGTCCATGAGCCAGGCCGTCTTGAGCACGAGCAGGCGCAGCTGCTCGATCCTGATGCGCGACTCGGCGATCCAGTCCTGGACGACGCCCTGCTGGGCGACGGGCTTGCCGAACGTGCTCCTGGCCAGCGCCCGCCTGCACATCAGCTCGACGGCTCGTTCGGCCATGCCGATCAGGCGCATGCAGTGGTGGATGCGGCCGGGGCCGAGCCGGGCCTGGGCGATGGCGAAGCCGCCGCCCTCCTCGCCGATCAGGTGCTCCGCCGGGACGCGGACGTCCTCGAACACGATCTCGGCGTGGCCGCCGTGGTCGGCGTCGGTGTAGCCGAACACGTGCATGCCCCGCTTGATGTGCGCTCCGGGGGTGTCTCGGGGCACGAGGATCATGCTCTGCCGGCGGTGTTTGGGCGCGTCGGGGTTCGTCTTGCCCATGACGATGAAGATCTTGCAGTCGGGGTTCATCGCCCCCGAGATGAACCACTTGCGGCCGTTGATGACGTACTCGTCGCCGTCGCGGACGATCGAGGTGGCGATGTTCGTGGCGTCGGAGGAGGCCACGTCGGGCTCCGTCATCGCGAACGCCGAGCGGATCTCGCCGTCGAGCAGCGGCCGCAGCCACTCCTTGCGCTGCCATTCGCTGCCGAACATGGACAACACTTCCATGTTGCCGGTGTCGGGCGCGGCGCAGTTGGTGGCCGTCGGGGCGAGCGTGGGACTCCGGCCCATGATCTCCGCCAGGGGCGCGTACTGGAGGTTCGTCAGCCCGGCGCCGTGCTCGCCGGGCAGGAACAGATTCCACAGGCCGCGCTTCCTGGCCTCGTCCTTGAGGTCGGCCATCAGCGGCGGCGCGCTCCAGCCGCTGGTCGCCGCCTGCTCCTCGAAAGCGGGCTCGGCGGGATAGACGCATTCGTCCATGAAGCGCAGCAGTCGCTCGCGCAGGTCCTCGGTGACGGTGTCGTAAGCGAAGTCCATGCCGTGAGCCTACCGACCGGCCGGTATGACTGTCGACAGTGGTCCCCCGTAAAAAGGCACAGGTGGCCATCACCGCGACCGCCTGACCCTCCGTAGGGTTGCCGCCATGACCTCCAAGCTGCCCGAGCCCGTGGTGCTCGAGAACGCCGTCGTCCGGCTGGAGCCGCTGGCCATGGGGCACGTGCCCGACCTGTTCGCCGCCGGCGGCGGGGACGACGAGGTCTGGCGCTGGCTGCCCGCCGGCACGCCACGCACCGAGGCCGAGCTCGCGAAGGTGGCCCGCCACCTGATCGACGACGACCGGCACGTCCCTCTGGCGGTGGTGCACAAGGAGAGCGGACGCGCGGTGGGCTGGACCACCTACGGCGACGTGCCGGGCTTCGACGAGAGCGTCGAGATCGGCTGGACGTGGTACGGCCGCGCGGTCTGGCGCACGGCCGTGAACACCGCGTGCAAGATCCTGCTCATCGACCACGCCTTCGCGCTCGGCCACAACCGGGTCCTGCTCAAGACCGACGTGCTCAACCTCCGGTCGCAGAACGCCATCAGACGCATCGGCGGCGTGCACGAGGGCACGCTGCGCCGCCACCGCAGGAGGCCCGACGGCACCTGGCGCGACACGGTCTGTTTCGGCATCCTCGACGACGAGTGGCCGCACCACCGGGCCCGCCTGGGCACGCCGCGGGAAGGCGGCGCCTGACCTGCCAGTGACCTGCCGTCACGCACAATTGCACCCATGAGCCTCGATCACCTCGTCTACGCCACCCCAGACCTGGAGTCCACCGCCGCCGAGCTGGAACGGCTGCTCGGCGTACGCCCCGCGGACGGCGGGCGGCACCCCGGATTCGGGACGCGCAACCGGCTGCTCGGCCTGGGCGGCACGAGTTACCTGGAGATCATCGGGCCCGACCCCGGGCAGGAGGCCCCGGCCGCGCCACGGCCGTTCGGCATCGACGAGCTGGAAGCGGCGGCGCTGGTCGGCTGGGCGGTGGCCGTCGAGGACATCGACGCGGTCACGGCCAGGGCGCGGGCCCGCGGCTACGACCCTGGAGACCCGCTGGACATGTCGCGGCGCACCCCTTCCGGTGACCTGCTCAGCTGGCGGCTCACGCCGCCGGAGCGGGCCGGGTACGACGGGCTTGTGCCGTTCCTCATCGAGTGGGGCGACACCCCGCATCCGGCCGGGCAGGGGCTGCCCGCGGTCGAGCTGGTGTCGCTGGCGGGCGGCCATCAGGACGCCCAGGCCGTACACGCGGCGCTGGCGGCCGTCGGCGCCCGGCTCGACGTCGACGAGCAGGCTCATCCCGTCCTGACGGCCGTCCTGTCCGGCGGCTACGGCCTCGTGACCCTCACAGGCCCCTAGACCCTTACGGCCTCGCGACCCTCACAGGCCCCTGGACGGCCGGCCGAGCATGCCGGCCAGGAAATCCTCGATGGCCTGCCGGAGCTCTTCGAAGGTGGGCGTGCCGCCCGCCCCCACGATCGCGTCGAACATGAGCCCTTCGCTGAAGGCCACGAGCCGGCGGGCGTGCCGGACCGGATCGCGGGAGCCCTGGGCGGCCAGCAGCGCCACCGCCGGGTCGCGGAAGCGGCTGCCCGCCGCGTCGTAGATCTCGCGCAACTCCGGCCGCCGCGTCGCCTCCAGGGCCAGCTCGTAGCGGGCCAGCGTGCGCCTGCGGTCGTTGATCTGGATGTGCAGCCCCTCGGCCACGCGGTCCGCCATACCCGCCTGCGCGCCCGCCTGCGCGCCCGCCTGCGCGCCCGCCTGTGCGCCCGCCTGTGCGCCGTTCTTGGCGGTCGTGTAAGCCGGGCCGAGTGCGCGCATCTCCAGCTCGGTGAGCCGGGACAGGGTCAGCTCCAGCAGGGCGGCGCGCGTGCGGGCGAGGTTGGACGTCGACCCCGGCGGCAGCCCGGCCGCCTCGTCGACGGCCCGATGGGTGAGGCCGCGCATGCCGCGCTCGGCCAGCAGCGTGATGGCCGTGTCCGCGACCAGCTCTGAGCGTTTCACGGGACCCGATCCTACAACCGCCAGACTACGGGCGTAGTATGAAGAAACTACAGACGTAGTGTGAAGGAGGCAGGGACATGCCGAAGGCCGTGGTGATCGGCGGGGGTGTCGGCGGGCTGACCGCCGGGGTGGCGCTCCGCCGCGAGGGGTGGGACGTGACCGTGCTCGAACGGGCCGCCCACCTCGCCCCCGTGGGGTCGGGGCTGGCGATGGCGCCCAACGCGTTGAAGGCGCTCGACACGCTCGACCTGGGCGATCGCATCCGCGAACTCGGCAGGTTCGAGGGGCAGGTGGGCATCCGCCGCCCCGATGGGCGGTGGCTCGTGCACACCACGGAGGACAACGCGCTCGCGCGGTACGGGGACTCGATGGTGGTCCTGTTGCGGGCCGCGCTGATGGACGTGCTCGCCGACGCCCTGGGCGCGGCCCACCTGCGGCTCGGCGTCACCGTCTCGGACGTGGACGCCGCCGGCGGTGTCGTCCGCACCGGGGAGGGCGACCTGGAGGCCGACCTGGTCGTGGCCGCCGACGGCATCCACTCGGCGACCCGCGGGGCACTCTTCCCCGGCCATCCCGGCCCGGTGTACTCCGGCGTGACAGCCTGGCGCGCCCTCATACCCAGGTCCGATCTGCCCGTCCAGAGCACGGAGACCTGGGGCAAGGGGCTCCTGATAGGGGTCCACCTGCTGGCGGGAGAAGCCGGGGACATCGGGAAGGCCGGACACGCCGAGGACACCGTGTACGTGTACGCGACCGACGTGTCCCCCGCCGGAGCCGTCCACGCGGACGAGCGGGAGGAACTGCTGCGCAGGTTCGGCGGCTGGCACGAGCCGATCCCCTCGCTGCTGCGGGCAGTCGACCCCGCGAAGATCATCCGTAACGACATCTTCTCGTTCGGCACGCCGCTGCCCGCCCTGCACGGCGGCAGGGTCGCGTTCGTCGGCGACGCCGCCCACCCCATGACGCCCAACCTCGGCCAGGGGGCCTGCCAGGCGATCGAGGACGCCGTCGTCCTGGCCCGCCTGGCGGGCGGCTCCCCGGCGGTCGAGGAGGTGCTCCCCGCCTACACCGCCGCCCGCCTCGAGCGCACGTGGAAGGTCGTCCGCCAGTCCATGACCATCAACCGGATGACCAGGCTCCGCCATCCGCTGGCCGTGCGGCTGCGCGACCTCGGGATGTCCACGGCCGCCCGGCTCAGCCCTGACCTGATGTTGCGCTCCATGCACGACGTGCTCGGCTGGCGCCCGCCCGCGGCGACCGGCCGGAGGAACGCACCGAGCGTCCCGTCCGACGGCTGAGGCGGGCGCCGATCGCCAGGCCCGTCATGAGCCCGTCACGAGCCGGTTGCCGGGCTCGTCACCGGGGCCCGATGCCGCCCAGGGTGAAATTCCTGTTCCACTCGCGCACCCACTTCGGGCCGAAGCCCTCGGCCGAGTTGAGCGGCGTGGACCTGGCGTCGAACTTCCCCGTGGCGGGGTCGAAGGCGAACGCGGCGGCGCTGTCCCTCTTGACGTTGTACGAGTCGAAGTCCGGGTTGAAGGTCTTGACGTTCAGCCCGCCGGCGTCGTCGGTGTAGGCGAAGTCGCCCGTCGCGATGCTGACCGACCGGGTCAGCACGTTGTGCGCGGGCACGTACAGGGAGTCGGGGTCGGTCCACACGTACGCCTCGGTGCACTCGGTGGTGTCGATCGAGGTGCAGAGCTCGCCGTTCGCCTTCGACGGGACGTACCAGTCACGGATGTTCGGATACTGCTTGCCGTAGTGGCGGTACCACTTCTCGATGTTCTCCCTGGTGTTCGTGAAGCCGCTGCCGTCGCCGGGCTTCAGCATGTCGTTGAAGCGCTCGACCACGACCTTCGAGTTCGGCACCGGCAGGTCGTCCTCGTGGTAGAGCTTGTCGTGCCCGAGGTAGGTCACGTCCTTGAACACGTTGTCGGAGGCGACGTTGCTATGGCCGGCCTGGAAGAACAGGCCGTGCTGGACGTTGTCGAAGACGTTGTGGCGCACGACCATGCCCGACATGCCGTCGTCCATGTAGACGGCCTGGTTGCCGTCCGCGCCGATGTCCCTGAACAGGTTGTACGCCACCACGTTGTTCAGGTACGTGTAGTCGCGGCCCGCGTAGATCACCCCCTGGTCCGAGGCGTGCGTCACCAGCCGCTCGAACCTGTTGTGGCTGATCTCCATGTCGTTGCCCATGATCTGGATCGCCATGTGGGGCGCGTCGTGGACGTGGTTGTAGCGGAAGGTGTTGCCGACGCCGTACATGTAGCCGGCGGGGGTGTAGGTGGCGAGCTTGGAGAAGTCGTAGATCTCGTTGTGCTCCACGACGTGGTCGCCGCGCTCCAGCGAGTCGCGGTCGCCGCCGGCCGTGAACACCCCGCCGCCGCCGAGGTCGTGCAGCCGGCTGTTGATCACCTTGTTGCGGTGGCCGCCGCGGCTGGTGCGGTATTCGGCGACGGCCGTGATGGCGTCGTTGGCCTCGCCGATCGCGACCGCGTCCATGCTGGCGTTGAGGATCTCCAGGCCGTCGACGGTGCATGACTCCGCGTCGAGCAGCCGTACGGCGGTGCCGGTGGTGCCGTTCAGCTTCAGGCCCTTGAGCGTCACTCCGCGCACGTTCTCCAGTTGGAAGAAGGGCGCGTCGAAGGAGGTCAGGCTGATCTCCTTGCCCTCGACGGTCCCGCCCGGCGGGTAGTAGTAGAGGGTGCCGGCGTCGTTCCAGCGGTCGATGTAGTACTCACCCTCGGTGTCGAGCTCGCTGAGCACGTTCTGGGCGACGAACGACGTCCACTTGTCGGTGGCGGCGTACATCGTGGGGTACGTCGTGCGCAGCTCCGCCGCACCGGGGTCCACGGAGGCGATGCGGACGCGGTCGTTGGCGTAGTTGTTGCCGAAATAGCCGGAGAGCCAGCCGTCGGTCTCGTGGACGGTGTTGTCGGCCTCCTGGCCCTGCGATGGCGCCCAGGCGGCGGAACGCTCCTTGAGCGTGGCGTCGACGGCGGTGTAGACGGGCCCCGGCAGCTTGAGCATGTCCTCGTACGGCATGGTGGTGCCGTCCTCGGTCTTGTCCGAGAAGTAGTCCCTGGCGCCCTTCGGCGCCTCCTTGACGGTGATGGCGGCGCTGTCGAGCTTCTCGTCGCCGTTCGGGTATTGGGCCAGGGTCTGGGTCGCGTCGTCGGTGATCAGTTCGGGGGCGAACGGCTGGGGTTTCCAGTTGAACCCGTTCTTCATGATCACCCCGGCGGGGACGCCCTTCGCGCCCAGGTCGTAGACGTAGACCTGGCCGGCCACCGCGTCGGGGACGCGCGCCTTCGACGACCACTTGGCCTCGTCCGGCACGTCGCTCAGCTTGCGGAAGTCGCCGGGGGCGAGGGTGGTGACGCCGGCGAACTCGACCTGCTCGCCCGGGTATGCGGCATAGGTGACGTGGGAGTGCTCAGCGCCGCTGAGCTGGATGGTCCTGGACGTCTGGTAGACGCCCTGCCTGATGTGGACGACGCCGGGCCGCCGCGCGCTCGTCCGTCCCGCCAGCGCGTCGCGGGCCTGCTCGACCGTCGCGAACGGATCGGATTTCGTACCGGTGGCGCCTTCTGTGCCGTCCTTGGCCACGTAGACAACGGTCTGGCCGGGTAAGCCGGGCTCCGCCGACGCCGGCGCTCCGGCCGCCGTGACCACCAGGACGGACGCGATCAGGACACCCATCGCTCTTCTCGGCATGCTCGTGCACTCCGCTCGTTCCGGGGCAATGCAATGTGACAGACCACAAAGGTCATCGCCGATGCACCGTAACCCTGCAGGCCATGACAATTCAACCGTTTGACCAATGCGGGTGGCCGCCCGCCGGGAGGGCCGCGCGAGGGCCACGCCTCAGTTCGCGTCCGACGTCGCCGACACGGGGAGGGAGGCCGCTTCGCCGTCCGCGGCACTGTCCGCCGGTGCCGGGCGGTGGTCGGGGGCCAGGCGGCCGAGCGTGATCGTGCCGCCGATGGTCAGCGCGCCGGCCAGCAGGGCGGGGATCGCCGTGGCCGGGGACGTGGGCAGCGGCTCGCCGAGCAGGATCGCCCCCGCGAGCACGGAGGTGATGGGGTCGACGACCTGCACGCCCGCGTAGGCGATGCCGAAGTAGCCGACCGCGTACGAGCGCTGGAGCAGCACCACCGCGCAGACCAGCAGCAGGGGCACGGCGAGGGTGAACCAGTGGACCAGCCGCCCCCAGTCGCCCTGCAGGCCGCCGCCGACCACGCGGACGAACGTGGACACGCTCGCGGTGACGGCCCCCGCGCCCACCGAGAGCAGCGCCGCCCTGGCCGCGCCGTGCGCCCGGCGCGCCATCAACTGCGTGACCAGGGTGACCACCCCGATCACGGCGATGAACCCGATGGCCGCGCCGTCGCTCAGGTGCGGCGGCACGTTGTGCTCAGGCACCAGCATCATGAGCCAGAGCAGGCCCACCGCCACGGCGATCGATCCTAAGATCTCCGCGCGGTACGGCCGGCGGCCGTACAGGAACGCCGCCAGCGGCACCGCGAACACCAGGGTGGCGACGCTGATCGGCTGGACGGCGACCAGCGGGGCGAAGCTGAGCGCCACCGCGTGCAGGCACGCGCCGGTGAAGCCGATGATGCCGCCGATCCACCAGCGAGGGCGCCGCACCAGCCTGAGCGAGGCGCCCTCGGAGACGGCTTCGTACTGCTGCAGCGCGGCGCCGAGCGCGTAGCCCAGCGCGCCGGCCAGAGCGATCAGCAGGCCGACCCAGGTCATCGCGGCCCGCGCAGGGGCAGGCGTCCTTTCAGAGGCATTGCTCCAGCTTAGGAGTCCAGCGAGCTTCTAGAATCCACCTTTAGGCTGATAAATCCACCTGAACCCATCCTGAACAGCACGAACTTGTGGCTCATTCTTGAGGCCGGTCAGGCCCTGCCGGCCCGCGCTAGGAGCGCTCGGGGCAGACACAGAAAAGGTGGCCCTCCGGGTCCTGGAGGACGACCCAGCCCGTGCCCTCCTCGGTGACGCCCGGCTGGAAGTCGGGCCTGGTCGCGCCCAGCGCGATGTACTCGCCGACCGCCTTCTCCACGTCCGCCACCCGGAAGTCCAGGTGGAACTGCTTGGCCGGGCCAGGCCACGCGGCCGGCTCGCGGTCGGGGTTCCTGCCGAAGTAGATGTTCGTGGTGCCGTCGCCCACGGCCGCGTACTCGTCCTCGGAGTACTGGATGTCCAGCCCCGTGACCTCGTGGTAGAACGCGGCCAGCTTCTTGGGCTCCGCGCAGTCGATGGTGACCGCCAGGAGCTTCGCTTTCGTCGTCATGGGCCGAGCGTTCCAGCCGTACCTGCCACCTTGTGTCAGGTACGGCGAAGGGCCGCGCCCGGATTCGCGCATCGTGCACGTCGCGCTCCTGCCCTCATCCGCTACGAACAGAGACTCCGTAAACCGGTAACAAAGCGGTTAACAGCTAGCGATCATTCATCGGTCAGCAAGCGGTCTACGACACCCTCTTCTAGGACAAGAAGGGTGATAAGAATGCCAACTAGCTCAGACCGTCTCTACGAGATCGACGGCCTCCGGCTACTGGCGGCGCTCTGCGTCGTGCTGTTCCACTACACGTTCTCCGGCTGGGCCGGCGACCACAGCCCGGTCGTCTTCGCCGCGGAGAGCGCCTGGTCCAAGTACGGCTACCTGGGCGTGGACCTCTTCTTCCTGGTCAGCGGCTTCGTGGTGTTGATGAGCGCATGGGGCAGGAGCCCGCGCGCGTTCGTGGTCTCGCGCTTCGTGCGGCTCTATCCCGCGTACTGGGTGGGCATCGCCGTCACCAGCGTGGTGACCGTGACGCTGGGACAGGGCGTGTTCGAGGTGAGCCTGCCGCAGGTGCTGGCGAACCTGACGATGTTCCAGTCGGTGCCGAACATCGCGAACGTGGACGTCGTCTACTGGACGCTCTGGGCCGAGATGCGGTTCTACTTCCTCATCCTGGCCTTCACCTTCATCGGCATGACGCGGACCCGGGTCATGATGGGGCTCTGGGCCTGGCTGGGGCTGACCTTCCTGGTGCAGGCGGGGCTGCTGCCGGGGATCGCCGACCTGGTCGTGCAGTCGGAGTTCTCCCACTACTTCATCGCCGGCATGGCGCTGTTCATGCTCTACAAGTTCGGGCTGAACGTGCAGATCGCCCTGCTGGTGCCGATCTGCCTGGGCAACGCCATCTACCGGGCCATCGGGTACGCCGATGCCGTCGGTGAACGGTACTCCGTGACGTACTCGCACGCCGTGATCATCGCCGTGGTCGTGCTGCTCTTCCTCGTCATGACGCTCATCGCGCTGCGCGCCACCCGGGGGCTGGGCAGGCCGTGGCTGGTGACGGCCGGCGCGCTGACGTACCCGCTCTACCTGCTGCACGCGCACGTCGGCTTCGTGATCTTCACCAGGGTGGGCGACTCCGTCAACAAGTACGTGCTGCTGTGCGGGCTGATCGTGGTCATGCTCGGCGCCGCGTACCTGGTGTACAGGTTCGTCGAGCGGCCGCTCGCGCCCAGGTTGAAGGCCATGTTGTCAGGTGGCGCGTCCGCTCACGTCCCCAGGCACGCCCAGCGCGAGACGTCCCGCCCGACGTCGGACAGGGTGAGCTGACTCTTCTGACAACCGGCCGGCACGCCGGGCATCCGGGCTCCGGGTGCGGATACGATCCCCGTCACGGAGAGTGAAGGGGGCCGGATGAGCGAGACCGACGAGCCGGAGTGGGCTCCGCCCGGAGTGGATCCCCGGCGGCCGAGCGTGGCGCGCGTGCACGACGCGCTGCTCGGCGGCATGGAGAACTTCGCCGCCGACCGCTCGGTGGCCCGCAAGCTGAAGGACACGGTGCCCGAGGTGGTCGACCTCGTCTGGTGCAACCGCGCCTTCATCGGCAGGGTGGTCGACTTCCTGGTCCGCGAGGCCGGCATCAGGCAGATCGTCGACCTGGGCGCCGGGCTGCCCACGATCGAGAACACCCACGAGGTCGCCCAGTTCGCCGACCGCGCGTGCAAGGTCGTCTACGTCGACGTCGACCCCATGGTGGAGCCGCACGCGCGGGCCCTGCTGGGCGCCAACCCCCACGCGGGCGCCATCACCGCCGACGCCCGCGACCTCGACGCCGTGCTCGGCCACCCGGTGTTGCGCGGCCTCGTCGACCTGTCCCGGCCGACGGCGATCATGGCGATCGGGCTGCTGCACCTCTTCTCCGACAAGGAGGACCCCCACGCCCTGGTCAGGAGGTACATGTCGGCGCTGGCGCCGGGCAGCTACCTCGCCGCCTCCAACATGCTCGCCTCCGCCAACCCCAAGGCCAAGGCGCTCGAGGTGATGTTGCAGGCCACCATGGGCGCCGGCTTCTTCCGCGACCGCGCGGCCATCACCGCGTTCTTCGACGGCCTCGTGCTGGTGGAGCCGGGGGTCGTGCACTTCCCCGAGTGGCACCCCGACGAGCGCGTCCCCGGGCCGCTCGCGCCGTGGGAGGAACTGCTCCTGGGCGGCGTCGCCCGCAAGCCGTGACTCCTCGTGACCCGGGTGACCGTCGCTGACGGTAAGGTGATCCCCATGCCGCGACGCATGCTCATCTGCTCTCCCCCGCCCGCCCGCTAGCGGGCGGCTCTCCTGACACTTTCCCGGGTCTGACAGATCCGTGGGTGGGTGCTGCCCGCACACCGGGCCCCTTTCCACCACTCCATCTGGAGCGATCTGTCATGACCCATGTCTCCGCGCGGCGGGGCGCCTTCTACGTGTCCATGGCCGCGACCGCCTGGGGCACCGGCGGCGCCGCGGGCTCCCTGCTCTTCCAGACCGGCCAGCTCGGCCCCGTCGGCGTGTCCCTGTGGCGTCACCTTCTCGGCGCCGCGTTCCTGTTGCTGATCGTCCGCCGTTTCGTCCTCGCCGACCACCTCGACTGGCGCGTGCTGCCGGTCGGGGCCGGCATGGCCGTCTACCAGACCGCCTACTTCGCCGCGATCGCCCACTCGGGCGTGGCCGTCGCGACCGTGGTGACGATGGGCGCGACGCCCGTCCTCACGGCCGTGGGCAGCCGGCTCTTCCTGCGCGAGCGGCTCGGCCGCGGCGCGCTCCTCGCACTGGCCGCCGCGCTGGCCGGGCTCGTCCTGCTCACGGTGGAGCCCGCGAACCACGCCGCGACTCCCTCAGCGGGCTCCCCGGTCGCCGGGGTCGCCTTCGCGCTGGCCTCCGCCACCGGGTACGCCGGGGTGACGTTGTTGTCACGGCGGCACAATGACCGCGACCCGCGGACCACCGCCATCGGCGGGTTCGCCGTGGCCGCGGTGTG
Source organism: Nonomuraea sp. B5E05 (assembly GCF_039880665.1). NCBI lineage: Bacteria > Bacillati > Actinomycetota > Actinomycetes > Streptosporangiales > Streptosporangiaceae > Nonomuraea > Nonomuraea sp. B5E05. The sequence goes on from NZ_JBDPMJ010000013.1 coordinate 142,545, forward strand.
CCTGGCGCCGTTCGCCCTGGCGGACGGCGTGGTGCCGGACCCGAGCTGGCCGTCGCTGGCACTGCTCGTCTATCTCGGCGCGGTGCCGACGGCGCTCGCGTACGGGCTGTACTTCGTGGCGCTGACCGCGCTGCGGGCCACCACGGTCGCCATCATCTCGCTCGGCGAGGCCGTGGGCGCGGCGCTGCTAGGCGTGGCGCTGTTCGGGGAGCGGCTCACGCCACTCGCCTGGACCGGCTGTGCCCTGTTGCTGGCCGCGGTGACAGTGCTCGCTCTCCGGGCCGAAGCGGGGTGACTCGGGCGGGAGCGTTGTGACGGTACAGGCCGCCGGATGAGTTAAGGTCCGGTACGGCGGCGCTTGCCGTATCGTCGCTCCGCTCCCACCCCTTGGCCGAGGGAACGGTCTCGGCGAAGCGTGCGTTGGAGGAACTGTGGCGTCAATCTCGGGAATGCTGAGGAACCTGCTGGATCGCCCGGGCGGAGTTCCTCTGGCCCCCTACCAGAAGATCGTCAAGGCCGCCGGAGCGCGAGCCGCCAAGATCGGCGAGCTCGACGAGCTGCCCAAGCCGGAGATGGACGATCTGGCCGGGTTCTGTGCCATCGTGCGCGAGGCCGCGGATCGCGAGCTGGGGCTGCGCCCTTACGACGTGCAACTGCTGGGCACGCTGGCCCTGCTCGACGGCAAGGTCGCGGAGATGGCGACCGGCGAGGGCAAGACGCTCTCCGGCGCCATGGCCGCGGCCGGCTACGCGTTGCAGGGCAAGCGCGTCCACGTGATCTCCGTCAACGACTATCTCGCCCGGCGCGACGCCGAGTGGATGGGGCCGTTCTACGCCGCGCTCGGCGTCAGCGTGGGCTGGATCGGCCAGAACTCCACGCCTGAGGAGCGGCGCGAGGCGTACGCCAAGGACGTCACCTATGGCCCGGTCAGCGAGATCGGGTTCGACGTGCTGCGCGACCGGCTGCGCACCGACGCCGCCGAGCCGATCGTGCCCGCACCCGAGGTGGCGCTGGTCGACGAGGCCGACTCCGTGCTCGTCGACGAGGCCCGCGTGCCGCTGGTCATGGCCGGCGCGGCCGACCCCGGCAACGCGGTGCCGGAGATGGCGGCGCTGGTCAGGCAGCTCGTACGCGGCTACCACTACGAGATCGACGAGCAGGCGCGCAACGTCTACCTGACGCCCAAGGGCGCCGACAGCGTGGAAAACCTGCTGGGCGTCGAGCTCTACGACGAGCACGAGCCCGGCACCCTCATCGAGCTCAACCTGGCCCTGCACGCCCATGCCCTGCTCGCCCGCGACGTCGACTACATCGTGCGCGACGGCAAGGTGCAGCTCATCAACCCTTCGCGCGGCCGGGTGGCGCTGCTCCAGCGCTGGCCCGACGGCCTGCAGGCGGCCGTGGAGGCCAAGGAGGCGCTGCCGCCGAGCGAGAAGGGCGAGATCCTCGACTCGATCACCGTGCAGGGCCTCATCCGCCGCTATCCGCAGATCTGCGGCATGACCGGCACGGCCGTGGCCGTCAGCGAGCAGCTCGGCGAGTTCTACAGCCTCAAGGTCGCGGTGATCCCGCCCAACCGGCCGTGTGTCAGGACCGACGAGCCCGACCGCATCTACCCGACCGTGCCCGACAAGGACGCCGCCCTGGTCGAGGAGATCCAGGAGGTGCACGCCACCGGCCGGCCGATTCTCATCGGCACGCTCGACGTGGCCGAGTCGGAAAACCTGGCCAAGCTCCTCCAGCGCCGCAGCCTGGAGCCGGTGGTGCTCAACGCCAAGAACGACGCGGAAGAGGCCGCGATCATCGCCAAGGCCGGCGAGCGCGACGCCATCACGGTCTCCACCCAGATGGCCGGCCGCGGCACCGACATCCGTCTCGGCGAGGGCGTGGCCGAGCTGGGCGGCCTCTACGTGGTCGGCTCAGGCCGCCACGCCAGCAGCCGGCTCGACGACCAGCTGCGCGGCCGGGCGGGCCGCCAGGGCGACCCGGGCGGATCGGTCTTCTTCGTCAGCATGCAGGACGATCTGATCACCCAGTTCGTCCCCGACGAGCGGCCGCCCGCGGCCGACCCCGACGGCATCGTCCGCCACCGGCGCGGTGCCTACCTCGTCGGCCACGCCCAGCGCGTCGCCGAGGGCGTCAACCTGGAGATCCACCGCAACACGTGGCGCTACACCCGCCTGCTGGAGCACCAGCGCGAGCTCATCCTCGAGTGGCGCGACAAGGTCCTGCACGGCGACGCCGCCTCCAAGGCGCTGGCGAAGGCCGACTCCGAGCGCTGGGAGTCGCTGCCCGAGGACACCCGTGACGAGACGGCCCGCCAGATCGTCCTGCACGCGATCGACCGCTGCTGGACCGAGCACCTGGCGTTCCTGACCGACCTGCGCGAGGGCATCCACCTGCGGGCGCTGGGCCGGATGAGCCCGGTCGACGAGTTCCACAGGGAGGCCGTGGCCGAGTACAAATCGCTGCTGGCCGAGGTGGAGCGGCGCTCGCTGGAGTCGTTCGAGGCGCCCGAGCCCGATCTGCGGCGGCCCACGGCGACGTGGACCTACCTCGTCCAGGACAACCCGTTCGGCACGGAGTGGGACCGCATCCTCAAGCGCGTCACCGCCGCCACCCGGCGCGGCTGAGCGCGTCACAAGAGACCGTCAGGGCCACTTGGGGTCGCCCGACGGCACGACCGGCCCTTCCAGCACGCCGAGCCGCTCCAGCAGGGTGAGGAACGTCATCGCGTACGGCGAGTCCTCGATCACGGCCGCGACCCGCGGCCAGTCGACCTGCTCGCGCAGCGCGCGCACCTGCGACAGCAGCGCGCCGTAGTCGCAGGCGTGCTCCGACAGCGGCAGCAGCCACGAGATCACCAGGTCGGTGGCCTCCAGCACGGGAACGATCACCGCCGACGCCTTCAGCGGCTCGGCCCTGTCGAGCAGCTCGTCGGTGATCGCCAGGTCCGACACCCGGAAGATCAGATCCACCAGGCGGCCCTCGTCGTACGCCTTGACCAGCCAGTCCTCCGGCGGCTTGGCCGTCTGGAAGCCCAGCCCGCGCAGCGCCTCCAGGGCGGCGGGCACGTCGTGTTCGGTGACCACGAAGTCCACGTCGTGCAGTGACGGCGCGGCCCCTCTGGCGTAGGCGGCGCAGCCGCCGGCCAGCGCGAATTTCACTCCGGCGTCCTTCAGCCCGGAGCTGGCGCGCTTGAGGGTGTCGAGGATCGCGTCCGTGACCGCGTGACCGTGGCTGCTCATGGTTTCGGGCTACCCACACGATCCTCCACTAGGCGTTTGTGTTATGGGGCCTCTCATGCGAGTACGCCCTGGGCGGCCCGCACGCACAAGGTGTCGCGGCGGCTGGCGAAGGACCTCGTCACCAGCCCGCTCCGGGCGCCGTTCGCCGCCTCATGAATGACGCGGCGATAAAGGCGCCGCCCGATGTTTCTCCTTCTCGCCTCCGAGCGGAAAAAGATGTTAAGCGGCCACCCCTCAGGGCAGAGGCGGAGTCATGGCTACTTTGCTCTGGATCATCGCGGTAATTCTCGTCATCTCCGGGATCTATGTGATCCTGGCCCGCCGCGACCTCCTCTGGGGGATCGTGCTCATCGTGCTCGGTTTCCTGGTCGGGCCCGGCGGTGTCAGCATCTTCAATGTCTAGGGGCGCCACCCGCATGGCTCCCCGCTCGACCCGGCCGCTGGGCCGATCCCCGAGAATGGCCCAGCGGTTCTCCTTGCCGGAATAACGCAACAAACAATCGGAGTACGCGTACGTTCTATGTGCGCGGAGAAACTGAGTCCAGACTGTTCATTCCAACCCCGGTCCGTCATCACACCCGGAAAGTTCTACATCGCTGACGGAAACCGCCCGCTCGGTGGTCGCCGGCAGCCGTCGTGAGGCCACCGAGCTGGGCCTCCGCAGCGGACTGCGCAGCGTCTCCACCGCCCCCAAGCAGGGCCACCGGCGGCACCTCACCGGGCTCAACTCGTCCTGCCGGGCGGTGGCCTTCAACCTGCGGGTCAGAACCCGTTCTCGTATTCAAGGCAGTAAACGCCGTACGCCCGGCCGAGCACCGGCAGGGCCACGTTACGCACCCGGATGCCGCCCGGCGTCATGCCCTTCGGGCTGCCCTTGTGCGCGTGCCCGTGGAGGATCAGATCCGCGCCGGCCGTGTCGACGGCCTCCGCCAGGAGATAGCTGCCGAGGAAGGGGTAGATCTCCGGCGGCTCGCCCTCCAGAGTCTCCTTGACGGGCGAGTAGTGCGACAGCACCACGCGCTCGTCGGCCACGATCTCCTTCAGCGCGACCTTCCACGCCTCGGCGATGTGGCGGGTGTGGGCGACGAAGTTCTTGATCTCGCGCTCGCCGAACTCGCTGGCGCACTTGCCGGCGAACCCGCCGCCGAAGCCCTTCCCGCCGACGATCCCCAGCTTCGTGTCACCGCACTGGAGCACGACGCCGTCGTCGTCGAGCACGATCACCCCGGCGTCGCGGAGCTCATCCGCGATCTCGTCCTGCAGGTCGGAGTGGTAGTCGTGGTTGCCGAGCACGGCGACGGCCGGGATCGGCAGGTCGCGCAGCTCGTCGGCCACCACCTTGCCCTCCTGCAGCGTGCCGTGCCTGGTGAGGTCGCCCGCGAGCATGAACACGTCGGCGCGCTCCTCGATGCCCTCCAGCCTGCGCCGGTAGTGGCCCCTGCCGTCCTCGCCCAGGTGAATGTCGCCCACTGCGGCGATGCGCAGGTCAGTCAAGATGCTCATCCTCTCCTGGCTCGGTGGCGTCCACGATGTTGATCTCGTTGTGCACGCGGAGCTCGGGCGCGGTCTCGTGCGCCACCTGGCCGAGCCGCGTGCGCTGCTCGGCCTCGCTCACCTGACCGCGCAGGAACAGCTGGTCGCCTCTGATGTCCACGCGGATGCCCAGCTCGTTGGTGCGCCCGTCCTCGGCCAGCGCCTGCTGGACGCGGGCCGCGACATACTGCGGAGCCTCCATCACTGCCTCCTTCCCTGTCGCCGCATTCCCGGGTATAAACCCATCAAACGGCACGAATTAGGTCTATAACCGCCCGTTCCACAGTGCCCGCCGTGGCCAGCTGCCCGAAGTCGGCGTCCGCCCCGAGCTCGGTCAGCACCGCCGTGATGGTCCTGTCCCGCTCGTACGCCTCGACCACGCGCGGATCCACGTACGAGGCGCGCGCCACGGTGGGGGTGTTGCCCAGGTACTCGGCGACCTCGCGCATGACCCGCACGATCGCCTTCTGCTTCTTCGTCCGCCCCTCCGCGACAGCCGGCCTGGACACCGCCAGCCCCACGGCGGCCAGCACCGTGGCGTGCCAGGTGCGGAAGTCCTTGGCCGTGACCTCGTACCCGATGGTCTCGCGCAGGTAGTCGTTGATGTCCTCGCTCCTGATGTCGCTCCAGCCGCCCGCGTTCCGGTAGCGCAGCAACTCACCGTCCTCCCCGAGCGCCTTGAGCGACCTGAGCACCCGGCACGCCCCGGGATCGGCCAGCTCGACCTCGCGGGCGATGTCGCCCTTGGCCGGGTAGGAGCAGACGACGACGCCGCGGGTGCAGGTGACGTGCTCCATCCTGAGCGTGGCCAGCCCGTAGGTGTCGTAGCTCTCGCCGCCGATGCGGAAGAAGCCGATGTCGAGCAGGCGGGCGGCGGCGGCCAGCACCCGCTGCCGGGTCAGGCCGCGGCCCTGGAGCTGGTCGTCCACGGCCTTCCTGAACGCGGGCAGCCGCTCGGCCACCTCCAGCACCCGGTCGAACTTCTCCCGGTCCTGCTGCTCGCGCCACACGTCGTGGTAGCGGTACTGCCTGCGCCCTGCCGCGTCCGTGCCGACCGCCTGGAGGTGCCCGTCGGGTGAAGCGCAGATCCACACGTCTTTCCAGGCCGGCGGGATGGCCAGCGACTTGATCCGCTCCACCGTGGCGCGGTCGCGCACCGGCCGGCCGTCCGGGGCCACGTAGGAGAACCCCCGGCCGCACCGCCGTCGTACGATCCCCGGCTCGTTCTGGTCGCTGGTCCGCAGGTCGGGACCGCCGGCGCGGGGTCGCGAATCCACGTTCGGGTCGGGCTCGGGCACCGGGCACGACTACCCAGGACGTTACCTCGCAAACGGGACGGGCAGGTGAGCGGCATGTCTGAACATGGAGAGTGGCACGAGGAGAAGTCCAGCAGAGGTCACGCCATGGTGCCCGCCACCCCGCGCGACGTGGTGCACATCAGGGTGGGCTCGTTCCTGCTGGTGTTCCTGTTCGCGGTCGCGGTGCTCGGGCTCATCGCGGGCGCCCCGGTCATGACGGGCATCGCAGCCGTGCTGGCGGTGCTCACGGTGGTCGACATCACGCTGGCCGTACGCCGCCAGAAGCAGCGGAGCGACGGAGAGGCGGGCTGATCTCGACATGGCGCGGTTGAGCGGGCGAGTAGTGGTGGTGACGGGCGCGAGTGGCGGGGTCGGGCGCGCGGTCGCCCGCGAGCTCGGACGGCGGGGGGCCAGGGTGGCCCTGATCGCCAGGGGCACGGCCGGGCTGGGCGCGGCCGCGGTGGACGTGGGGGTCGAGGGAGGCAGTGGGCAGGTCTACGAGGCGGACGTGGCGGACTATGACGAGGTGCGCAAGGCCGCCGAGAAGATCGAGGCGGAGATGGGCCCGATCTCGGTGTGGATCAACACCGCTTTCTCCTCCGTCTTCGCGAAATTTAAGGACATCTCCCCCGAGGAGTTCAGCCGTACGACGGCCGTCACCTACCTCGGCTACGTCTGGGGCACCAAGGTGGCCCTCGACCTGATGCGGTCGCGCGGCACCGGCGCCATCGTCCAGACGGGCTCGGCGCTCTCCCAGCGCGGCATCCCGCTGCAGTCCGCCTACTGCGGCGCGAAACACGCGATCAAGGGCTTCTCGGAATCGGTCCGCACGGAGCTGCTGGGGGACGGGAGCGACATCCAGGTCACGCTCGTCCAGTTGCCCGCCGTCAACACCCCCCAGTTCGAGTGGGTGCTGTCCAAACTCCGCCGCCATCCCCAGCCGGTCCCCCCGATCTACCAGCCCGAGGTCGCGGCGCGGGCGATCGTGTACGCCGCCGAGCACCCGGAGCGCAAGGAGTACTGGGTGGGAATGAGCACCGCGGCCACCCTCCTGGCCCAGCGCGTGGCTCCGGCCCTGGTGGACCGCTATCTGGCGCGAACGGGAGTGAGCTCGCAGCAGACGGACGAGAAACCCCCCAGCGACGTGTCCAACCTCTGGGACCCGGCCGACGAGACGACGGACTACGGCGCCCACGGCACCTTCGACCAGCGCTCCCACGCGCACAGTCCCCAGGTCTGGCTCTCCTGGCACCGCCGCCCGGTCCTGCTCACGCTGGCCGCGGGCACGGCCGCCGGCGCCCTCGCCGCCCTCGGCCGGCGCCTGCGGCGCTGACCGTCCGCGACAGCGCCACACACGACGGGGGCCGCCCGCTTTGAGCGGGCCGGCGGGGGTAGGGCGGGCCGAAACTCTCCAGGAGGTCATGATGGCCGAACACGATCTGCAGTTCCTGGCGGAGCTGGCGGCACAGCTGCGCGTCGACTCCGTCCGCGCCGCCGCCGCGGCGGGCTCGGGACATCCCACGTCATCCATGTCCGCGGCCGACCTGATGGCCGTGTTGTTCGCGAGACACCTCCGCTACGACTTCGACCGGCCGGACAACCCGGCCAACGACCACGTGATCCTGTCCAAAGGGCACGCCTCTCCCCTGCTGTACTCGCTCTACAAGGCGGCCGGTGCCATCGGTGACGAGGAGCTCCTGACGTTCAGGCGGCGCGGCAGCCGGCTGGAAGGGCACCCGACACCGCGGCTGCCCTGGGTGGACGTGGCCACCGGCTCGCTCGGGCAGGGGCTGCCGGTAGGCGTCGGGGTGGCGATGGCCGGGCGGCTGGAACGGATGCCGTACCGGGTGTGGGTGCTCTGCGGCGACAGCGAGCTCGCCGAGGGGTCCATCTGGGAGGCCGCCGAGCACGCGGGCGGCGAGGGCCTGGCCAACCTGACCGCGATCGTCGATGTCAACAGGCTCGGCCAGAGGGGACCCACCCGGCACGGGTGGGACACGGGCGCGTACACCCGTCGCTTCGCGGCGTTCGGCTGGCACACGATCGAGATCGACGGGCACGACCCCGGCGAGATCGACTTCGCTCTTCAGGACGCCTGCAAGACGCGCAGGCGCCCCACCGTCATCCTGGCCAAGACCCGCAAGGGCGAAGGCGTGCTGGAGGTCGAGAACCGCGAGGGCGCCCACGGCAAGCCGCTCAAGGACGCCGATAAGGCCGTCGACGAGCTGGGCGGGCCGCGGGACGTACGCGTCACCGTGCGCAGGCCGGACGCGGCCGAGCCGTACCGGTTCGGCTCCGGCCCGCTGGAGCTGCCCGCGTACGAGGTGGGCGAGCAGGTCGCGACGCGGACGGCGTACGGGGAGGCGCTGGCGGCGCTCGGCGCGGCCCGCGGCGAGGTCGTGGCGCTGGACGGCGAGGTGGCCGACTCCACCAAGACCGAGGCCTTCGCGCAGCGCTTCCCCGAGCGGTTCTTCGAGATGTTCATCGCCGAGCAGCAGCTCGTCGCCGCCGCCGTCGGGATGCAGATCCGCGGATGGATCCCGTACGCCGCCACGTTCGCGGCGTTCCTGACCAGGGCGCACGACTTCATCAGGATGGCCGGGGTCAGCCGGGCGTCGATCCGGCTGATCGGGTCGCACGCCGGGGTGTCGATCGGCGAGGACGGCCCCTCGCAGATGGGGTTGGAGGACCTGGCCATGATGCGGGCCCTGTACGGCAGCACCGTGCTCTACCCGTGCGACGCCAACCAGACGGCCTCGCTGATCGCCGAGATGGCCGGTGTCGAGGGCGTGTCCTACCTGAGGACCACGCGCGGCAGCACGCCCGTGATCTATCCGCCGGGCGAGCGGTTCCCCGTGGGCGGGTCACGGGTGCTGCGGCAGTCGAGCGGCGACCGGGCCACGATCGTGGCCGCCGGGGTGACCGTGCACGAGGCGCTGGCGGCGGCCGGAGAGCTGGAGACGGCAGGGGTCCCCGTGGGAGTGATCGATCTGTACTCGGTCAAGCCGGTCGACTCGGCGGTGCTGGTGGAGGCGGCCACCACCACGGGCAACCTGATCACGGTGGAGGACCACCGGCTCGAAGGCGGGCTGGGCGACGCGGTGCTGGACGCCGTCAGCGAGCTCGGGCCGCGCGTGGTGAAGCTGGCCGTGACCGAGCTGCCGGGGTCCGCAAAGCCGGAGGAGCAGCTCGCCGACGCCCGCATCGACCGCCGCGCGATCGTGGAGGCCGTCAAGCGGCTGCTGTGACCCGCTCAGCTCGAGCTGCTCGCACGTCCGGACGCTCGGACGTGCGAGCAGGTGTGGGGCATGGAAAGGCCGGCGGTCGAGGGGGTGGCGCGGTGCCGCCTCGCTCTCCCGCCGGCCTCGTGACGAGCCGGCCGCCTCCGGTGCCGGTCAGCGAGCCTTCGCCGTGGCCTTCCTGTTGGCCTTCTTGATGGCCGACACCAGCTCCTGCTTGGTCATCTTCGACCGGCCGCGCACGCCCAGCTTGGCGGCCACGCCCTGCAGGTGTTCCTTGCTGGCGTTGGCGTCGACGCCCTCGGCCGTCCTGCCGGACCGGTCCGTGGCGCCCTTGTCGGAAGGACCCTTCTTCGACTTCGGCTCCCAGTGGTCGCCGACCTTCTCGAAGGAGTGCTTCAGCGCCGCGAACGCCGTCATGTGGGCGCGCCGCCCCTCGCCGTACTCCTGCACTGCCGAGTCGTGCGCCTTGATCCACGTGTTCTGCGCCTTCTTCGGCGAGCGCCTGATGGTCGACGGCAGTTCTTCGACTGCTGGCATGTCGCTTCACCTCCTACAGCGGTGGGTCGTTGTAGTGACGCCGCTCCTCGTACACGGTCGTCCTTCTGGTCTCGGGCTCCTCGTAGATCTCGTGACGGTGGACCGGCTCGTCGATGGGGCCGACCGCCCGGCGGGTGACGCGGATCCGGTAGATGCCGAACCCGAGTCCGACCAGGCCTCCGAGCATGAGGACCAGACCCACTACGTTGATGTCGAGGCCGGCGAGGTCGAACTCGACGGCCCAGGTGAGGATCGCACCGAGCATGATGAGGATGATGCTTCCGGCGATGGTCATCTGATTTACCTCCTTAACAAGAAGGACCTCTATCCACATGTCGAAAAACAAACCAGTCGTGGTGATCGGGCTCATGGGATCGGGCAAGACGACGGCGGGCGTGCTGATCGCCGAGGCGCTGGGGCTGGGGTTCAGCGACAGCGATCCGTTCCTGAAGTCAAGGTACGGCGGCACCGCCGCGCAGATCGCCGCCCGCGAGGGCGCGGCCGCGCTGCACCTCTACGAGGCCGAGCACGTGCTGCTCGAACTGGCCGGCCCGCCCAAGGTGATCGCGGCGGCGGCGAGCACGGTCGAGGACCCCGAGGTCCGGGCGGCCATGCGGGCCGCGTTCGTGGTCTGGGTCGACGCCCCCGACAAGGTGCTGGCCGAGCGGATGCGTTCGAGCGATCACCGTCCCGACTTCGACCCGGCGGCCATGCGGGCCCGCCGCGAGGGCTATTTCCGTGAGGTGGCGAGCACGGTCTGCGACGTCAGCGAGCTCAGCCCCGAGCAGGTGCGCGACAAGGTGGTGCGGGAAATGGGTTTGCCCGCCGGTGATCGCGACCGATAGGCAAGGGAGATGTTCGCCGAGAAACCCGTGCTTGAGGGTGCGCGCGTGACGCTGCGCCCGGTCGGTCCCGAGCACGCAGAAGGCCTGTATGAGCTGGTTCGCGACCCGGAGGTGCGGCGGCTGACGGGCTCGCACGGCGAGTTCGACTTCGAGGGCGCCCGCCGGTGGTGCGCGAGCCGGGCGCAGCACGCCGACCGGCTCGACCTGGCGATCATGACCGGCGACGGTTACGCGGGCGAGGTGGTCCTCAACGCGCTCGACCCCGCCAACCTGTCCTGCAACCTGCGCATCGCGCTGATCGGCCCCCGGGCGTTCGGCAGGGGCTACGGCACGGAGGCCATCGAGCTGGTCCTCGGGCACGCCTTCGGCACGACCCCGCTGCACCGGATCGAGCTGGAGGTCTACGCTTTCAACGACCGGGCACGACACGTCTACAAGAAGATCGGCTTCGTGGAGGAGGGCGTGAAACGTGACTCCCTGTTGTGGGGCGGCACATGGCACGACTGCGTGATCATGGCGATACTCCGCCCCGGATGGCAGGCAAGATCCGGAAGCCTGGCATAATGATCATGACGCATGGGTCCCCCGAGGCGCGCGGGGGACCTGTCGCGTCATTTCGGACAACCATTGGACGGTGTCGTGCATCTAAGCATCAGTGACGATGCGCTTGGTGCCTGGTGACCCCGAGAGGCTTGGCGGCTACTGGCTGGCCGCCAGGCTCGGCGCGGGCGGGCGCGGCGTCGTCTACGACGCCTACGACGACGACGGGCGCAGGTTCGCCGTCACGGTGCCGCGCGGCGAGGCGGAGCCCGAGTCGCGGGGCGAGGCGGGGCGCCGGTTCGAGCGGGTGACCTGCCGCCACCTGGCCGAGGTGGTCGACGCGGGGGTCGACGGCGGTGTCCCCTATGTGGTGAGCGAGTTCGTCGACGGGCCCGACCTGCGGCAGGCGATCGCCCTGCACGGGCCGTACGAACGCGACGAGCTGCTGGCACTGGCCGGCTCGCTGGGGGCCGCGATCGACGCGCTGCACGAGGCGAAGCTGACGCACCAGGGGATCAACCCGGAGAGCGTGCTCCTGGCCGCCGGGGGTCCCAAGGTGATCGAGCTCGGCCTGCCCGCCTGCCGGCCGGTGGGCGAGACGTGCACCTACCTCGCTCCTGAGGTCCTGACCGGGGAGGAGGCGGGCGCGCCTGCCGACGTGTTCGCCTGGGGCGCGGTGGTGGTGTACGCGGCCACCGGGCGAGATCCGTTCCGCGGCGAGAGCCTGGGCGGCATCATGCACCGGCTGCTCACCTTCGACCCCGACCTGAGCGGCCTGCCCGAGCCCCTGCGCGGCCTGGTGGGACGGGCCCTGGCCAAGGATCCCGCCGACCGGCCGGCGGCGGCCGAGCTGCTGATCGGGGCCGGAGAGGTGCTGCGGCCCCCGGAAGGCCACGCGCGTGCGCGCTCGCTCGGCGAGGTGGCCGAGGAGGTCTACCAGTCGCTCACGCCCCGGCAGCAGGAGGAGGTGCCCGGGCTGCTGCTGCGCCTGCTCGACGGCGACAACCCGCACGACGAGGGCGACGTGCTCGGCTCCCTCATGGACGCCGGCCTGCTGGTACGCCGGAGCATGCGCGTGGCGCCGGTCGAGACGTCCATGGGCAAGCTCGTGGCCCTCAGCGACGACCGGGTGGCCCCGGCCAGCGCCGCGCTCTACCGCGCCTGGCCCAGGCTGCGCGGCTGGGCCGCGGACGAGCGCGAGAGCATGCACGTGCACCGCCGGATCCGGCTGGCCGCCCGGCAGTGGTCGGAGCACCAGCGGGGCCGAAGCCGGCTCCTGCGCGGCGAGACCCTCGACTCGGCGCTCGGCTGGGCCGCGACCAAGCGCCGCCACCTGCGGCTCAACCAGCTCGAACGCGACTTCATCAACGACAGCGTGGCCCTGTCCAAACAGCGCAGGAAGCTCCTCACCCCCTCCGTGGCGACGCTCGGCGCGCTGCTGGCCGCGGCGGTGATGATGTCCGTGGTGTCCGTGTACGGCCAGTACGACCTGCGCGACCGGCTCCTCGACGCCGACGCGCGGGCCGTGGCCGCCAGGGCCGAGGCGATGCGGTCGAGCGACCCGCGCACGGCGATGCGGCTCAGCGTGGCCGCCTGGCGGTTGTCACCCGTCTTCGAGGCGCGGGCCGCGCTGCAGGCCTCGCTCGTCCAGCCGGAGCTGGGCGTGTTCACCGACCCGGCCGCCGACCTGCGGGCCCGCTACCTGCTGCGCGGCGACGAGCTGATCCGGTGGGACACCGGCACGGTCACCGTCTGGGACATGGCTCGGGGGCGGCGGCTCGCCTCGTACCGGCTTCCCGCGGGGAGCGTGACGCTGAGCGACGACGGGCGCTACGCGGAGGGGGCGGGTGGGCGCCCGTTCGACGTGACGACCGGCCGGCCGCCGTCCCCGGCCGCCACGTTCGCGATCACCAGGGCCGGCAGGACGCGGGTCTACCGGGGGACGCAGGTGCTGTTCGACGTCGCCGACCGCACGGTGGCGCTCGCCCGTGACGGGTCCAGGGCGGCGTTCTCCCGGCTGGACGGGCGGGTCGAGCTCTGGGAGCTGGCGCCGAAGACCCGGACGGGGACGATCGAGGTCCAGCCGCTCACCGGCCCGGGCGCCGCGGCGCCCGCCCTCGCGTTCAGCCCTGACGGGACCACGCTGGCCGTGGCGGGGCGCGAGGGTGTCACGCTCGTCGCCGCCGCCCGCGCCGCCGCCCGCACGCCGCGCTCCCAGCCCTCCGGGCCGCTGACCACCGCCACAGCCCCGCCGTCCCCCGTGCCTTCCGCCCGGCCTTCCACTCCGCCTTCCTCGCGCCCCTCCGCCCTGCATTCCTCCTCACCCGCCGGCGCGCCCTCCACCCCGCCCTCCTCGGTTGAGAACCCGCCGGCCACGGGCGACGGACGTCCCTCCACCGGCGCCCTTCCCGGCGGCGGCGGCGTACGAACCTCCCCGGAGGGGCGACCGGGTGCGGACAGCGTGCGGTTCTCGCAGGTGGAGGTGCCCGGCGAGGAAGGCACGAGGCCTGGCGGTGTCGACGGGGTCAAGAGTCCCAGCCCCGAGAACGGCGCGGAGATGTTCCGTGCGGAGGAGCAGCGGGCACCGACCGAGACCGGCACCCTGACCCTGGGCACGGTGGACGGCCCGCTGGACGGACCGCCCGTCTTCAGCCCGGACGGCCGCCTGCTGGCCCTGCCGGGCTCCGGCGAGGTGCGGGTCTGGAACGTGGCCGAACGCCGTGTCTCCGGCTCCTACCCGCTCAAGGCCCCCGGGCAGGGCCTGGCGTTCTCCGCGGACGGGCGCAGCCTGCGTTACCTGAGCGGCACCGGCTCGGTCGTCTCGCTGGACGTCGCAGGTCTCCCCGCCCCCTCCGACGCGGGCCACACCGCCACCTTCAGCGGCAACGGCCGGTTCGCGGCCAAGGAGGTCGGCGACACGATCGAGCTCACCGACACCGTCGCGGGCAGGACGCTCGGCCGGATCGCCGCCGCCGGCGACCTGGCCTTCGACGCGGGCGGGCGCCTGCTCGCCGTCACGGGCGACCCGGTGACCGTGTGGGAGGTGGCCGGCGCCAGGCAGGTGACCTCCATCGACGCGGGCGGCGACGTACTCGCCGTGGCGCTCTCCCCCGACGGCGGCACGCTGGCCACCGCCCGCGGCAGCACCCTGGAGACGTGGGACGTGCGCGAGGGGCGGCGGATCAAGGTGTACGAGGGCGCGGGAGACCTGGCGCTGGCCTTCTCCCCCGACGGCTCGACGCTGGCCGCGGGCGCCAACCTTCTCGACCTCCGTACCGGCGGGATCACCCCGCTCGACCTCGCGGCGGCGCGGAACGCCCGGACCACGCCGACCGCGCTCGCCTTCTCCCCCGACGGCCGCACGCTGGCGTTCGGGCTGGACGGCGGCCGGGTGCTCCTCTGGGACGTGCACGAACGCGAGCCGCGCGGCACCATCGGCGCCGGCACGACACCCGTGGACGAGTTGCGCTTCTCGCCGAAGGGCGACCTGCTGGCGATCGACGCCGCCCGCACGTCGCTCTGGGACGTGCGGGCGCTGCGCGAGGTGGGCGAGCTGGGATCGTGGGCCGCCGGACCGGCGTTCAGCCAGGACGGCAGGCGGCTGCGCGGGGTGGCACTCGATGGCACCGTACGCGAGACCCCGGTCGACCCCGCGCTCACGGCGCAGGAGGTGTGCGCCAGGGCCGACGGCCCGCTGAGCGAGGCTGAGTGGAGCCGCCTCATCCCGGAGAGCGGCTACAGAGACATCTGCTGACTCGGGCGACAAGCCGGCGACCAGAGAACGCAAAGCGGTCCCGCCCATGCTGGCCGCATGGACACCGTGCGAATCCCAGCCGTCGCCCCCCGCCAGGACGGGGAGCGCGAACCCGACCTCACGTCGATGTACGTCATCCACCGCGCCATGCTCGCCGACCTGCGGCGGCTCATCGACGTGCTGGGCGGGACCGCCCCGCTCACCGGCGCCAGGAACCGGGCCGCCCGCGCGTACGCGGCCTCGGTTCTGACCGAGGTGCACCACCACCACGCCAACGAGGACGACCTGTTGTGGCCGATCGTGGAGCGCACGGCCGGCCACGCCGTGGACCTCAGCCCGTACACCGACGACCACCAGGCGCTCGGCCCCGTGCTCGACCGCTGCCGCGCCGCGCTGCACGGCGACCGCCACGTGCTGAAGCGCGCCCTGGCCGAGCTGGTCGAGTTCCTGGACGAGCACATCGCGGAGGAGGAGTCCGACCTTTTCCCGATCATCTCCAGGTTCGTGCCTTACGAGGCCTACGCCTGGACGGAGAGGCAGGTCGCCAAGCGGGCGTCGTTCGGGCAGCTGTGCTTCACGGCTCCGTGGCTGCTGCGCCACGCCACCGAGGACGAGGCGGAGCGGCTGCTGGCGGGCGCGGGCGCGCCGCTGCGGGTGCTGGTCGCCCTGGTCAGAGGACGGTACGCCAGGCGCGAGCGCGCGGCCTTCGGTTAGTCGTCAGGGAACATCCTGAGCGCCTTTGTGCATGAGGAGCAGATTATCCTCCCGCTGTCAGGCACTCGTGGCCAGCGCGTCCGCCTCGACCCCGTACTGGAAGGGCAGGCCCTGGGCGTATCTGGCGAGCTCGTCCATCGCCAGGTCGGCGATGCGCCCCAGCTCGCCGCCGAGCGAGCCGGCGATGTGCGGCGTGAGCAGCACGTTGGGCAGGTCGTAGAGGGGTGAGCCGGCGGGCGGCACCTCGGGCTCGGTCACGTCGATCACCGCGTACAGCCGGCCGCCGGACAGCTCGGCGACGAGCGCGTCGTGGTCGACGAGCGCGCCGCGGGCGGTGTTGATCAGGGTGGCGCCGTCACGCATCCGCGCGAGGCGGGCGGCGTCGACGAGGTGCCTGGTCTCGGGGAGCGCGGGCGCGTGCAGGCTGATCACGTCGCACCGCTCGAACAGCTCGTCGAGCTCGACGTGCGGCACGCCCAGGTCCTCCGTCAGGTAGGGGTCGGCGACGAGCACGTCGAGGTCGAACGGCCGCAGCAGCTCGATGACCCGCCGGCCGATCCAGGAGGCGCCGACGATGCCGATCGTGCGCCGGTAGTTGCCGAACCCGGGGAAGAGGCCCTCCAGGTCGAGGGACGTCCGCTGCTCGCGGTAGAGCCTGGCGATGTCCAGCACGCGCTTGTTGGCGAACAGGATCGAGGCCAGCGTGTATTCGGCGACGGGTTCGGCGTTGGCCGCCGCCGCGGAGGAGACGAGGATGCCGCGCTCCCAGCACGCCTCGGTGACGTGGTGTTTCACGCTGCCCGCCGCGTGTACGATCGCCCGCAGCCGCGGCGCCCTGGCCAGCACGTCGCCGGTGATCGGCGGGCACCACCAGCTCGTGCAGAGCACCTCGGCCTCGGCCAGCGCGCCGGCCACGGCCGGGTCGGCGAAGTCGTCGGCGACCAGGCCGGGGTCGGTGTCGGCGATGGCGGTCAGCCGGTCGCGCGCCTGCCCCGTGAAGAGCCGTCCCGCCACCTGCCGCCCCATGGCGAGCAGGGTTTTCGGCCGCACCTCAGTCATGACGCTCCCCCCGATGGTGATCCGATCTTAGCGTTTCACCACGAGTTCGCCCATTTCGCTCATCAGCGGGGCGGGGTCAACCGTGCGCGGGCGGCGTCCATCCAGAGCCGGACGTTCGCCCGTTCACCGACCTCCAGCGCTTCCCGGTAGTGGGGTTCCTGCGGGCGCCCCAGGAAGGCGGCCAGGTCGCCGAGCACCTGAGCGGTGGGCCAGACAGCCAGGTAGCCGGTGCTCCCCACGGGCTCGGCCGAGAGCGGCAGCAGCGCGTCGTACGCCCCCTGCGCCCGCCCTCGGTCACCCAGGGCGACACCGAGCAGTCCCCGGACGGCGGTCAGCAGGTGCCAGAAGTAGTCGCGCCGGACGGGAGGCGGCTCGGCGGGCACGAGAGCGCGAGCCTCGCCGGCCCGGCCCGCGTGGCAGAGCGCGAGCGCGTACAGCTCCAGCCACTGTTCGCGCCACGGCCCCGCCGTCGCGAACGGCTCCAGGTCGGGCAGGATCGCCGTGAGGTCGCCGCGCATCAGGCACATGGCGTACCTGCTGAGCAGCAGCAGCCCTGCCTCGTGCTGCCACATGCCGAGCCGGCCCGCGAGCTCGGCGGCGGCACGATAGCGGGATTCGGCGGTGTCGAAGTCACCGGCGAGCGCGGCGCGCAGGCCGTCGTAGAAGCCGGTCACGGCGAGGGGCAGCGGCATGTCATGAAGGTCGGCCAGCTGCCTGGCCCTCGCGGCGTGCCGGTCGGCGACGGCGAGCTCGGCGCGGTTGATGGCGGCCTGCATGAGGACGAGGTGGCCGAGCACCTCGACGGTCACGTCGGAGCCCGACAGGCGCAGCAGTTCGCCGCCGATCCGGGCGCGTTCCGCGTGGCCGCCGTACCGGAAGGTCTGGTGCAGGCGGCCGTTGAGGGCGAGCACGAGCAGCGCGGGGTCGCCGAGGCGGCGGGCCATCGCGACGGCCTCCTGGGAGGCGAGGTAGCCGCGTTCGGTCGGCTCGCCCTCCAGCTCGAACGCCAGCGTGGTGAGCAGCCGGCAGCGGGTCGTGCCGTCGCCGGGCGGCAGCCGGGTCAGTGCCTGCTCGACGGCCTCGATCAGGGCGGTGTCGAGGGTGCCGTACTCGCGGCTGCTCCAGAACGTCGGCACCTCGAACGAGACGATCACCCGGGCCAGCAGGTCGGGGTCGTCCAACGGCAGCGCGTCACGGAGCGCGCGTTCCCTGTGGGTGCGGGCCGTGACGAGCCGGCCGGTGTTGGCCAGGGCGGACACCAAGGACAGGGTGAGCTCCAGGCGCCGGCGCGGGTCGCCGGTCGCGTCGAGCGCCTGCTGCCAGAGCGCGGCGGCCTCGTGGTGGGCGAAGCGGCGCTCGGCCTGCTCGGCGGCGAGCCCGGCGTAGCGCGCGGCCCTGGCCGGGTCGGCGGCTGAGGCGGCGTAGTGGTGGGCGAGCGCGGCCACGTCGCCGGGGTCGTGCTCCTCGATGGCCCGGGCCACGCGCAGGTGCAGGCGGGCCCTGCGGATGCGGGACAGGTCGTCGTAGAGGGTGTCGCGGATGAGCACGTGCGCGAACCTCAGCCGCCCCGCCTCCGGCTCGGTCAGCAGCCCGGTGACCAGCCCCGACTCGACGGCCGCCAGCACGGACTCCTCGTCGGCGCCGCTGACGGCGGTCAGCACGTCGATGTCGCTCTCGCGGCCGATGACCGCGCTCTGCCGCAGGATCGTCTGGGCCTGCGCGGGCAGCCTGGCCACGCGGCGGCGCAGCACGTCACGCACGCCCGCGGGCACCGCGGCCGCGCCCTCCGCGTCGAGCAGGCGCGCGGTCTCCCTGACGAAGAACGGGTTGCCGCCGGTGCGCTCGGCGACCTGCGCGACCGTGGCGGCGTCCGCCGGACGGCCGCAGGTCAGGCGGATCAGCTCGCCCACCTCGGGCGCCGCCAGGCCGTCGAGCTCCACCCTGTACGGCTCGCGGGCGGCGATGGCGGCCAGCGCGTCGGCGAGGTGGTCGTTCGGCTCGGTGTGCCGGTAGCCGCCCGCGACCAGGACCGGCAGCCCGGCGCTGGCGCCGATCACGTGGGTGAGCATGGCCAGCGTCTCGGCGTCGGCCCGGTGCAGGTCGTCGAGCACGAGCAGCAGTGGCCGCCCGATCGACGTGACGAACGCGCCGACCGCCCGGTGCAGCCGGAACCTGGCCCCCGGGACGTCGCCGCGCACCGGGGTGTCGGACAGCAGCGGCGCGAGCGCCTCAGGATCTCCGGGCGGGAAGCGGGCGGCGAGCTCGCGCAGGAGCTCGGCCCAGGCCCAGCCGGCGGGTGCGCCCTCGTGCTCGGGGCAGCGGCCCCACCCGACGGTCCAGCCCCTGGCCTCCAGCGTGTCGCGCACCTGCTCCATGAACGCCGTCTTGCCGGCGCCTGGCTCCCCGCTGACCAGGACGACGCCGCCGTCCAGCGCGGTCACGCCTTCGAGTTCGGCGCGCCTGCCGACGTACGGCTGCGCGACCGCGGCGGGGCGCGCGGCGGGGGCGGGCGGCGGCGCGGCCTCGCTGAGGTGCGCGGCCTGGGCGAGGATGTCCTCCTCCAGCCGCCGCAGCTCGGGGCCGGGATCGACGCCGAGCTCCTCGGCCAGGTGGGCGCGGGCCCTGCGCAGCGCGCCGAGCGCCTCACCTTGCCGGCCGCAGCGGTAGAGCGCCCTGGCCAGCAGCGCCCACACCGCCTCGCGCAGCGGGTGCTCCCCGGCCAGCCGTTCGAGATCGGGTACGGCCCCCGCCGCCCGGCCCAGCCGGATGACCGCGTCGGCGTGGCGTTCGATCGTGGACAGGCGCAGCTCCTCCAGCCGCCCCGCCTCGGCGTCGGCCCAGTGGGCGCCGGCGAACTCCTGGTAGGCGGGGCCGTGCCAGAGTGCCAGCGCCTCGGCCAGCCGCTCGTGGCCGGCCGCCGGGTCGCTCACGATGCTCTCGAACCTCCACGCGTCCACCGCCCCCGCCTCCAGGCGCAGCGCGTATCCGGGTGGCTGGGTGACGAGCACGCCGGCGGGCGCTCGGGGCGACCTGCCCGGTTCCAGGGCCCGGCGCAGGTTCGACACGTACGACTGGACGGCCGCGAGCGCCTTGGGCGGCGCCTCGTCGGCGTAGAGGTCGTCGATGAGACGGTCGACCGGCACCACCCGGCCACCGGCGGCCAGCAGGCGGGCGAGCACGGAACGCTGGCGGGGCCTGCCCAGCGCGACCGGCTCGCCGTCGAGATGGGCGGCAAGCGGGCCGAGCACGCGGAAGGTCAGCACGATGCTGACACGGTACGACAGCACCGCGCCCGAGCGAACGGCCGTTGCGGTCCATCGCGGGCCCTTGCCATCCATCACCGGCAATCGCGGTCCGGAACCGGCCGCAATGGCGCCTACCTTGGGAGCCATGCATCCCCTCATCAGCCGCAGGGCGCTCAACAGGGCCACTCTGGACAGGCAGTTCCTGCTGCGCCGCACCGGCCGTTCCGTGATCGACGTGGTGGAGCACCTGGGCGGCCTCCAGGCCCAGACGCCGCACACCTGGTACACCGGCCTGTGGAACCGCATCGAGGGTTTCAAGCCCGACGACGCGGCCGGCCTGCTGTCCTCGCGCCAGCTCGTACGCATCGCGTTGCAGCGCTCGACCATCCACCTCGTCACCGCCCGCGACTGCCTGGCCATGCGGCCCCTGCTGCAGATCGTGGGCGAGCGCAACGGCAAGGGCGCGTTCGCCAAGCGGCTGGAAGGGGTGGATCTGGACGAGCTGGCGGCCGCGGGGCGGGAGCTGCTGGAGGCGCGGCCGATGACGTTCGCCGAGCTGGGGCGGGCGCTGGCCGAGCGGTGGCCGTCGCACGATCCGCACGCGCTGGGCCAGGGGGTGCGGTGGCTGCTGCCGCTGGTGCAGGTGCCGCCACGCGGGCTCTGGGGCAGGAGCGGGCCCATCGCCCACACGACGGCCGCGTGCTGGCTGGGCTTCGAGGCGCCGCCGATGACGGCGGCGGAGCTGGTGCTGCGCTATCTGGCGGCGTTCGGCCCCGCGTCGGTGATGGACGTGCAGACGTGGTCGGGGCTGACGCGGCTGGGCGAGGTGGTCGAGTCGATGGACCTGGCGCGGTTCACCGACGAGAACGGCAGGACCCTGTACGACCTGCCCGGCGCGGCCCGCCCCTCCGAGGACACCCCGGCGCCGGTCCGCCTGATGTACGACTTCGACAACCTGTTCCTGTCGCACGCCGACCGGTCCAGGGTCATCACCGAGCGCGGGGCCGCCTTCATCAAGGGCTTCATGGGCAAGAACGCCATGTTGCCCCGGGTCATCCTCGCCGACGGTGTCACGGCCGGCGACTGGACGGTCACCCGCGCCAAGGGCACCTCCACGCTCACCCTCCACCAGTGGGAGCCGATCTCCGACATGGAGGGGGCCGAGGAGGAGGGCCGACGGCTGCTGGAGTTCCTGGCCCCGGACGACAAGCACGCGATCGCGGTCGCGGACGGCCTTTCCCGATCGTGACGTCGTCCTGGGGCCGGCCGACCTGTCCTGCATGTCAGGACGATGTGCTGCAAAGGTGGTTCTGTCGGTATGTTGGCCCACGTGCCAGAACGCAAAACCGGGCCGACGACCGTACCGACGACCGAGCTGGTGACCTTCGGCGAGACCATGGCGCTGTTCGCCGCCCGCCGCACGGGGCCGATGCGCTTCGCCCGCGACTTCGACCTGGGTCTGGGCGGCGCCGAGTCGAACGTCGCGATCGGCGTCGCCCGGCTCGGCCACCGCGCGACCTGGGTCGGCAGGGTCGGGGCCGACGAGTTCGGCGACCTGATCCGCTCGACCCTGCAGGGCGAGGGCGTGGACGTGCGGGCCATCGCCGACCCCGACGCGCCGACCGGGCTGATGATCAAGGGCAGGCGCACGGCCGACCTCATCGACGTGCGCTACTACCGCAAGGACAGCGCGGGCTCGCGGCTGCGCGCCGCCGACCTCGACCCGGAGCTCATCCGGTCGGCCCGCGTGCTGCACGTCTCAGCGATCACGCCCGCGCTCTCCGGCTCGGCCCGCGAGGCCGTACACCACGCGATCGCCGAAGCCCGGGCCGAGGGGGTGCTCGTCTCGCTCGACGTCAACTACCGCAGGGCGCTGTGGACGCCCGCCGAGGCGGGGGCGTGGCTGCGCGAGACGGTCGGCGACGTGGACGTGCTGTTCGCGACCGAGGCCGAGGGCCGGCTGATCGCCGACGTCGAAGGCGCCACCGAGCTGGCCGGGGCGCTGGCGAAGCTCGGGCCGCGGCACGTGCTGATCAAGTTCGGGGCCGAGGGCGCCATGGAGCTGTCCGACGGCGTCGAGCGGCGGGCGGAGCCCTACGCCGTGACCGAGGTCGACTCCGTGGGGGCCGGCGACGCGTTCGCGGCCGGCTGGCTGGCGGACTGGCTGGCCGGGGCGGAGCCCGCGCAGCGGCTCAGCACGGCGTGCGCGGCGGGGGCGTTCGCCGTGACCTCGCAGGGCGACTGGGAGAGCCTGCCACGGCGGGCCGACCTGAGCCTGCTGCGGCGGCCCGCCGACGGTGTGAGCAGGTGATCACGCCGCCTCGCCGCAGGTTGTCAGCGGGGCCGATGCGGCACGACCGGGCCTAGCGAGCAGCCCCAGGCCGGATCGGGCGCCCGCGTCATCGGGGCCATTCCTTTCCCTGTTTCCGCTACGGGCTTGGGGGCAGGCGGGGAGGACTCGTCCGGGGGAAGGAACGACGATGACTGATGTTTCCGGCATGGGTTCCGGGCCGAACGACGAGCGCGAGGTGCTCACCAACCGGCAGGGACACCCGGTCTACGACAACCAGAACCAGCGGACGATCGGCCCGCGCGGCCCCGCGACACTGGAGAACTACCAGTTCCTGGAGAAGATCAGCCACTTCGACCGGGAGCGCATTCCCGAGCGCGTGGTGCACGCCAGGGGCACGACCAGCTATGGCTTCTTCGAGGCGTACGGCAAGCTCGGCGACGAGCCGATCAGCCGGTTCACCAGGGCCAAGCTCTTCCAGGAGGCGGGCAGGCGCACCGACGTCGCCCTGCGCTTCTCCACCGTGATCGGCGGCCGGGACTCCGCGGAGACCGCCCGGGACCCGCGCGGTTTCGCGATCAAGTTCTACACCGAGGACGGCAACTGGGATCTTGTGGGCAACAACCTGGCGGTCTTCTTCATCAGGGACGCCATCAAGTTCCCTGACGTGATCCACTCGCTCAAGCCGGACCCGGTCACGTTCCGGCAGGATCCCAACCGCATCTTCGACTTCATGTCGCAGACGCCCGAGAGCCTGCACATGCTGGTCAACCTGTTCAGCCCGCGCGGCATCCCCGCCGGCTACCGGCACATGCAGGGGTTCGGCGTGAACACCTACAAGTGGGTCAACCGGCAGGGCGAGTCGTTCCTGGTGAAGTACCACTGGATGCCCAAGCAGGGCGTGCGCAGCATGACCGAGGCCGACGCCTCGGTCATCCAGGGGAACGACCTGGGGCATGCCACCAAGGACCTGCACGACGCCATCGAGCGCGGCGACTACCCGGAATGGGAGCTGCTGGTCCAGCTGATGAGCGACGACGAGCATCCCGAGCTCGACTTCGACCCGCTGGACGACACCAAGGTGTGGCCGGAGAACGAGTTCCCCGCCATGCCGGTCGGCCGGCTGGTGCTCGACAGGAACGTGGACAACCAGTTCGCCGAGAACGAGCAGGCCGCGTTCGGCACCGGCGTGCTCGTGGACGGGCTCGACTTCTCCGACGACAAGATGCTCATCGGCCGGACGTTCTCCTACAGCGACACCCAGCGCTACCGCGTCGGGCCCAACTACCTGCAGCTGCCGGTCAACCAGGCCAGGAACGCCGCCATCCGCACCAACCAGCGCGACGGGCTGATGACGTACTTCGTCGACACCGGGGGCGAGGACCCGCACATCAACTACGAGCCGTCGCTGCGCGGCGGCCTGCGCGAGGCCGAGTACCCGCATCCTGACGAGGTCGGCCCCGAGGTCAGGGGGAGGCTCACCCGCAAGCGCATCCCGCGCGCCAACGACTACGTCCAGCCGGGGCAGCGCTACCTGCTCATGGAGCAGTGGGAGCGCGACGACCTCGTGCACAATCTCGTCTCCGCGCTGCGGCAGTGCGACCGGGGCATCCAGGAGCGCATGGTCTGGCACTTCCTGCTCGCCGAGGACGAGCTCGGGCTGCGCGTCGGCGAGGGGCTGGGCATCAGCCCCGACGACGTGGCGGAGCTGGAGCCGTTGAAGAGCCAGGACCTCACCGACGAGGACCGTGACCGGCTGGCCAAGCTCGGCAGGAACGGCCCTCGCGACGTCGAGGGCCTGAAGATGACGCACTGCGTGCCGAACGAGCGCGCCGCGCACGCCGAGCGCTGACCTGCCACTTTATGTCCGGCCCTCTGGGGGGTAGGGCTCGGGCGGAGGGAGGTGCCCACGATGGATGACAAGCAGTGGAACGTGCAGATCTGGATCCACGAGGACGACGAGGACGCCGTGACCACGGCCACGGCGGTCCTGTTCACGGCGGACGGCAAGCGGCACGAGAGCGTGGGACGCGCCCGGCGCAATCCCGTCGACCGGCCCGTACCCGGGATCGGGGACGAGCTGGCCGTCGGGCGGGCGTTGTCCGACCTGTCGGCCAAGCTCATCCAGGACGGCGCGGAGGACGTCGCCCAGCTGTCCGGCACTGCCTGACCCGCAGGTCTGGCCGGCCGTCTCGGAGCTAGAGCAGGCCGGCGGCGGCCAGGAGCTTGCCGATCCTGCCGGTCTCGTCGTCGTTGAGCGGGGTCTGCGGGAGCGCGGTGATCGGGCAGTCGATGACGCCGCGCAGGTGCAGCGCGGCCTTGAACGCCCCGAGGCCGGACGAGCTGCCGCCCATGCGCGAGCCGCCGACGCGGACGATCTCGAACAGCCTGACCAGGCGCTCCTGCTCGACCCTGGCCGCCTCCCAGTCGCCACGGGAGGCGCAACGGTAGAGCTCCGCGTAGCCGTGCGGGTCGACGTTGCCCAGCCCGGGCACCACTCCGTCGGCGCCCATCCACAGGGCCGAGTCCACGGTCACCTCCGACCCGGTCAGCACGCTGAACGGCGCCGTACGGCCCATGATGACCGCGCGCAGGCCGCCGTCGTCGCCGCTGGAGTCCTTGACCCCGGCCAGCGCGCCCTCCGCGGCCAGGTCGAGCACCAGCTCGGCGCTCAGCTTGGTGTGCACCGACACGGGCAGGTCATAGGCGTAGACCGGCAGCCCGCCCCGCGCGGCGATCGTACGGAAATGCGTGCGGATCTCGTCGGGGTGGGTGCGCGTGTAGAACGGCGCGGTCGCCACCAGCCCCGACACTCCGGCCTCGCGCGCGACGCGGGCGTGTTCGAGCACCCGCGGCGTCGTCATGTCGATCACCCCGGCCAGCACCGGCACCTGACCGCCCACGTGCCCCACCACGGTGTCCAGCACGACCCGCCGCTGCGCGTCCGTCAGGTACGCCACCTCCGACGAGGAGCCCAGCACGAACAGCGCGTCCACTCCCCCGGCCAGCAAGTGGTCGACCAGCCGGGTGAGCGACGCGGTGTCCACCTGGTAGTCGGGGGTCATGGGGGTGCACACCGGGGGGATCACACCGGTAAGCCTCATGGGCGCTCCTGGATCAGTTCGAGGTCGGTCGCTCCTGCCGCCACCGGATGGTGGCAGTGGAACAGATGGTCGTCGTCCGTCCGCGCCGCGGGCATCTCCGCCGCGCAGGCGTCGTCCGCCCGCCAGCACCGCGTGCGGAACGGGCAGCCGCTCGGCGGCCTGGTGGCCGAGGGCACGGCGCCCACGAGCGGGATCGGGTTGATCGGCGAGATCAGCCCGGGGGTGGCGGAGAACAGCGCCCGCGTGTACGGGTGCCGGGCGCTCAGCGGCACGGCCTGCGCGGGCGTCTGCTCGACGATCCGGCCCAGGTACATGGTGACGACGCGGTCGCTCATCCTGCGCACGGTCTGGATGTCGTGCGAGACGAACACCAGGGCCAGCCCGAGCCGTTCCTTGAGGTCGAGCAGCAGGTTGAGGATCTGGGCGCGGACGGACACGTCGAGCGCGCTGGTGGGCTCGTCGGCCACGACCAGTTCGGGTTCGAGGGCGAGCGCCCTGGCCACGGCCACGCGCTGGCGCTG
Organism: Nonomuraea sp. B5E05; assembly: GCF_039880665.1. Classification (NCBI taxonomy): domain Bacteria; kingdom Bacillati; phylum Actinomycetota; class Actinomycetes; order Streptosporangiales; family Streptosporangiaceae; genus Nonomuraea; species Nonomuraea sp. B5E05. The sequence continues at coordinate 168,475 of NZ_JBDPMJ010000013.1, forward strand.
GCCGCCGGACAGCTGGCTGGGCAGCGCGTCGGCGGCGCTGGACGGCAACCCGACCAGGTCGATCAGCTCGCGTACGCGGGCGTCGCGCTGGGCGGGCGTGCCGCGGCGGTGCACGTTGAGCGGATCGCGCAGCACCTGCCGGACGGGCAGGCGCCGGTTGAGCGCCGTGGCCGGGTCCTGGAAGATCATGCCGACGTTCGACCCGACGAGCGCGCGCCGTTCCGCCTCCTTGAGGCCCCACAGGTCCTTGCCGCGGAAGGTCACGGTGCCGGAGGTCGGCCGCTGCAGGCCGACCAGCACCTTGGCCAGCGTCGACTTGCCGCATCCCGACTCGCCGACGATGCCGACGGTCTCGCCGGCGGCGACGGTGAGGTTCGCGCCGGTCAGGGCGTAGACGCGGTCCCGCGTGAACAGGCCGCCGGAGCGGGCCTTGTGCACGACGTGCACGTCGTCGAGCTCAAGCACGCTGCTCACTCCTCGTCTCGCGGTCCGGTTCCGTTTCGGCGGCCACCGGGTGGTGGCAGGCCACGGCGTGCGTGGCGTCCCCGTTGAGCGGGCCCCGCAGGACGGGGGCCTCGGTACGGCACACGTCGGTGGCCATCGGGCACCGGTCGGCGAACCGGCAGCCGTCGGGGAAGTCGGCGGGGGCGGGCACGACGCCGCGGATCTGCGTGAGCCGCTCGGCCCCTGACTCCAGCGACAACACCGAGCCCAGCAGGCCGCGGGCGTAGTGGTGGGCGGGCGTGCCGACGAGGGAGGGCGTGGCGCCGGTCTCGACGATCTGGCCGCCGTACATGACGACCACGCGGTCGGTCACGTCGGCGACCAGCGCGAGGTCGTGCGAGACGAGGATCAGCGCGAACCCGAGCTCCTCGCGCAACGTCAGTAGCAGCTCGATGACCTGCGCCTGGACGGTCACGTCGAGCGCGGTGGTGGGCTCGTCGGCGACGATCAGCTTGGGCTCGCGCGACAGCGCCATCGCGATCAGCACCCGCTGCCGCTGCCCGCCCGACAGCTCGTGCGGGTAGGACGACAGGGTGCGGCGGGCGTCGAGGCCGACGAGTTCGAGCAGCTCGGTGGGGGTACGCCGGCCGCCGCGGCGGGTGAGCTGCTTGAGCTGGGCGTTGATGGTCATGGCGGGGTTGAGCGAGGACAGCGCGTCCTGGTAGATCATCGCCATGTCGTGCCCGAGCAGCCGGCGGCGGGCGCGGCGCGGCAGCGACAGCAGCTCCCGCTGGTCGAAGCGCACGTGGCCGCTGACGCGGGCGTCGCGGGGCTGCAGGCCCATGATGGTCAGCGCGGTCAGCGACTTGCCGCAGCCCGACTCGCCCACCAGGCCGAGCACCTCGCCGGGGCGCACCTCGAAGCCGATGCCGTCGACGATGTCCACTCCCTCGGCGAACCCGATGCGCAGCCGCTCCACCGTGAGGATCGGCGGCCCCTGGGGCAGCGGGCGGGCGCGTTCGGCCAGCCGGCGCGCGGCCTCGGCCAGCCCGGGCAGCTCGACGACCTCGCCGGAGCCCGGCTGGGCCCGCTCGAAGGCGTCCTCGTCCTTCCTGACCGGCGCCTTGCGGGCGGCGGGCGCGGCCCAGGCGTCGGAGATGCCTTCGGAGAGGATGTTCAGGGCGAGCACGGTCAGCAGGATCAGCAGGCCGGGGAAGACCGTGCCCCACCAGCCGCCGAGCAGCACCAGGTTCTTGCCGTCGGCGATGACGCTGCCCCACGACGGGTCCGGCGGCCGCACGCCGGCGCCGATGAACGACAGCGACGCCTCGAACACGATCGCGTCGGCCACCATCACCGTGCAGAACACCAGCACCGGCGCCGCGCAGTTGATCGCGACGTGTTTGATGACGATGTGCGGGGTGCGGGCGCCGATGATGCGCTCGGCCGCGACGTAGTCCTCGCCGTACTGGGCGAGGACGTTGGCGCGTACGACCCTGGCCACGGACGGCATGTAGAGGAAGGCGATGGCCATGACCAGGACGGGGATGCTGCCGCCGAACACGGCCACCAGCACGGCCGCCAGCGCGATGCCGGGGAACGCCATGATGACGTCGAGCAGCCGCATGATCGTCTCGTCGACGGCCCTGCGCGAGGTGGCCGCGACGGCGCCGATGGCCGCGCCGGCCACCAGCGCGAGCCCGGTCGCGCCGAGACCGATGATGAGCGACCAGCGAGCGCCGTACAGGAGCCTGGACAGGATGTCGCGGTTGGCGCTGTCGAGCCCCATCCAGTGCTCGGCCGACGGGCCGCCGCCGGACGCCTCCTGGAAGAACGGCGAGTGCGGCGCGATGAGCGGCGCCAGCACCGCCGCCAGCACGACGGCGGCGATGAGGCCGAGCGAAATCCACGACAGCGGCTTCAGCCTGCGGAACGTCACGCCCGGCCGGGCCAGGCGGTCGGTGAGTCCACGTCTCATGAGGCGCTCCTGAGGCGGGGGTTGACCAGCAGGTAGAGGACGTCGACGGCCAGGTTGACGATCATGAAGCCGACGGCGATGGTCAGCACCACGCCCTGGACGACGGCGGGGTCGCCGTCGCGCACGGCGTTGATCATGAGCTGTCCCATGCCGGGCAGCCCGTAGATCGTCTCGATGACCACGGTGCCGCCGATCAGGTAGCCGATGCGCAGGCCGAGCACGGTCAGCGGGTTGATCAGCGCGTTGCGCAGCACGTTCCTGCCGATGACCACGATGGGCGGCAGGCCGCTGCCGTACGCGGTGCGTACGTAGTCGCGGTCCAGCTCCTCCACCACCGACGTGCGGATGATGCGGGTGAGCTGGGCGGCGATCGGCAACGACAACGACAGGGCGGGCAGCGTCATCGACCGCAGCCAGCCGGCGAACGAGTCGGCCGGGTTGATGTAGCCGCTGGTGGGGAACAACCCCTCACCGACCGCCAGCCACTGGATCATCAGCAGCGCCAGCCAGAACGACGGCGCCGCCACCCCGATCAGCGACACCAGGCGGACGAGCTGGTCCGGCCAGCGGTCGCGGTACAGCGCCGCGACCACGCCGAACGCGAACGACAGCACGAGCCCCACGACCAGGCCGAGAAGCGTCAGCTGCAGCGTCAGCGGCAGGGCCGTCGTCACCGACTCGATGACCGGCTTCCTGGTGAGCACGCTGGTGCCCATGTCGCCCTGCGCCAGATCCAGGACGAAGCGGACGTAGCGCACCGGGAGCGGGTCCAGCAGCCCGTTCTCGAGCTGGAACTGGCGGATCTGCTCGGCGGTCGGGTTCGCGCCCTGGAAGTACGCGTACTCCGGCTTGTTGTTGGAGAAGCGCATCACGATGAACACGAACGCGATCACGCCGAGCACCAGCGGGATCAGGATGAGGAGCCGCCGCAGCAGCATCCGGGCGACGAGCGTCATGTCCTCTTGGCCTGGAGGAGGTTGATGCCGGGGTACGGCTGGGCCTCGACGCCGGACAACTTCTTCGCGTCCCAGGCGGTCATGAGCTCGGTGTGAACGACCGGGTAGAGCACGGCCTGCTCAGCGATCATGTCCAGATATCTGTGGACCGTCGCCTTCTTCTTCTCCTTGTCCGGCTCCTCGGTGGCCTCGTCCATCAGGGCGAACAGCGCCTCGGCGTCCTTGCTGCCGTCGTAGCCCGCGTACTTCATCCACAGGCCGCCTTCGACGAAGTTGTAGCGGCAGATCAGGTCGGCGTCCATGCCGAACTGGTTGGGGTTCGAGGCCGCGGCGACCACCTGGTAGTCCTGGCCCTGGTCCATCTTGGTGAACAACGCCGCCGTGTCCTGCGGCTCCAGCGTGGTCTTGATGCCGACCGCCTCCCACGAGGCGGCGATGGTCGGCAGGCAGTCGGCGATCCAGCTCACGTTGACGGCCATCAGGTTGACCGTCAGGTTGCTGACGCCCGCCTCCTTCAGCAGCGCCTTCGCCTTGTCGGGGTCGTAGTCGTAGACGACGGAGGCCCGCTCGTGGTCGGGGTGGCCCTCGTTGAGGAAGGAGCTGGAGGCCGTGCCGTGGCCCTTGAGCGCCACGTCGATCATCTTCTGCTTGTCGATCGCGTAGTGCAGCGCCTGGCGCACCCGTACGTCGTCGAACGGCTTAGTGCCCGTGTTGAACATCAGGAACATGTGGTTCATGCCCTTGCCGCCCTCGACCGTCAGCCCCTGCTGCTTGAGCTGGTCGACGTTGGCGTAGGGGATGTTGTCGGCGATCTGCGCCTCGGCCGAGCCGCCGGAGATCTTGGCCACGCGGGCGGCGGCGTCGACGATCGTCAGCCAGTTCATCTTCTTGACCGTGGCGGGGCGCGGGCCGTTGTAGCCGTCGTACGCCTCGAAGGAGGTGTTGGACTTGGGGTTGTGCGCGGCCAGCTTGTACGGCCCCGAGCCCACGGCCTTGCCGCCCTTGGCCTGGTCCCAGGCGCCGGCCTGGCCGAACACGTGCTTGGGCATGATCTTGGCGATGGTCAGCCGGGGAGCGGCGTCGGCGAAGGGGAACTTGAAGACCAGCTCGACGTTCCGGTCATCGATCTTCTTCACCTCCTTCAGCCAGGACCTGAAGAAGTTGCCGATCAGCACGTTGGCCTCGGGGTCGAGGACCCGTTCGAAGGTGAAGACGACGTCGTCGGCGGTGACCGGCTTCCCGTCGTGCCACGTGGCGCCCTCCCGGAGGGTGAACTTCCACGAGGTCGCGTCCAGGTCGGACGGCAGCTCGGTGGCGAGCGCGGCGTACGGCTCGCGGGTGATCGGGTCGGTGTCGAGCAGCCCTTCGTAGACGTGGCTGATCCCCGCCATCGCGAAGGCGGACGCGGTCTGCGTCGGGTCCCAGCTCTGGTCGTTGCCGTAGCCGATGACGGCGGTGATCAGGTCCTTGTTGGTTCCGGCGCCGACCGAGCCGGTCGACGCCGGGCCTCCGGAACAGGCGGAGAGGGTGGCCGCGATGAACGCCGCCGCACCCGTCGCTCCGCTGTAACGCAGGAAGTCGCGGCGGCTGAAGTCAGAGCTCACGGATGCCTCCTGAGGGGTAGAACATGGGACGTCCCATGTCCTATCTTTTGCGTAAGTGGGACGCTAGATGGCAATCCGGCCTGAGGTCAACCAAAGATTTCCGTAATGTTACGTAAGTGGCTATGAGAAGGTGACTCTTCATGACGACAGTCCCGCGCCCGGTACGTCCGAGCAGGGCCGTGGAGGCCCAGGAGGGCGTGAAGGACCTCATCGTGAGGCGCGGGCTGGTGGCGGGCGATCCCCTGCCCACCGAGTCGGAGCTCATGGAAGAGCTGCAGGTCAGCCGCAACTCGATCAGAGAGGCGCTGAAAGCCCTGCAGGCGGTCGGCATCGTGGACATCCGGCACGGGTTCGGCATGTTCGTGGGACGGATGTCGCTCGCGGGGCTCGTCAACGAACTGACCTTCCACAGCCGCATCACGCTGCAGAACGGCAAGAACCACCTGGCGAACCTCATCGAGATCCGCGAGATCCTGGAGAGCGGCCTCGTCGAACGCCTCATCGAGCTCGACCCCGCCGCCGACCTGACCCCCGTGGCCGACGTCATCCTCAGGATGGAGGCCGAGGCGGAGGCCGGGCCCGTCTCGCCGGAGACCGACCGCCTCTTCCACGACCTCCTCTACCGGCCGCTCGGCAACCCGCTCGTCAGCCAGCTGCTCGGCGCGTTCTGGGATGTCTACTACCAGCTGCGCGACCAGCTCGGGGCGCCGGACGAGTCGCCCGACGACGTGGTCACACGGCACCGCGACATCTACACCGCCGTGCTCGCGGGCGACCGGGGCGCCGCGGTGGCCGCCGTACACGCCCACTTCAAGGGCGTACGCAACCGCGTGGGCAGGATCAGCGGCTAAAAAGCTGTCTCCAGATCAGATGGCCAGCGCCACCTGCTCATCCGGCGCAGGGTCGGCGTCGGACGTCACCACGAGGTCCGCACACTCTTGCCCGTAGGCGGTTTCGGGGTGGGCTTGGCGGGATCTCAGCAGCTCCAGGCTGATCCGGCCCACCACGGTGGTCAGCAAACCCCGCCAGGTTGCCGATGGTCGCGTCGTCCTGGCGGACCAGGCGCATCCAGGCTTCCTGGACCACATCCTCGGCGTCGGCGTGCGAGCCCAGCACGCGGTCCGCTTTCGTATTCGGTCGTCGCACCCATGACGAGTGCCGACGGGAGAAAGTAACAGGACCGGTCCCCGGAGCGGTTCCCGCGTCCAGGCCCACCACATGCCGGACAGGGCGGCCAGCTAACTCGTTGATCAGCCGCGAGCACCACTTCTCCCGCAGATTGCGCGCGATCCACGGGATGGCGCCGACGATGTTCCGCCTCACCGCGCCGGAGAGCCCGCCACCGTCGCCGGTCGAGCGTACGGGCCTCTGAGTGACAAGCTAAGCGCCTGGACGGGAGCCATGGAGGATCGCCAGAGCGGCAGCGGTGATCAGGCCGGCCACACAGCTCGTGTCCCTGTCGCCTTCCGCGAGCGCATCGTAGGTTTCGAAGGCGGTCAGCTGCCAGATCACGTCGATGTTCTCCGGCGTGGTCCCCTCGAAGCGGCTGAACAGAGCCTTCAGGCCGGATCGCCGCATCTCATCCCGCTCCCGTAGCAGGCGGCCGAGGTCGGGGTCGAGGACCGCCATTCCCCGCAATCGCCTGATCACCAGCCGGTCGGAGGCCCAGAAGCCACAGAACGTCTCGGCGAATGCGGCCAGCGCCGCCTCCTCGCCGGGGGCCGTGAAGGCTTCGGTCAGATCCATGCCACCCTGCGTGGCCAAAGCGTCGAAAAGCGCCTCGAGCAGCCCCGACTTGGCCCCGAACACGTTGTAGATCGTCTGGCGTGACACGTCGGCCGCCTTGGCCACGGTGTCGACGGTGATCTTAGTGAAGGCGTCCCCGGCCAGTAGCTCTCTGGCGGCCGCCAGAGCGCGCCGGCGCGTCTCCTCCGCTGCCGCCTGGCGCCTTGCGGATCGGTATGTGCGCGGGCTCATGCGCTTGCCAACTCCATTGATTGGATTTACGATCTGTCCAATTAATCTACCATCCGCGGAAGGTCCAGGCCAGCCATGTCCCAGAACGACCAGATGCTCGAGAAGATGATCCAGTACACCCATCCCGACAAGCTGCTCGGCTATCTGCCGGGGATGCCCGGCGCCCTTCCCGCGCTTTTCGGGCTCGACCCCGCGCGCTATGGCGAAATCACCGAACGCTTGGCCCGCCGCGCCCGCCAGGCTGCGATGGAGCTCCTGTCAGACGACGCCTTCGCCGCCAAGGTCGACGCGCTGCCCTTCCGGCCGGGTCAGTCGGTGCTGGCCGTCGGGGACAGCCTCACCGATGACCTGCAGTCGTGGGCCGAAATCCTGCGTAACCTCCTTGACTTGCGGGAACGCGACGTAGAGGTGATCAACAAGGGAGCCACCGGCCACACCAGTGCGATGATCCTGCGCAACTGGCCGTCAGTCCTGGCCCGGCGGCCGGACTGGATCATTTGCGGGCTAGGCGGGAACGACGTCGTGCGCATCGGCCCCGAGCCCGCCAAAACCCTGGTGAGCCTGGCCGAGAGCGTGGCCAACCTGACCGAGATGCGCAGAATCGCGGTGGCGCTCACCGACGCGTCGTGGGTGTGGATCACCCCGCCGCCAGTGCTTGAGCAGCGGGTCGCCGCCTTTGCGCCGTTCCGTCAGGGCGGCTTCTCCTGGCGCAACGCCGACGTCCACGCGCTCGCGGAGGCCGTCACTGCCTTCGACGAGCCCGTGCTCGACCTGAGAGCCGTTCTCAGCACGGAGAACCACTACGGCCCGGACGGCGTACACCCGACACTCGACGGTCAGCAGGCCATCGCCCGCGCCCTCGTCGACCGACTGACGGTCAAGCCGTGATCGGGCACGTCCAGCGGTCGCTGCCGAGGCCGGCAGCCGTGGCCGTCATCTGTTGTGCGCGGGGTGCAGAGGTCGTAGTGCAGGTACACCTGCGGCACTAGCCGCATCGACCACGAGCACGCAGAACCAGGGGCGGACCTGCGGGGTCAGTGCGCGGGCCAGCGCTCCACGCGGCGCCAGCGCTCGCGCCAGTCCGCGTACCACCTCGCGAACCAGGGATGAGACCCGGCCAGCGGCATGACGTAGGCGACCGTCTCCAGGTAGTAGCTCCGCTGGAAGCGCCACGGCATCCGCTGCAGCTCCTGCACGTTGCTCGCCCGGTCGGCCAGCTTCACCAGCACGGCCTGCGGCGGGGCCTTGACGAGAGAAGCCAGGTAGTCGGCCTTCCTTCCCCCGCGCGGTTTGGTCACCCAGCGCACGAGCGCGGCCACGCGGGGCCCGAACCTGCCCGCGATCTCCGCCTCGGTGCACGACGTGTCCTCCAGCACGTCGTGCAGCACGATCGCGACCAGCACGTCTCTGTCGTCCACCCCGGCGCCCACCACCGCCACCTCCAGCGCCTCCAGCAGATGGTCGAGGTAGGGCCGCCCGGTGGGCCGCTGCTGCGCCCCGTGGCACCGCCGCGCGAACGTCACCGCGTCGCGCAGGGCGCCCACGGTCTCCGGCGGGAGCGCCTCACCGAGAGGCCCCTCCGCCTGCCTCCAGGACGTCCAGCTCGTGAAGGTCTCCATCCCGTTCCTCTCGATATGGCCGTGCCCCGAGGTGTCCTAGGCTGAACACTATGGCCGAGATCGCCGTCCCCGACGGGTCGTGGACGTTCAACGGAGAAGTCCTGCGCATCGTGCCCGGCAGCGACAAGGACGTCCACGAGCTGCGCAGGACACTGGGCGAGGTCGTGGTCCCGATGACGGCGATCGCGGGCGTGACGTACGAGCCGGGGCGCAAGGGCGGGCACGTACGCCTGCGCCTGCGCAAGGGCGCCGACGCGCTGTCCGACGTCGTCGCCGGCCTGCTGGGCCCGCCCGCCGACCCCTACCGCCTGGCGGTGCCGAAGAACCGCGCGGGCGCGGGCGAATACTTCGCCGACGAGATCCGCGACACCCTGCTCGTCTACCAGACGCCGAGCGGCCCCTGTGACGACTACCTGCTGCCGGCCCCGCCGGTGCCCATCTCCGCCACCGCCGGCGACGGCACCGCGCTGTTCGACGGCGAGCGGGTGCGCCTGGAGTGGACCGGCTTCGCGAGCACCGACAAGGAGAAGTCGGGGCCGCAGGAGTTCCCGCTGTCCGACATCGCCGGGGTGGAGTGGAAGCCCCAGTCCGGCATGGGCTACGGCACGCTGCGCTTCCGGCTCAAGGGCGAGCGGCCGGCACACCAGCCGCCGCAGAAGGACCCGCGCTGCGTGTCCTGGGGCATCCAGCGCTACGGCGGCGCGACGGCCCTGGTGGCCGCCGCCGTGCTCGCCCACCTGCCGCGCGACGTGCCCGAGCTGCCGCCTCCGCCGGCGCCCGCTTCCGGCGACGTGCACGACGCCGTGCTGCGCCGCCTGGCCGAGCTCGGCGAGCTGCACCGCGCCGGCGTGCTGACCGACGAGGAGTTCACCACGGCCAAGCAGGCCGTGATCCGCCGCCTGCAGGAGTCGTAGGCGAAGGTCCGAGGAGAAACCATGACACCCGACGAAGAAGAACTCCTGCGCCGCGCCATCGCGCTGGCCGCAGAGGCCCGCGCCGGCGGCAATCCGCCGTTCGGCTCGCTGCTGGCCGGGCCCGACGGGACCGTGCTGGCCGAGGAGCGCAACTCCTCGCTCACCGACCGCGACATCACCGCCCACCCCGAGCTCAAGCTGGCCCGCTGGGCCGGCCGCGAGCTCGACCCGGCCACCGCGGCCGCCACGACCATGTACACGAGCTGCCAGCCGTGCGGCATGTGCGCGGGCGCCATCGCGCGCTCGGGCCTGGGCCGGGTCGTCTACGCGCTGTCCGGCGAGCAGCTCGACGGGCTCAAGCCGCCCGGCACCGCCTTCACCGACCCGCCCGGCGAGGGGCCCGCCCTCTACGCCGAGGCCCGCGTACCGGTCGAGGGCTACTACCGCTGACCAGCGGGGAGAGGCGGTTCAGAGGCCGGGGAGCCGGGCCACGCCGTCGCGGCGGGCCTGGTCGGCCACTGCGGCGGCGACGGCGGGCACGACCCGGGGGTCGAACGGTTCCGGGATGATCCGGTCGGCCGACAGTTCCTCCTCGACCACGGCGGCCAGGGCGTGAGCGGCGGCGATCTTCATGTTCTCGGTGATGGCCGAGGCGCGGGCCGACAGGGCGCCCCTGAAGACGCCGGGGAAGGCCAGCACGTTGTTGATCTGGTTGGGGAAGTCGCTGCGCCCGGTGGCCACGACGGCGGCGTGCTCCTGGGCGATCCCGGGGTGGATCTCCGGCTCGGGGTTGGACAGCGCGAAGACGATGGAGCCGGGCGCCATGGAGGCGATGGCCTGCTCGCTGATCGTCGAGCCCGACAGGCCGATGAAGACGTCGGCCCCGGCCAGGGCCTCCTCGGTCGTGCCGGTGTGGCCGGACTGGTTGGTGCAGCCCGCGATGATGGCCTTGTAGGGGTTGAGGTCGTCGCGGCCGGTGTGGAGGACGCCCTTGCTGTCCGACACGGCGACCTCGCCGATGCCGGCGTTCATCAGCATGCTCGCGACGGAGAGGCCGGAGGCGCCCGCCCCCGCCACGACGGCGCGGAGATCCCACAACCGCCGGCCGGTCACCCGTGCCGCGTTGCGCAGGGCGGCCAGCACCACGATGGCGGTGCCGTGCTGGTCGTCGTGGAAGACGGGGATGTCCAGCACCTCCCTGAGCCGGCGCTCCACCTCGAAGCAGCGCGGCGCGCTGATGTCCTCGAGGTTGATGCCGCCGAACGACGGGGCCATCCGGACGATCGTCTCCACGAGCTCGTCGACGTCCGTGCAGTCCAGGCAGATGGGCACCGAGTCCACGCCGCCGAACTGCTTGAACAGCAGCGCCTTGCCCTCCATGACCGGCATCGCCGCGGTGGGCCCGATGTCGCCGAGCCCGAGCACGGCGGTGCCGTCGGTGACGACCGCCACGACGTTGGAGCGCCAGGTGTAGTCGTCGGCCAGCTCGGGCCGCTCGGCGATGGCGGTGCAGACGCGGGCCACCCCCGGCGTGTAGGCCAGGGACAGATCGGCCAGGTCACGCACCTGGACGGACGGGCGCGTCTCCAGCTTGCCGCCCTCGTGCAGGCGGAAGGCCGGGTCCTGGTCGAGGAGTGTGGCGAGGCCGATGGCCGGTGCGGTGATTTCGGTAGTCATGTCGTGCTCCTAGAACCGCAGCAGCCGGCCGGACGGGGTGCGCGTGTCCGGCGCCTCGAACTTGGGATTACGTGAGGTCTGCCGGGTTTTCTTGAGCTGTGTGCGTTTCATGATTTCCGCACCTTTCTGCGCCTGCCGTACACCGGCCGGCACGCTGGAATTCGGCGAACAACACAAGCCGAGTGTCACACGGCGTGCATTTACCGGTCACCCCACGAACCCCCTACGTCCGAGGGCTCCCCTGCTAGAGGTACGAGGCGATAGGGGTTGTTCGCGATAGGGGTCGCCCGGGACATTTCGAAGGACAGATTCCGGCGAAAGGACAACGATGACGGTCCTGACCGCTTTTCCCACGGAGGCAATACTCGATCCGAGGACTCCATCGGTGCGCTTCTCGCGGCTCCTGGATCCCGACTCGGCGGTGCCGATAGACGGCGACGACAGCAGTGGCGTGCAGGCCGTGCACGGGCTGATCGACGGCTCGCCCGTGATCGCCTACTGCACCGACGCGACAATCATGGGCGGCGCGCTGGGCTGGGCGGGCGCGAACCGTATCGTCGAGGCCATCCAGCTGGCCGTCCGCCGGCGCTGCCCGGTGATCGGGCTGTGGCACTCCGGCGGCGCCCGGCTGGCCGACGGCGTGGAGTCGATGGACGGCGTGGGGCGCATGTTCGCCGCCATGACGGCCGCCTCCGGCCTCATCCCGCAGATCTCGGTCGTGCTCGGGCCGGCCGCGGGCGCGGCCGCGTACGGACCCGCGCTGACCGACGTGATCATCATGTCGGACGCCGGCCGCGTCTTCATCACCGGCCCCGACGTCGTCCGTACGGTCACCGGCGAGCACATCGACATGGCCGGGCTCGGCGGCCCGGACGCGCACGGCCCCAAGTCGGGCGTCGCGCACGTCACGGTCGACTCGGAGGAGGCCGCGTACGACCGCGCCCGCCTGCTGACGGGGTTCTTCACCCGGCCGGGCGGCTACGACTTCGCCGCGCTGAGCGAGCCGCGCGACCTGCGCGCGCTGCTCCCCGACATGCCGCGGCGCGCCTACGACGTCCGGCCGCTGGTCCGCGCCGTGCTGGACCCCGACTTTCTGGAGCTGCAGCCGCGCTGGGCCCCCAACATGGTGGTCGGGCTCGGGCGGCTCGGCGGGCGGGCCGTCGGCGTGATCGCCAACAACCCGCTGCGCAAGGGCGGCTGCCTCGACTCGCTCTCGGCGGAGAAGGCCTCGCGTTTCGTGCGGATGTGCGACTCGCTCGGCGTCCCGCTGGTGGTCGTGGTCGACGTTCCCGGCTACCTGCCCGGCGTCCAGCAGGAGTGGGGCGGCGTGGTCAGGCGGGGCGCGAAGCTGCTGCACGCCTTCGCCGAGTCGGTCGTCCCCCGGGTGACGCTGATCACCCGCAAGTCGTACGGCGGCGCCTACATCGCCATGAACTCCAGGTCGCTGGGGGCGACCGCGGTGTACGCCTGGCCCGACGCGGAGGTGGCGGTGATGGGGGCCGAGGCGGCGGTCGGCATCCTGCACCGCAAGAAGCTGGCCGCGGTGCCCGAGCACGAGCGGCCGGACCTGCACGCGCGCCTGGTGGAGGAGCACCAGCGCACGGCCGGCGGGGTGGAGCGGGCCATGGCGCTCGGCGTGGTGGACGAGGTCATCTCCCCCTCCGAGACCCGGCTCCGGCTGGCAGAAGCACTCGCACGGGCGCCGCAGTCCCGCGGTTGCCACTCCAACATCCCGCTCTGAAACGAGGTGACCCATGTCGTACGTCAAAGTCATGCTCATCGGGGGACCGAACCACCTGCCGACCGAACGGCGGTTCTTGACCGTCGCGCCGGGCTGCGAGAAGATCAAACTGCCTTTCGGCAGTGGGTACGAGCACTTCCTCCACAGAGGTGAGCGAACGCGCGTGGACGGGCAGGAGCTTCCCGTCTTTACCTGGATCATGCGGACGGCCATCGCGGAGTAGGAATGTCGGCGTTGCTCGCCATCAGCGATCTCCACGTGGGCTATGCGGACAACCGGGAGATCGTGGAGGCACTGCGGCCCCGGTCCGCCACCGACTGGTTGCTGATCGCGGGCGACGTCGCCGAGCTCATGGCCGACATCGAATGGGCGCTGCGCCTGCTCAGCGGGCGCTTCGCCAAGGTCGTGTGGGCCCCGGGCAACCACGAGCTGTGGACCCATCCGAGCGACCCCGTGCGGTTGCGCGGCGTCGAGCGTTACGACCATCTGGTGCGGCTCTGCGGCGAGCTGGGCATCGTCACGCCCGAAGATCCCTACCCGGTCTGGGAGGGCTCGCTCGTCGTGGCGCCGCTGTTCGTGTTGTACGACTATTCCTTCCGGGTCCCCGGCGTGCACTCCCGGGCCGAGGCGCTGGCCCAGGCCTACGAGCGCGGCGTGGTGTGCACGGACGAGATGTTGCTGCATCCCGACCCGTACCCGTCCCGGCAGGCGTGGTGCGCGGCCCGGGTCGAGCTGACCGAGCGGCGGCTGGGCGAGCTGCCCGCGGACCTGCCGACGGTGCTGATCAACCACTATCCCCTGGTACGCCGGCCCACCGACGTCCTGCGCTATCCCGACTTCGCCCTGTGGTGCGGCACCGAGCGCACCGCCGACTGGCACGTGCGGTTCAACGCGAGCACGGTCGTCTACGGGCACCTGCACATTCCCCGCACCACCTGGCACAACGGCGTGCGGTTCGAGGAGGTCTCGCTGGGATATCCCCGCGAATGGCGCCCCCGGCCCACCGAGCCGGGCCGTCTGCGGCGAATAAGCTGACCGGGGAATTCGTGTTCGCCCTAAGGGTGAGCTAGGGGTGGGAAAAGCGTCCGGGCGGCGCTTGAATACAGGTAACACAGTTTTGAAGGTGTTTATCCCGCCGGCGAGGTGAGGCATTGAGCTAGACGTCGTACCCCTTTTGCGAGGCCTTCCGAGAACGAAAAGCCACCGCTCATCGAGAAAATGAGCGGTGGCTTTCGTCGTGCCCGGGGACCATCGGCCGCCGCGTGCGCCGCTTCGGCATCCGGGATCGTCACGCGGTCGGGCCTGCCGTGGAAACGCCGCAGCGGCCGCCTGATGGCGGCCGCTGCCGGGCTTCTGTCGCGCGCCGGGCGTCAGCTGGCATTCGCGAGCCTGACCTCCGTCCGCCCGCTCCTCCTGGCGGCCGAGCCGACCGCCGTCAGGGTCGCGTCCACCACGTTCGTGGCGACGCCGACCCCCCAGACCGTCTCGCCGTCCACCTTGCATTCGGCGTACACCGTCGTCTCCATGCTGGCGACCTGCTCGGCGCCGCCGGACCGGTGCACCGCCCGCACGTCCACGCCCAGGGGCGCCAGCGTGGCGCCGATGGCCCGCACGGCCTGCTCGCGCTGGCCGTCCATGTGCAGCGTCGCGGTGATCCGGTCGCCGCCCGCGCCCAGCGCGCCGGACCGCTCGTCGCGGGAGAGGTACTCCTCCTGGAACAGCTCCCACACCTGGTCGGGCGAGAGCTCGCTGCCCCGCAGGTCGGCCCGCTCCTGCACGAGCCGGGCGAACTCCCGCTGCAGCTCGCGAGGGAGCTCCATCCCGTGCCAGGCGCTCATGATGTACGCGATGCCGCCCTTGCCCGACTGGCTGTTGATCCGCACGATCGCCTCGTACGTGCGCCCGACGTCCTTGGGGTCCACCGGCAGGTACGGCATGGTCCACGGCATCTCGTCGGCGCCGACGCCGGACCCGGCCGCCCGGCGCTCCAGGTCGTCGAACCCCTTCTTGATCGCGTCCTGGTGCGAGCCGGAGAAGGCGGTGTAGACCAGCTCGCCCCCGTACGGGTGCCTGGGGTGCACGGGGATCTCGTTGCAGTGCTCGACCGTGCCGCGGATGCGGTCGATGTCGGAGAAGTCGATCTCGGGGTCCACGCCGTGGGTGAACATGTTCATGCCCAGCGTCACCAGGCACACGTTGCCGGCCCGCTCGCCGTTGCCGAACAGGCAGCCCTCGATCCGCTCGGCGCCGGCCAGCATCGCCAGCTCGGCCGCGGCAACCCCCGTGCCACGGTCGTTGTGCGGGTGGATGGACAGGCACACGTGCTCCCTGCGGGACAGGTTGCGGTCCAGCCACTCGACCTGGTCCGCGAACACCGACGGCAGGGAACGCTCCACGGTGGTGGGGAAGTTCAGGATGATCGGGCGCCCCGGGCCGGCCCCCCACACGTCCATGACCGCTTCGCAGACCTCCAGGGCGAAGTCGGCCTCGGTCTCGTTGAACAGTTCCGGCGAGTACTGGTAACGCAGGTCGCAGCCGGCCAGATCGCGCTCGGCGTACTTCATCATCATCCGGGTGCCCTGCACGGCCAGGTCCTTGCACTGCGCGCGGTCCATGTCGAACACCACGCGCCGGAACAGCGGCGCGGTCGCGTTGTAGAGGTGAAACGTGGCACGCGGCGCGCCGGAAAGCGCGCTCACCGAACGCTCGATCAGTTCGTCCCGCGCCGGCACGAGCACCGAGATCCACACGTCGTCGGGAATGCGGTTCTCCTCGATGAGCAGGCGTACGAAGTCGTAGTCGTCCTGGCTGGCCACCGGGAATCCGACCTCGATCTCCTTGTAGCCGATGTCGACGAGCAGCTCGAACATCTGGAGTTTCCTGGCCGGCGACATGGGATTGGCCAGCGACTGGTTGCCGTCGCGCAGGTCCGTCGACAGCCAGCGCGGCGCTGAAACGATCTTCTTGTCCGGCCACGTACGGTCGGCCAGGGCCAACGGAGTAAAGTCCGAATAGCGCTCTACGGGGCGGGTCGGGACCATGGTTGAATCTCCTTCGCCTTGGTCATGGTCTGCCTGTAGGAGATCTCCGATCACAACGTACAATCGGCCGGGCGCCGCCGAACAGGGCGGGGATCATGAGAGTGCCGGTCCTTACCCATAGATATCCGCCCGGGTATCGAGAGTGCGGACCCCGGTATCTTTAGGCGCACCCCCCTTCTCCGCCTCCCGGCGGTCGCGCACAATCCGATCATGGCGACCATCGAAACCGTGGCGCTGCGGCGCGGCGGTCTGTGTCTGGCAGAGTCTCGCCCTTCTGTGCAGTTAATCTTCTTACTGCGCTTTCTGACCGGCACCGCATTGTGCGCGCAGGTCGCCGGCGCCGACGGGCATCTCGGCAGAACGGCCTGGGGCGCCCTGACATGGGTGCTGATGATTTTCTCCGTCTATCTCTTCAACGGCGTGATGGACGTTTCCGAGGACCGCCTCAACGGCTCGCGCAGGCCTATCTGCAGAGGCGACCTGCCGCCCGCCTTCGCCACCGCGGTGGCGGTGGGCGCGGCGCTGGTCAGCCTGCTCAGCGGCTTCGCGCTCGACCCGCGGATGGGCCTGCTGCTCGCGGTCGTGCTGGTGCTCGGCTACCTGTACTCGGGCCCGCCGTTTCCGCTCAAGCGCAGCTCAGGCGGCACGGTCCTGACCGGAGGCGCCGCCACCGTGCTCACCTACGTCGCGGGCGCGCTCTCCTACGCCAGCGAGTTCCGGGTCTCCCTGATGCTGATCGTCTTCGTGCCGGCGGCGTCGCTCTGGACCGCGCTGGTGGGGTCGACGACCAAGGACCTGCCCGACATCGAGGGCGACGCGCAGGCCGGCCGGACCACCTTCGCGGTCACGCACGGCGAGGACGCCCTGCGGCGGGCGATCTGCGCCGTCGCCATCGGCCTGGCACTCGCGTTCACGGCGGCGGTGCTGCTGCTGGAGCTGCCCCTGTGGCCCAGCGCTCTCGCCATGGTCGCCGGTGCGATCGCCATCACGGTCCTGTGCGTCCAGGGGCGGCGCCGCGAGCCGTACGGCGCCTTCATGGCCACCCAGTACGCCCTGCACGGCCTGGTCATCCTGACCCTCGTCTGAGTCCTCTGAGCAGGACCGGTCAACCGGGGAGCGGTGCTCCGGCGGCCGCGCCGTGCGGGAAGGCCGCCTCCAGCCTGCGGCACGTCGCGTCGGTCAGCAGCAGCCTGACGGAACCCGCGTTCATCTCCAGGTGGACCGGGTCGCGGGTGCTGGGCACGGGCACCACGTCGGGCCCCCTGGCCAGCAGCCAGGCCAGCGCCAGCCGGCCGGTGCTGACGTCCATGGTCGCCGCCTCGGCCTCCAGTTTCCTGAGCCTGGCGATGTTGCCCGGCAGGTTGGCCGAGTCGAACCGGGGGTCGGCACGGCGGGCGTCTCCCGGGTCGAGCTCGCGGGCGGAGCCGCCGCGCCCGGCCAGGAAGCCGCGGCCCAGCGGCCGGCCGGCGATCAGCCCGATGCCGAGCTCGCGCGCCACCGGCAGCTGGTCGAGCTCGGCGTCACGGTGCCACAGGGAGTACTCCATGGCCAGGGCGGTGATCGGATGGACCGCGTGCGCCCGGCGCAGTTCGTCCCCCGTCACCCCTGTCAGGCCCGCGTAGCGCACCTTGCCCGCCGCCACCAGCTCGCCGAGCCGGCCCGCGGTCTCCTCGACGGGCACGGCGCCCGGCTCCCTGCCGACGATGTAGAGGTCGACGTGGTCGACGCCCAGCCGTTCCAGCGAGGCTTCGCAGGCCTGCCGCAGCGGCACGTTGCCCGAGCGGCTGAGGGTGCGCGTCGAGAGCAGAACGTCGTCGCGCCAGGGCCTGACGGCCTCGCCGACGAGCCGTTCGATCTCACCATGGGCGTGGTCGTCGGACATGTCGAGCAAGGTGACACCTGTGTCGAGCACGTTGTGGAGCAACGCCAGCGACTCCGAGCGGTCCGCTTCGCCGTACACGCCGGAGAGAGCCAGACATCCGAAGCCCAGACACGAGGTGATCGGCCCCGTGTCTCCCAGCCTTCTGCTGTCCACAACACTCCCTCCCATTGACCCTCACCGTTGGTACATACGATCTGTGGGCCAAGTTCGCGCCACAACCCCTATCCTCCGGGAGCACCGGGCGAATATAGGAAACATCATTGCGCTTTATCCGCTCTTGACACTGTATGCAACTCTTCGTTATACACATTGTTAATGTCACTGCCCACCGCGCGGGGTCCGCACGGTGGGCAGATCGAGGAGCTCAAGAGGTCAGCGCAGGGTGGGGCTGAGCTCCAGATTGGGAGGGAGATCGGAGCGCTGAGTGATCCCGAGCTTGCGGTAGATGCGGGTCAGGTGCTGCTCGACCGTGCTCACCGTGATGAACAGCTTGGCGGCGATCTCCCGGTTGGTGTATCCGACCGCGGCCAGGCCGGCGACGCGTCGCTCCGCGTCGCTGAGGATGGCCGCCACCTTGCTGATCTCGGAGCCCTGCCCCTCGGCGGCGGCGCCGTCGCCGTCCAGCGCGTGGCTCAGCGGCTGGGCGCCGCACTCCTGGGCGAGGGTGCGCGTACGGCTGGCGATGATCCCAGCCCGGCGGAACTCCCCGACGCTGTGGAAGGCCTCGGTGAGGTCGAACAACGACCGGGCCAGCTCGTAGCGGTCACCGCAGGCCTGCAGGCGGTCCGTGGACTGCCGCAGCAGCATGGGCCGGTGCCGGAGCTCGCTCGTGGCGGCCAGCAGGCGCAGCGCGATCCCGTGCGTACGGGAGGCCATCGGGCCGCACCGGGAGAGCTGCTCCTCGATCAGGGCGCGGGCCTCCGCCTGCTCGCCCATCCGGATGAGCGCCTCGGCCGCGTCGGTACGCCAGGCGATGAATCCCGGCGTGTCCATCTCCCACTCGGCCATGAGCTCGCCGCAGAACCGGAAGTCGCGCAGCGCCGCCGCCGGGTGGTCGACCGCGAGGTGGTAGCGCCCGCGGGCGTGCAGGTAGTGCAGTCCGAAGCGGGTCTGCAGCATGGCGTCCGGCACCGGCGTGTTGACCTGGGCGAGCGCCTGGTCGTACTGCCCCATGGCCGTGCTGGCGAGCATCAGGTTGGCCAGCGGGCCGCCCACGGTGACACCCCAGCTGGCGGGCGGGATGATCTCCAGGGCCTGCCGGGCGCACGACGCCGCGGTCTCGAGGTCGCCGCGGCGCATGGCGATCTCGGCGCGGATCGCGGTCAACCGGGCGCGCCGGGCGGGGGCGCTGCGGGACTGCGCCTCCTCGATGAAGGCGTCGCACCAGGGCACGGCCTTGTCCGGCCAGCCGCCGTACGTGAGCGCGAGCAGGGAGCTCTCGACCGTGTCCATGGACATCTCGTCCAGGCGGGAGCTGTGCAGGATGCGCTCGACGGTGCCGAGGACGCGCTCGCGCGGCCCGCGGGTGAGCACCGAGATCAGCGCGTTGATCGACTCCAGCCGCCGGCTCACGCGTACGGGCAGCACGGCCTCCCTGGCCTGCTCGCTGGTCGACCTGTTGACGTGGGCCAGCAGCGGCGGCGCGGAGCAGCGCAGCCACAGCCGGGTGCCGATGAGCTCGGCCACGGTCTGCGGCTCGGTGTCGCCGCTCTCCTTCAGGTGCTCGAGCACCTGGCAGGCGTCGTCGACCTTGCCGTGCCACAGCAGCGCCCTGGCCAGCACGACCGCGTCGCTGCCGCGGAGGGTCCCGTTGTGCAGGGCGTCGGTCAGTTCGGCGATGTGCTCGGCCGGCGTGCTGGGGTTGATGCGCCACTCGGCGCGCATCAGGACCGTGGCGATGGTGGTGCGCTGCCGCTCGTCGGTGCAGCCGCGCCAGGCGAGCTTCAGGTAGTCCACGGCCGAGGTGACGGACCCGCCGTCCAGCCGGCTCAGCGCCGCCGCCTCCAGCACGGGCACGGCCCACGGCAGGTCGGTCGCGTCGGCGCCGAGCAGGTGCTCGGCGATCGCGATGTCGCCGGCGCCCTCCTCGTGCAGCAGCTCGGCGGCCCGCCGGTGCACGCTGCGGCGCACCTCGTCGCTCAGCTCGGCCAGCACGGTCCTCCTCGCGATCTCGGCCCGGTAGTGGCCCGACTCCAGCAGGCCTGCGGTCTCCAGCCAGTGCATGGCGTGCGCCATCGTCGCGGTGTCGGAGCCGAGCAGGCGCTCGAGCAGCGCCGGGTCGTCCAGCACCGCGAGCCAGCCGGCGACCTGCATGAGCCCGGGATCGGCCCGGTGCAGGCACGACAGCACGGCCTCGCCGTAGCGCTCGGCGGGAGCGCTCCCGCCGCTCTCGTGGTCCTCGATCAGCCCGCGGAGCAGGAGCGGGTTGCCGCCGCTGAGCGCGTGCCACTCCGGCGTCACCTCCTTGGCCGCCGCCTCGCCCAGGCGCTCGGCCGTCATGCTGAGCGCGGCGCCGTACGACAGCGGCGCCAGCCTGACGGCGGTGCAGTGGGGTTGGCGGAGCATCTCGGTGGCGAAGAAGCCGTGCATGTGCTGGCGGTACTCGGCCTGGCTGAAGACCGCCACGAGCGGCGCGTACCTGGACCTGCGGACGAGGTAGGACAGGCAGAGCAGCGAGGCCCTGTCGGCGAGGTGGACGTCGTCGACGACGATCGCCAGCGGATGGCGCTCGGCCAGCGAGAGCAGGACCGCGCAGAGCGAGTGCACGATCTGCACGTCCACCTGCTCGACGCGGTCCCCCTTGGCGGGCGAGGCCATCTCCGCGCCCTCGCGCAGCAGGTCGGCCGCGACCGCGCGCACGTCCTCGCGCAGCGGCGCGTTCTGGAAGAGCTGGCCGAGCACGCCCAGCGGAATATCGCTCTCCGCCTGGGTGGCGGACGCCACCAGCGGCAGAGCACCCCGTTCGAGTGCCTGTTCGGCGAAGGCATGCAGAAGCTCACTCTTGCCGGTCGCGACGACCCCCGTCACCATCACGACCCTGCCCTTGCCGCCAACGGCCTCGGCGAGGAGGCCGTGCATGGAGGTCATGGCCGCATCTCTCTCGAACAGCCCCATGATTGGACACCCCTTTTAGAAAGGCAATTTACGACCGGAAGGAGTTCTGAGGTCCAACGAGCTTTTCTGCTCTTTTCTCGGCTTCGACGTCTTGGACTGTCGCACTTGCCGCATGACCTCAACCCCTTCCGCACCCGTTTCTGGGTTGACGCTCATCACGTTAGGTGCGGCTCTGGGGGCTCACAATACGGCTTATCCTTAATAACGCGGGTCGCTCCGTATGGACCAGCCGGTCTTCACCTTTCGGACCACGCCCTGGTCCGAGTCATCGCGGGCCCGCGCCGGGCGGCGCGCGGCCGGCGGATCCCAGGGCCCCGCGGGCCCCGCGGCCCCAGCGGCCGGCGCACGCGGGAGGGGGTGAAGAGGCCCAAACCTTACTGACGAGTATCGTTATGAGTCATTAACGTGAATCGCGCTAATACGAGTCACGCTCATGTAGACCGCCGTCCCGTCGCGCCACTCCGGCGAGCTGGCGCGCCAACCTGGGCCTGCGGCGCGCCGTTCACGGAATATTGACATTTCCATGTCGTGCCCCGTTTCAGCAGGTCACAGGGCCGACAGAGGCTGCTCGGAGGACACTCCGCGTATGCCCGTCATCGGCATACAGTTGCCTACTCACCAGTGTTGACCCAAGATGTAAGCATTCGTGCACTCTCCAAGGGGACACGGTGGGAGAAATTGCGCATACGGGTGAGCAAGACGCTACGGGGCCGGCGAGCCTTATCGAGGAGTGCCGAGCGGACATACTGAGCAAGTACGAGCAGGGACTTGCGGCCATCGGTAGCGTGTTGATCAATGATCAGGTGACGAAAGCCCAGGTCATGACGAACGCAGGCCAGATCCTGACGGAGATGGCGGGGGCACTGCGTGCGGGGCGCCTGCAGGACGACGACGAGACGTCCCGTTTCCTGGCCTGGGACATAGGCGTGGCGAGGGCGTCGGCGGGCGTCCATCCGAGAGAGTCGCTGATGGCGGCCTCGGTGTTCTTCCGCGCGGCGTTCGCCACGCTGAGCCAGCGGCTCCAGGACGACACCCATGCCGCTCACATGCTCAAGCTCGTCGTGACGGCACTGGAACAGAGCATCTCCCTGCGCATCAGGGAGGCCGCGAACAGTTACACCGGCATCCTGCTCAACAAGGTGACCGAGGCGCAGATGGCCGAGCGCCGGCGGATCGCCAGGGAGCTGCACGACCGCATCGGCCACAGCCTCAGCGTGGCCCAGCGCCAGCTGGAGCTGTCGAACATGTACCGCCCGGGGGAGCCGGCGAAGGCACTGGCCAAGCTGGAGATGGCGCAGCAGGCCATCCAGGAGACCATGTACAGCCTGCGCCAGGTCACCTCCGACCTCCATCCCCCAGGGGGCAGCACCTTGGAGAAGGGGCTGCTCAGCTACCTGGACATCATCGGGACGGAGGACGTACAGATCGAGCTGATCGTCAACGGCGACCAGACCTGGGCGCCCGCGACCGTCAGCGAGGAGTGCCTGCTGATCCTGCGTGAGGCGGCGCGCAACGCGCTCACCCACGGGGAGCCGTCGGCCATCCTCATCAGGATCGACGTCGCGCCGCACGAACTGGTCGCGTGCGTGATCGACAACGGCTGCGGTTTCGATCCGGACGGCCAGCCGCCGAAGGGCAGCCTCGGGCTGTCGTCCATCAGGGAGCGCACCCAGTTACTCGGCGGCACGGTGACGATCGCCAGCAAGCCCGGCAGGGGCGCCAGGGTCGATCTCGCCGTGCCCATCCAGAGGCGCCTCGATGATCAGGAGTGACCCGCCCACCACGATCGCCATCGTGGACGACCACGCCCTGTTCCGCGAAGGACTCAGGGAGATCCTGGAAGCCCAGGAGGGACTGGCCGTGGTCGGCGAGGCGGGCACCTCCGACGACGCCCTCCGCCTGGTCGCCGACAAGAAGCCGGACATCCTCCTGCTGGACGTGGAGATCCCCGGCGACTCGGCCACCGACACCGTGACGCGGCTGCGCAGTGAGGTCCCGAACACGCAGATCATCATCCTCAGCATGTACGACGGCCCGCAGCTGCTGCGCAGGCTCCTCGCCGCCGGCATCCGCGGATACCTGCTCAAAAGCGTCCACTGGCACGAGCTGGTGTCGGCGATCCGGAGCGTGCACGACGAGCCGGACCGCATCGTCCTGGCCGTCTCCCGCGAGAGCCTGGCGCAGATGGAGAGCGCGCCCGCCGAGGTGCTGACGAGCAAGGAGCGCGAGGTCCTCGAACTGGCGGCGCAGGCGCTCAGCAACCGGCAGATCGCCGCCCGCATCAACACCACCGAGGCCACGGTCAAGCGCCACCTGCGGAACATCTTCGTCAAGCTGGGGGCCGCGTCGCGCATCGACGCCGTCAACCGCGCGATCGACGCCTCACTGATCACGCCATCGCGGGCACGATCCGACAATTGACCATAAATAGGGACATTTCGCGTTGGTCGCACCCCCTTCTAAGGGCGGGTTCACCCCGCAACCGGCTCCGGACGGCCCGAGAAGACCTGGTCGAACGTTCTCTCGCGGCAAGGCCGTATCTAGCTTGGAAGGGTGAACACCAATGCCTTGATCGGGAGCATCCTCCCCCCGTGGGTGGTGGCCGTGGACACGTTCGACGACCACGACGCGATGCTCTTCCCCGCTGAAGAAGAGGTGATCAGCCGATCGGTGGAGACCCGGCGCAAGGAGTTCGTCACGGCGCGCATGTGCGCCAGGCAGGCCATGAGCCTGCTCGGCCTGCCGCCGCAGCCCCTCCTGCCCGGACTGCGTGGCGAGCCCCAGTGGCCCAAGGGCTTCGTGGGCAGCATCACGCACTGCGCGGGTTACCGCGGAGCCGTCGTCAGCCCCGGCGGCGACACCATCACGATCGGCATCGACGCCGAACCCAACGAGCCGCTGTCGAACGGCGTCCTGGAGGCGGTCTCCCTGGCCGAGGAGCGCAAAGCCCTGCGCGCGCTCGCCGCCGACCACCCGGAGATCTGCTGGGACCGCCTGCTGTTCTCCGCCAAGGAGTCGGTCTACAAGGCCTGGTTCCCGCTGGCCAAGCGGTGGCTGGACTTCGAGGACGCGATCCTGACCTTCAACCCCGTCCTGGGCGCCTTCTCCGCCCGGCTCCTGGTCACCGGCCCGCACGTGGGCGGGCAGCAGCTGGCGGGTTTCACCGGTAAGTACATGGCCCGTGACGGGCTGCTCCTCACCGCCATCGTCATGGCCGCCAGCAATGCCTCGCGCCGCCACCGCCCGGTGCTCAGGCGACCCGTGCCGCAGCCGGTCAGGGCCTGACGCGCCGTACGCGGCCGCCGTCAGGGCCTGACCCGGCCGGCCGGCCGGGAGGCGCGCCCTCCCGCGGCCGCCTCGGATCCCGCCCCCGCGCCCTTCTGCGGCTTTCGCGACCGGGGCCACCTCGCCAGGCCAGAGCCTCGCTCCTGGCCCTTTCCGCGGATCCGCGCCCCTCTGCGGCGCCCTGTCCGAGGGCCCTGTCCGAGGGCCCTGTCCGAGGGCCCTGTCCGAGGGCCCTGTCTGGCGCGCTCTTCTGGAAACCTTCTCCGGCGCCCGTCTCAGAGGCGTCCACGCCGGCCGTGCAGGGCCGGTGGCCACGTCCACGCAGCGGAAGGCGGCGCCGCATCCCGTCCAGGACACCGCACCGCGTACGATCACCACCGGTTCATGCGGCCGGACATGAGGATGACGGTGGCGTCCTCAAGGACCCGCCACCGTCACCGGGACTCGTCCGCGCCGTGCTCCCCTCCCCTCGTCAGCAAATCCGCGCAATCCTGTCCTGCCACTACGGTCAGCTGTCCTTGGCGGTCCAGCGGAACGTCTTCATGCACAGCAGCAACGCGCCGACGCACCAGGCGGCGAGCACGAGGGCGATCAGCGGGAGCTGCCACGAGCCGGCCGGTTCGAGCGCCGCCGCGTGCTCGGGCAGGAACACCGAACGCATGCCCTGGGTCATCCACTTGAGCGGGAACAGGGACGCGATGAACTGGAGGAAGGCGGGCACGTCGGAGAAGGGCATGTAGACGCCGGAGATGAACTGCACGATGAGGAAGGGCAGCGTGATGATGGCGTTCGCGCCGCGCGCCGACTTCGGCAGGCTGCCGACCGCGATGCCGAGGAGGGTGCAGGCCACGCCGCCGAGGAGGAGGACCCAGGCAAGGGTCAGCCACCGGTCGAGCGTGCCGGGCACCTGCACGTCGAACATCAGCACCCCGACCACGACCAGGAGGGCGACCTCGGCGACCATGCACACGAGGACCTGGATGACCTTGCCGCCGAAATAGGCGATCCGCGGCATGGGCATGCCGTAGAGCCGCTTCAGCGTGCCGTCGTGGCGCTCCAGCGCCACGTTGATCCCGAGGTTCTGGAAGGTCGTGCCCATGATGCCGGCGCCGATCATGCCGGCCGTGAGGATCTGGGCGCCGGTGACGCCGTTGAAGTCCGGCTTGCCTGACTGCATCGCGCCGAGCAGCATCAGCATGATCGCCGGGAGGGAGAAGATGACGATGAACTGTCCCTTGGTGCGGAAGAAGCTCTTGAGCTCCAGCGCACCGCGCTTGAGAACCAGCCGACCGGCGCTCGGCAGGGGCCCCGCCGTCGCGGCGGCCATCCGGGTCGGTGGTCTTGACAACGTGGTGGTCACGAGTGATCTCCGATTAGGCCGAGGTAGACGTCTTCGAGAGACGGACGTGTCACGGTCAGCTCGGGGATCTCACCGTCGAACTGGCCGCTGAGCTCGGCGACGACCTGCGTCGGCGTCGCCGTCTTCACGCTGTGGTCGCCGTCGGCGGTGGTCCAGCTGACGGTCGCCATGGCCTGCGAGCGTCCGGCCAGCGTGGCCGGCTCGCCCAGTGCCACGACCTTGCCCTGGACGATCACGCCGACCCGGTTGGCCAGCGCTTCGACCTCGTCCAGGTAGTGCGTGGTCAGCAGGATGGTGGTGCCCTCGTCGGCCAGCCGGGAGATCAGGCTCCAGAACTGGCGGCGGGCCTCGGGGTCGAAACCGGTGGTCGGCTCGTCGAGGAAGAGCAGCTCGGGGTTGCCGAGCACGCCCAGCGCCACGTCGACCCTGCGCCGCTGGCCTCCGGAGAGGTTGCGCGTGCGAGCGTCCGCCTTGCCGGCGAGCCCGACGAGTTCGATCACGTGCTCGGGGTCGCGGGGCCTCGGGTAGTAGTGGGCGTAGTGATGGACCATCTCGCGCACGGTCATCTCCGCGGCGTCGGTGGCCGACTGCAGCACCATCCCGAGACGGGAGCGCCACGCCCGGCCGGCCACGCCGGGGTCCTCGCCGAGCACGCTGACCTCGCCGGCGTCTCGCCGGCGATGGCCTTCCAGGATCTCAACAGTGGTCGTCTTGCCTGCGCCGTTGGGGCCGAGGAGCGCGAACACCTCGCCACGGGCGATATCCAGGTCAACGCCGTCGATGGCGACCACGTCGCCGTATCGCTTGCGCAGCTCACGCACGCGCACCGCTGTATCGCTCATGCATTCAGAGTTGGGGATCAGCGCCGCGTACGACACCCCTATTTAGCGTTTCACCTGGTCGGGAAGCCAATCCGCAGGTCGGACCCGGAATCGGGAGGCTGACCCCCTATCAACCGTTCGGGGGATGTCGCATGCGGCTGATCCCGATGATTCTTTAAACATGACAGTCATCGAAATCGAGGGCATGAGTAAAAGTTACAAAGGCCGCCAAGTGCTGACGGACGTATCCCTGCAGGTGGAACGAGGCGAGATCTTCGGCATCGCCGGCCCCAACGGAGCGGGCAAGACCACCACGGTGGAGTGCATGTCGGGCCTGCGCGAGCGGGACGGCGGCGTCCTGCGGGTCCTGGGCCTCGATCCCCAGAGCGACCGTCGCGAGCTGCTTCCCCGCATCGGTGTCCAGCTCCAGGAGGCCGCCCTGCCGGACGCGCTGAAGGTGGGCGAGGCACTGAAGATGTACGCCTCCTTCTACGACAAGCCGGCCGACTGGCGCAAGCTCATGGACGAGTGGGGCCTGACGGACCGGCAGCGTTCCAGCTTCGCGAGCCTGTCCGGCGGCTGGAAGCAGCGCCTGTTCATCGCGCTGGCCCTGGTCGGCAACCCGGAGGTCGTCTTCCTCGACGAGCTCACCACCGGCCTCGACCCGTCCGCCCGCCGCATGACGTGGGGCCTGGTCCGCGAGGTCCGCGACCGCGGCGTGACCGTCGTGCTGGTCACCCACTTCATGGACGAGGCCCAGGCGCTGTGCGACCGCATGGCGATCATCGACCAGGGCCGCGTCATCACCCACGGAACCCCGGGCGAGCTGATCACCCAGGGCCGCACGGAATCGCTCGAGGACGCTTACTTCGCGCTGACGGGAGGGCAGGCGGCATGAAAGGCATCACGCAGGTCATCGCGGTCGAGCTCAAGCTGATCATCAGGGATCCGATGTCGGCGTTCTTCGCGCTGGCCTTCCCCACGATCATGATCTGGGTCAAGCTGCGCAACGGCAAGCCCCTTCCCGGCGGGCTGCCGTCGGTCGACGCCAACGTGCCGATGCTGAGCATCTTCGTCATCGGGCTGGCCACGCTGGTCATCCTGCCGGCCACCCTGGCGCAGTACCGCGAGCGCCGGGTGCTGAAGCGGCTGCTCGCCACCCCCGCCTCCCCCGGCATGCTGTTCGGCGCCCAGTGGATCGCCCACATGCTGATGGCCCTTCTCGGCACGGTGCTGCTCATCGCCATCGGCGCCATCGGCTACGACCTGTCCGCCCCCGCGAACCCGGGCATCGTGGTGCTGGCGTGGGTGCTCGGCGCGCTGAGCCTCAGCGGCATCGGCTTCCTGCTCGGCGCCGTCGTCCCTTCCGGCCGCACGGCCACCGTGCTCGGGCTGAGCGTTTTCTTCCCGATGGTCTTCATCTCCGGCGCGGTGATCCCCCGCGAGTCGATGGGCGGCTCGATGCGGGCCATCGGCGACATGCTGCCCATGGCCCCGGCCGTGCAGACCATCCGCAACGGCTGGGAGGGCCACGCGGCCTCGCCCGTGGCGATGCTGGTCATGGTGGGGATCTGCCTGGTCACCGCCGGCATCGCGGTCAAGGCGTTCCGGTGGTAAGCAGCGCCCGCCGTGAAGGGTCGGGATCGGTGGTCGCCTCCACCGGACCCGGCCTTTCTCGTTGGGACCGGGTCTGGCCCGCGCTCCCCTACCTGTTCATCCTGCTGCCCGCCGCCTTCTCGCTGGCACAGAACTGGCGGCTCGACACGCTGGTGCTAGCGTCGTTCGCGATGGCCTGGCACTGGTTCCTGATCGGCGTGCACCCCGGCTGGACCAGGCACCCGGTGGTGGCGATCGTCTACTTCGCCGTCCTGCTCGCCGCCATCGGGGCGCTGGTCGGCATCGACTCGGTCTTCACGGTGACCGGCCCGGCGGCGTTCATCCAGTCGTTCAGGCTGCTGCCCAGGTGGTGGGCCTACGGCGGGGTGGCCGCGACGGCCGGCGTGCTGGTCTCCATGCGGCCGGAGGCCGGGCGGAGCCCGGGCGAGATGCTCTTCTCCTTCCTGATCGCCGCGTTGATCGCCTCCGCGATCGGGCTGGTCATCCAGACCATCTCCGACCAGAACGAGAGCCGCAAGGTGATGATCGAGCAGCTGCGGGAGACCGGCGCCAAGCTGGCCGCGCTCGCCGAGGAGAACGCGAGCCTGCAGGCCCGGCTGCTGACCCAGGCCCGCGAGGCGGGGGTGCTCGGCGAGCGGCAGCGCATGGCCAGGGAGATCCACGACACCATCGCCCAGGGGCTGACCGCCATCGTCACCCAGATCGAGGCCGCCGAGGAGGCGATCGACGACACACCGGCCGCGCTCGCCCGCCTCGACACCGTACGAACCCTGGCCAGGGAGAACCTCAACGAGGCCCGCAGGTCGGTGCAGGCGTTGCGCCCAGCGCCGCTGGCCGGCTCGCAGCTGCCCGCCGCCGTGCGGGACGTCGCCGACAGGTGGTCGGAAACGACCGGCGTGGCCGCCTCCCTGTCGGTCAACGGCGACGCCAGGCCGCTGCACGCCGAGGTCGAGATCACGTTGCTGCGGGTGGCGCAGGAGGCGCTGTCCAACGTCGCCAAGCACGCCTCGGCCGGACGAGTTGCTCTCACCCTGTCGTACATGGAAGATGTCGTGGTGCTGGATGTACGCGACGACGGAGCCGGATTCGTCCCCGGGCCGCCCGACATCTCCTCCCGCTCGCCCGCCTCCGAGGCCGGCGGCTTCGGGCTCATCGCGATGCGCCAGCGCGTGACCAGGCTGGCCGGCGACTTCGAGATCGAGTCGGCGCCCGGCGAGGGCACCGGCATCTCCGCGACCGTGCCGGCCATCCCCGCCGACGCCGTGTCCGAACCGTCCGACCGCCTCAGAGACGCCGGGTGACCATGCCGATTCGCCTGATCATCGTGGACGACCATCCGGTCGTCCGCGACGGACTGCGGGGCATCTTCACCGACGACGAGTTCGAGGTGGTCGGCGAGGCGGGCGACGGCTTCGAGGCGCTGGCGGTGGTCCAGCGCACCAACCCCGACGTCGTGCTCACCGACCTGCGCATGCCGAAGATGAACGGCGCCGAGCTCATCCGCCGCCTGCGCGAGCAGTCGCCCGGCGTGCGCGTGCTCGTGCTGACCACCTTCGACAACGACGTCGACGTGCTGCCCGCCATCGAGGAGGGCGCGACCGGCTACCTGCTGAAGGACACCCCGCGCGCCGAGTTGCGCAGCGCGGTGCAGGCCGCGGCGCGCGGCGAGACGGTGTTGTCGCCGTCCGTGGCGGGCGTGCTGACGCAGAAGATCCGCGCGCCGCAGCAGCAGATGCTCAGCCGCCGCGAGCTGGAGGTCCTGTCGCTGATCTCGCGGGGCGCGACCAACCGCGAGGTCGCCAGGAAGTTGTTCATCACCGAGGCCACCGTGAAGACCCACCTGCTGCACATCTTCGCCAAGCTCGAGGTGAACGACCGCGCCGCCGCCGTCGCGGTGGCCTATGAAACCGGCCTGCTCAGGCCCGGCGCCGACGGCTGATTAAGGGCGCCTAGGGGTGGGCCGCCCGCCGGCGATTTCCTACCGTTGAAGAGGCGGCCGTTCCCTCTTTTCCCATTTTCCCAGCGATGAGTCAGATGGGTGGTCAGAGCCTGACCTCCGGCTTTTCCTTTCCCTGGCTCGCGTCTTCGGCCTGCCGCCGAATCGGAATGGAGATCGCGTATGAACACGCTTGCCCTGGCTGATCCGAGGGCCGAACTCGACGTCGTCGGCGGAAAAGGCGAATCGCTCGCCCACCTGGCCAGGGCGAGCCTGCCGGTGCCTGCCGGCTTCCACGTCACCACCGGCGCCTACCGCGCGTTCGTGGACCGCCACGGCCTGCGCGACACGATCCTCACCGGCGACGCCGAGCAGATCCAGGCGCTCTTCGCGGCCCACGAGCTGCCGCCGGAGATCGCCGGCGACATCCTGGCCGCGTACGCCGGGCTGGGCGACGAGCCCGCGGTCGCGGTGCGGTCGTCGGCGACCGCGGAGGACCTGCCGGGGATGTCGTTCGCCGGCCAGCAGGACAGCTACCTCAACATCCGCGGCGGCGTGCAGCTCCTCGACGCGGTCAAGCGCTGCTGGGCCTCCCTGTGGACCGACCGGGCCATCGCCTACCGCGACCGGCACGGCATCCCGCGCGACGAGGTGGCCATCGCGGTCGTCGTCCAGGAGCTGGTTCCCGCCGACGCCGCGGGCGTGCTCTTCACCGAGGACCGCGACCGGCTGACCATCAACGCCGCGTGGGGCCTGGGCGAGGCGGTCGTCGGCGGCCTGGTCACGCCCGACACGATCACGCTCGACCGCGCCGGACGCACGGTCGTCGACGAGACGATCGCGTCCAAGACCGTCATGACCGTGCGCACGCCTGAAGGCACGCGCGAGGATCCCGTCCCGCCCGGCCTGCGCGACGAGCCCGTCCTCACCTGGGCGCAGGCCGAGCGGCTGGCCGAGCTGGGGATGACGATCGAGGAGCTGTACGGCCGCCCGATGGACGTCGAGTGGGCGCTGCACGACGGGCGTCCCCACATCCTCCAGGCCCGGCCGATCACCGGCAGGCGCGAGGTGTGGAACGACTCCGTCAAGGGCGACTATCTGTGGAGCAACGGCAACCTGGGCGAGGCCATCCCCAGCGTCATGACGCCGTGCACCTGGTCGCTCGTGAAGGCGTTCATCGCCGAGATCATGGTCACCGGCGACCTCGGCGGCCACCCGATGTGCGGCAACATCGGCGGCCGCGTCTACATGAACATGAGCGTGAACGCCTCGCTCGGCAAGGCCCTCGGCATCACGAAGAAGATCGAGGCCACCCAGGAGCCGATCTACGGCAGGTTGCCCGAGGGCGTCGAGACGCCGCTGCTGCCGATGACGCGCTGGCAGACCCTCAGGGCGGCCCGGCCCATGCTGGGCGGCCGCCGCGAGATCCAGAAGCTCGTGGAGCACATCCCGGCCTACATCGCGGACGCGGAGCGGCGTACGGAGGAGATCCGCGCCGCGATCGCCGTCAGCGACGACCTGGCCGCGCTGTGGGAGAGCGACGTCCAGCCGCGGTTCAGCGAGTGCAACCGCATGCTCGCCGCCGCGGCCCGCCAGGACGCCGGCTCGCTCATCTACCTCGGCGCCCAGCTGGCCGAGCTGGTCGGGGAGGCCGACGCCACCGTGCTGATGTCCGGCATCCAGTCGGGAGATGGCCGGCTGGAGAGCCTCGGCCCGCTGCTCGGACTGGCCCGGCTCAAGCGGGGCGAGATCTCCCGCGACGAGTACGTCCGCTCCTACGGCCACCGCTGCCCCGACGAGTTCGAGATCTCGGTGGCCCGGCCCGTGGAGGACCCGGCCTGGCTCGACGACCAGCTCGCCGGGCTCACCGTCGACCCGGCCGAGCTGCTCGACCGCCAGATCGAGCAGAGCGAGGCCGCCTGGCGGCGCTTCCGCGAGCACCATCCGAGGAAGGCCGAGAAGTTCCGGCGCAGGATCGACCGCTGGGAGGCCATCGTCCGCTCCCGCGAGGAGACCCGGTCGGAGATGATGCGCGGCTTCTGGATGGTGCGCGACTTCGTGGTGCGGGCCGGGGAGGTGACCGGGCACGGCGACGACCTGTTCTTCCTGACCATCGACGAGATCATCGACGTGCTGCGCGGCTCGGGACGGCCGCTGACGCGGGTGGCCGGGCGGCGGGCGACGTACGAGCTGTACCGGTCGTTGCCTCCGTACCCTGGCATCATCCGCGGCCGGTTCGACCCGGAGCGGTGGGCCGCCGACCCGGGCCGGCGCGGTGACGTGTTCGACGCCGCCGCCACGGTGGTGCCCCCGTCGCAGACCATCAGCGGTTTCCCCGGCGCGTCGGGCGTGGTCGAGGGGACCGCCAGGGTGCTCGGCTCCGTGGCGGACGGCGATCGGCTGGGCGAGGGCGAGATCCTGGTGACGACCGTGACGAACGTGGGCTGGACGTTGCTCTTCCCGCGCGCCGCGGCGGTGGTCACCGACGTCGGCGCGCCGCTGTCGCACGCCGCGATCGTCGCGCGCGAGCTGGGCATCCCCGCCGTGGTCGGCACCAGGAACGCCACCATGCTGCTGCGGGACGGCGACCGGATCCGCGTCGACGGGAGCGCCGGCACCGTCGAGGTGATCCGGGAGCGGGCCGGCGAGCTCGTGATGAGCTGAAACGTCGGGGGACGCGCGAAAGGCGCCGGGCTCAACAGGGAGCCCGGCGCCTTTTCGCTGCTCTCAGCGGGTCGCGGTGAGCATCCGCATCCCGAGCGGCAGGTCGATCAGCCGGCCAGGGGTCAGGTCCGCGTCCTTAAGCAGCGCGCGGTATTCCTCCTCGGTGCGCTCCCGCCCGCCGGTCATCACCATCATGTGCAGGTCGAAGGCGAGCGGCACGTACGAGCCGCGGCCGACGACGCGTTCGATGACGAGCAGCTCGGCGCCGGGCTCCATCGCCTTGGCGCAGGTGGCCAGCAGGGCGGCGCAGCGCTCGTCGTCCCAGTCGTGCAGGATGCGCGAGAGCAGGTAGACGTCGCCGCCCTCCGGCACGCAGGAGAACAGGTCGCCGGCGGCCAGCTCGCACCTGTCCAGCACCCCCATCCGCGACAGGTGCCCGGGCGCGGCGGCGACCACCTCGGGCAGGTCGAACAGCACGCCCGTGGCCTCGGGGTTGCTCCGCAGGATCGTGCCGAGCAGGGCGCCCGTGCCGCCGGCGAGGTCGACCACGCGGCGCGGCCCGGAGAAGTCGTACGCTTCGGGGACCCCGCGGAAGAAGGAGGCGCCCGCCGCCATCCCCGCGTTGAACGCCGCCGCCCTGCCGGGATCGGCGGCCAGGTGCGCGAAGACGGGCTCGCCGTGGACGTGCTCGAACGCCGGCTCGCCGGTGCGTACGGCCTGCTCCAGGCCGTTCCACGCGGCGGCGAAGAAGTCCTCGCCGTAGAGGGCGGCGAGCGGCCCCAGGTCGTCGTGGCGCAGCCGCGCCCCCATCGGGGTGAGCGCGTACCCGCCGTCGTCGGCGTCGGCCAGCCCCACCCCTTCGAGCAGGCGGAGCAGGCGGTGCAGGGCCTCGGGGTGCGCGCCGACCTCGTCGGCGACCTCGTCGGGGGTCAGGCGGCGCCCGTCGAGCGCGTCCACGACCCCGAGCCGGACGGCGACGAACGTCGCCTGCGCCACCCATCCTCCGGTGAGGATGCGCATCAGCTCTTGGTCCATCGTTTCCTTCCTAGGGGATCAGGGTGTGGACGCCCAGGCCGTCGTGACGGCGCGGGACAGCTCCGCGATCACCTCGTCCTGACGTGGCACCAGGTAGAAGTGGTCGCCGTCCAGCGTGCGGACGGTGCAGCGGGCCCTGGTCAGCTCGCCCCACCGCTCCGCCTGCTCCGTGGTGACCTCCGGGTCGTCGCCGCCGAGCAGGGCGGTGACGGGGCAGGCCAGCACGCCGCCGGGGCGGTGCCGGTAGGTCTCGTCGAGCCGGTAGTCGTTGCGGACGGCCGGCAACGCCAGCTCGCGGATGTCGGGGTCGGCCATGAGCTCGGGCTCGACGCCGCCGAGCCCGACGATCTCGTCGATCAGCTCGTCGTCGGAGCCGGCGTGCGTGTCGCCGGGACGGTGCTCGTGGGGCGCGTGCCGGCCGGAGGCGAACAGGTGCGTCACGCCCCTGCCCCTGGCCTCCAGCGTGCGCGCCACCTCGTACGCGATCAGCGCTCCCATGCTGTGCCCGAACAGCGCGACCGGCCGGTCGAGCAGCGGCGCCATCGCGTCGGCGACGAGCCCCGCGAGGTGGTGGGCGTCGTCGACGAACGGGTCGGAGCGGCGATCGCCCCGCCCCGGGTACTGCACGGCGCGCACCTCGACGGAGTGCGGCGCCGCCGCGTGCCAGCCTCGGTAGAAGCTCGCCGAGCCGCCGGCGTGGGGGAAGCAGAACAGCCGTAACGACGCGTACGGCCTGGGCTGGTAGCAGTGGAACCAGGTCATGTGAACTCCGTGGCGGACAGGGGGCGGGGTGCCGTCTGGACCAGCAGCTCGGGCCGGCCGATCGCCGCGGTGGCGTCCTGCCACAGGCGGCTGAGCGTCAGGTGGTACTGGCCCTGCCGCAGCGGGTCGCGGCCGTCCTCGGCGGCCTCGCGCAGCCCGGTCAGCGCCCGGCGCACGCCGTCCGGCCACACCTTGGTGACGATGTCGGCGAACGTGGGCGCCTGCTCCGGCCCGACGGTGGTGGCGCTCGGCAGGCGCAGGTGGTCGGCGCCGGTGTCGAAGCGGTCGTCGGCGTCGCGGGCGACGTACATCCGCGGGGTCCACACGACCGGGCCGTGCGTGTTGACCAGCGTGAGGTTGCCGCCCTCCGTGCCCACCGTGATGCGGTGCAGCAGGTGGAGGTGGGCGTCGGGGTCGTTGGGCGCGATCTGGTTCTGCACCCGGAGGGTGAGGGGCACTCCTCCGACCGTACCCGTGACGCACGAGAAGGGCGTGCCCGGGGCCGTGGCGGTGAACGTCCAGGGGCGCAGACCGCCCAGGACCTGGCCGAGGATGTCGAACAGGGCGTAGGCCACGTGGACGCTGCAGGCGGCGTCGACGTAGAGCGGCTGCTGGAGTTCGCGCAGGCGGCGGGCGGCCTCGATGAAGCGGCGTACGGGGTCGAGGTGGACGTACAGGGTGTTCACGTGGTGCACCGCGGACGCGGCCCTGGCGGTGCGCAGGGTGCGGGCCAGCTCGTCGGCGTGGACCGGATGTTCCTGGAGCACGTGCACGCCCCGGGACAGCAGCGCCGCGGCCAGCTCACTGCCCTCGCCGCCGACGACGCCCGACCGTACGACCACGCAGGCCAGGTCCGCGAGCTCGGGCACCTGGTCGGGGTCGGTGACCAGCGGGACGCCGTGCTCCCTGGCGTACGCGGCGGACCTGGCGCTGCCGCGGGCCAGGATGCCGGTGAGCTCGAAGGGGCCGTCCCGCATGGCCGACAGGTAGATCTGGCCGAACTTGGTGCCGCACACCACGACTCGTTTCACAGCGCGCCCTCCTCGAACGCCGGCGCGGCCAGGTCGATGGGGGCGACCGCGTCCGTGATCTCGGCCGTCGCCACGCCCTCGAGGTCCGCCAGCATGCCGGCCGGGTCGAGCACGGCGTCGGCGTGGTGCAGCCCGTCCGGGACGTCGCCCGCCAGCACCGCCCGCGCGGCGTGGGCGGTGACGGCGGCGGTCAGCGCGTAGGAGTCCGCGGTGCGCACCACGAGGGTGCTGGTGCCGTGCGGTCCGGTGAGCTGAAAAAGCAGGACATAGTACGGCGTGCGCCCCGCCAGTTCGAGCTCGGCGACGCGGGCCAGGTCGGCGGCCGACGTCGCGGTGCTCGCGGTGGCGAGGACGCGGTCGCCGGTGATCACGTTGTACCAGCGGGCCTCGGCCAGCCCCAGGTCGGCGGCGACCCGTTCCGCCTCGGCGCTCAGGTAGGGGTAGGCGGTGACCGGTCCTGGGAAGTAGGGCAGTTCGACGTCGTGCGCGGGAGCGAGGGCGCGCGCGACCTTGCCGCCGTCACGCCACCCGGCCAGCGCCGCGCCCTGCTCCTCCTGACCGGCCAGCAGGAAGTCGCCGGCCGCCGCCGGAGTGAGCCGGTCCAGCCCTCCGGTGTAGACGTCAAGCCTTTCCGCCGGGCCGCCGTGCGCGGAAGCGAGGGCGGCGAGGTGGCGGGGCAGCAGGCCGGTGAGGCCCGGGAGCATCCCGGCGGAGATCACCGCTGTACGGCCACCCGTGCCGGTCGCGGCCAGCCCGGCGAAGGACGCGGCGTCGCCGGCCGCGTCCACGTAGCCGGCTCCCGCTGCGAAGGCGGCCCGTGCCACCCGGTCCCGCAGCAGGTACGAGGGGCCCGCGCAGTTGACGACGACCTGGCAGCCCCGGCAGAACCGGGCGAGCGCGTCCGGATCGAAGGCGTCCGCCTGCCACGCCTCGCCCTTCCCGCCCAGCGCGTCGGCGACGAACCGCCGCGCCGCCCCACCGTCGCGCCCGCCCACCCGCACGCTCGCGGAGCGGTCCGTGAGGAGGAGGGCCGTGGTGGCGCCGACCGCTCCGTAGCCGCCGAGAATGCCGATCACTCGGTCGTCCCGGTGATCAGTTTGGCGACTCCGGCGGCGTGGCCCTGGTCGAGGCAGGTGAAGTGGTCGCCCCCGACGTCGCGCACGGCGAGCCGTCCCAGGCAGAGGTCCTGCCAGAACTCCGTCATGTCGTCCTGGAGGGTCGGTACGAGGTTGGTGACGCCGCGCTGGCGCAGGAACGTGATGTCGCCCGCGTACGGCTCGGGGTCGTAGCAGGTGACCGCGGTGAAGCTCTGCCTGAAGACCCGGTAGGCGAGGTCGACGCGCTCGGGCGGGTGGTCCAGGCCACGGGCGACGGCGGCCAGGCGGTCGGCGGGCGAGGTGGCGGACAGCTCGGCGAAGCGGCTGCCGATGGCGTCGAGGCCCGGGTCGGCGGAGCCGGCGAGCGCGGCGAGGGCGCCCTCGCCCACGTGTCCCGGCGAGGACTCCAGCACGGCCCGCAGGGCGCGGGCCAGGTCCTCCTCGGGGTAGCCGAGCCGGACGGGGTCGAGCCCGCACGCCTGGGCGAAGCCGTACTCGAGCATGAGCTCGTCGCTGATCCGGTACGGGAAGCGCGAGCTGCTGATGACGGTGAGCTCGTCGACGGTGGCGCCGCCCTCGGTGAGCCGCCGGGCGACCTCGGTGGCGATCAGCCCGCCCATGCAGTAGCCGATGATGTGGTAGCTGGGCGCGTCCTCCTTGAGCAGCGCCTGCGCGTATGATCCGGCCAGCGACTCCACGGCGGCGGCGGGGTCGAGCTCCAGGTAGTGTCCCGCGTCGTTGATCACCAGGCCGAGCAGGGGCCCGCCGGACAGCTCCGGGGTGAGCGCCCGGTAGGGGGTCAGCGTGCCGGTGCCGTCGTGGAGCAGCACCCGCACCGGGCCTTCTCCGCCGGACAGGCGCACCAGCGGGCTGACGTCCGTCCTGGACAGGCCGCGGTCGCGGTCGTCGCGGGCCTGGCGGAGGTGAGCGGCGAGCGCGGCGACGGTCGGCTGGTTGACGAGCTGGCGGACGAGGCTGTCCCAGTAGAAGTTGTGCGCCTCGGGCAGCTCCTCACGTATGCGCCCGGCCAGCCGGGTGACCAGCAGGGAGTCGCCGCCCAGCGCGAAGAAGTCCTGGTCCCTGCCGACCTGCTGGAGGCCGAGGAGTTCGGCCCACAACGCGGCGAGCCGCCGTTCGAGGTCGTCGCGCGGCTCCTCGCCCGCGGGGGTGCTCTCGCCGGCCGTACGCGGCAGCAGGGAGCGCAGCCGGGCCCGGTCGATCTTGCCGTTGTCCGTCAGCGGCAGCTCGTCGACCACCTGGACGTGGGTCGGGATCATGTAGCCGGGCAGCCGCTCGCCCAGGAACGCCCGCAACTCCACCAGGTCGATGTGCTCCCGGTCGGCGGGGAAGCGGGCGGCGAACACGCACTGCCCCAGCGAGGCGAGCGGGTCGTCGGGCCCGGGAAGGCAGGCCATGGTGGTGGCGCCGGCGGCCGCGAGCAGGTCGAGCCACTCCTCGCGCGCGACGAACGTACGGTCGCGGCCCCGGCGCACGTCGGCGTAGTCGTGCGGGTTCATCAGGAACTCCATCGAGCTCATGATCTGCACG
Organism: Nonomuraea sp. B5E05; assembly: GCF_039880665.1. Lineage (NCBI taxonomy): Bacteria > Bacillati > Actinomycetota > Actinomycetes > Streptosporangiales > Streptosporangiaceae > Nonomuraea > Nonomuraea sp. B5E05. Next base: position 206,578 of record NZ_JBDPMJ010000013.1, read on the forward strand.
TGTTCGCGGGTCGTCTCGATGAACACCAGCCACCCGCCCGGCGCCAGCAGCTCGCGGAACCTGGCGAGCACGGAGGCGGCGTCGTGCGAGTTGTGCAGCACGTTGGCGCAGAGGATGACGTCGAAGGAGTTGGGCTCGTACCCCTGGGCGCGGTAGTCGGCGTTGATGTCGAACAGGCCGTAGCGCACCCATGGGTGCTCGGCGAACCGTTCGGCGGCCTGGCCGAGGAAGAACCGCGACAGGTCGGTGAACAGGTATTCGACGTGGTGCCCTGCCAGCTCGGGGATGAGCTCGGCGCTGGTGCCGCCGACGCCCGCCCCGGCCTCCAGGACGCGCAGCGGCCCGCCCGCGTGCCGCTCGGCGACGCGGCCGATGACGGCGCGCACGATGCGGTTGACGTACCTGCTGAGCACGTTGTCCTTGTAGGCGCCCTCGGCGGTCTCCATCTCGCCCTCGGGGAACAGCAGCTCGCGGGCGTCGAGCTCGCCGCGCGTCAACTCGGGCAGGTGCGTGGTGCTGACGCGCAGGAACCTGATGAGCTCGGCGCCGTAGTCGAGCCCTTCCGTGAGGTTTTCGACGCGCTGCCAGAGCGGTTCGAGGGCGGCGGGCTCGCGCAGGCCGTGGTAGCGGCCGGCGTCGTCGCGGCCGAGCCGGCCGCGCTCGTGCAGCGCGGCGAGCCAGCGCCGGACCAGCCGGTGGTGGTCGGGCGCGACCCGGGCGGTCTCCAGGATCTCCGCCAGGTCGTGGCGGACGCCGCCGGCGAACAGCCCGGCCGTGCGCAGCGCCGCCGCCATCGAGGTGAGCGCGATCTCGTCGAGCGTCTCCGCGACCGCCACCACGCGCGGCAGGTCGACGCCGTCGAGCGCGGCGCGGGCCGCCGCCTCGGCCGCCGCGGCGACGTCCGGCTCGTCGCCGCCGCTCTCTTCCTTCCGTACGGCCTGCGCGAAGCCGACGAGGCGGCGTTCGAGGGCCCGGTCGCCGTCGACGATCACGGTGCCGGCGGCGACCGCCGGGTGCGCCTGCAGCGCGGTCTCCACCTCGGCCAGCTCGATGCGGTGGCCACGGATCTTGACCTGGGAGTCCTCCCTGCCCAGGAACTCGATGGTGCCGCCGGGCCGGTAGCGGCCCAGGTCGCCGGTGCGGTAGAGGCGCTCGCCCGCGTGCTGGACGAACCGCTCCGCGGTCTTGGCCTCGTCGCCGAGGTAGCCGATGGCCACCCCGGCGCCGCCGATGTACAACTCTCCCGGCACCCAGTCGGGGCTGGGCCGCATGGAGGCGTCGAGCACGTGGAAGGTCTGGTTGGCCAGCGGCCTGCCGTACGGGACGCTCACCCAGCCGGGCAGCGGGTCGCCGATGGGGTGGTGGATGGACCAGATGGCGGCCTCGGTGGCGCCGCCCAGGCTGACCACGTCGAGGCCGGGCAGCCGGCGGCGGATCTGGCCGGGCAGCGCCACGGGGACCCAGTCGCCGGACAACATCGCCAGCCGAAGCTCGGGCAGCTCGGCCGCGGGCTCGGCGTCCAGGTAGTGCTGCAGCATCTGGAGTTGTGCGGGCACGGAGTTCCACACGGTGACCGCGTGCCGGGCGGCGAGCTCGGCCCAGTGCGCGGGGTCTCCCCTGCGCCCCGGGTCGGGCAGCACCAGCGCGCCGCCGGTCGCGAGCGGCCCGAAGATGTCGTAGACGGACAGGTCGAAGCCCAGGTTGGCGAGGCCGAGCACGCGGTCGTCCTGGCCGACGCCGAAGCGGGTGTTGATGTCGTCGATGGTGTTGCGGGCGGCCTGATGGCTGATCATCACGCCCTTGGGCACTCCGGTGGAGCCGGAGGTGTAGATGACGTACGCCAGGTCGCCTGGCCGTCGCCGGGCCTCGGGCGACGCCGCGTCGACGGGCTGCAGGGTGTCGACGGCGATCCAGCCGTCCTCCGCGCGCCACGACTGCGTCAGCACCAGGCGGGCCGAGGCGTCGGCGAGGATGCGGTCGCGCCTGGCGGGCGGCTGGCCGGTGTCGACGGGCAGGTAGGCGCCGCCGGCCATGAGGATGCCGAGCACGGCCACGACCTGCTCGGCGCCCTTGTCCATGACGACGGCGACGATCTGTCCGGGTTGGTGACCGGCCGCGCCGAGCGCCCGCGCCACCGCCGTCGCGCGGCCGAGCAGCTCGCCGTACGTGAGCGAGCCCTCGGAGGTGACGACGGCGGTGCGGCCGGGCGTGCGGCGGGCCTGGGCCACGACCTCGTCGTGCAGCAGCCCGCCGGGGAGCGGCGCGGCGGTGTCGTTGGCCCGGGCGCGGCTGCCGGCCTGGGCGGCGGGCAGGCCGACGGGAGACGCGGAGGCCCACGACTCCTCGGCGGACAGGTCGCCGAGAAGCGCGGTGAAGGCGGCGAACATGTCGTCCACCAGCCCGTCGGGCAGCACGCCCGCGCGCACGTCCCAGTTGACGAGCAGCGCGCCGCGGTGCTCCTTGACCTGGCAGTCGATCCACACCTGGGGCGTCTGGCTGATGCCGTACTCGGGTCTGCCGTGCTCCGCCTCGTCCTGGCCGAGGCCGATGGCGCTGGTGAACACCACCGGCATCAGCGCGGCGTCGCGACCTCGCCTCCTGGCCAGCTCGCGCATGACCTCGATGCCGCCGCAGCGGCGGTGCTCCATGTCGGCGAAGAGCTGCTCGCCGATGGCGCGGGCGCGGTCGGCGAACGGCCGGTCGGGCGTGGTGTCGACGGCGAGCAGGTTGAGCGTGGTGAAGTCGCCCACCACCTGGTCGATCGACGGGTGCAGGGGCGGGCGGTCGAGCAGCGTCAGGTTGAGCGTGAACCTGGGCCGGCGGCTCCACCGCCCGATGACCTCGGCGTAGGCGGCCAGCACGGCCTGCGACGGCGTGGTGCCGGCCGCCGACGCCCTGGCCCGCAGCCTGTTCCACTGTTCCGGCTCGACCCGGCTCTCCCACCGCTGGAACCTGGCCTCCGCCTGCTGGTCGAGCGCGGGCAGCTCGGGCGCCGGCGGCAGGTCGTCGACGCGGGCCCACCAGTAGGCGCGGTCGCGGTCGTACCGGCCGCTCTCGCGCTGCGCGCGCAGGGCCAGCACGCAGTCGCGGAAGCCGACCGGGACGGGCGGCAGGTCGGCGCCGGGGTCCTCGTGCAGGGTGTGCAGCTCGGCCAGCAGCAGCTGGATGCTGACGTAGTCGGCGATGAGCAGGTCGATCGAGGCGTGCAGCAGCGCGCCGCGGTCGGTGAGCGAGATCCGCAGCTCGAACAGGGGCCAGCTGCCCGCGGGGTAGAGCGTGTGCGCCATCTCCTCGCGGATGGCGGCGAGCCGTTCCTCGGGGTCGGTGCCGCGCAGGTCGCTCACCCGCACGTCGTAGGCGGGCACCTCGGCCAGCACCTGCTGGTGGCCGTCGGGATGGATGACGGCGCGGAGCATGTCGTGCCGCTCGATCAGCGTGCGCCACGCCGCCTGGACCCGCTCGGGGTCGAGCTCGGGGAAGGCGACCTCGACGTAGCCGTGGCAGGCGACCCCGCCGTAGCCGAAGGCGTCGTTGCGGCCGAGCAGGTAGGCCTGCTGCACGTCGGTGAGGGGGAAGGGGTCGAGGCGGTGTCCCGGGTCGGGGCGCACCGTCTCGGCCTCGGCCTCGCGACGCAGGTGGGCGATGATCTCGGGCTTGGCGCCGAGCAGCGCCGCCCGGCGTTCCTCGGTCAGCGCTCCCTTGGGGGCGCGGAAGCGCAGGCCGCCGCCGTCCTCCCACAGTCGGATTCCCGCCGCTTCCATGTCGGCGATCAGGTCTCGTACGGTCGGCTCTGGTGCGGCCGGTGCCTGGGTCACAGCACGCCCTCCTCTTCGGTGTCGTCTGTCGTCAGGCCGATCGCCTCGGCGCAGTCCGCGATGGTGGGAGTGGTGAAGAAGCGGCGCAGGGACAGCTCGACGCCGAGCCTGCGGCGGACGATCTCGGCGAAGCGGGTGGCGAGCAGCGAGTCGCCGCCGAGGGCGAAGAAGCTCTGGCCACGGCCTGGCGGCGGGATCTCCAGGAGCTCGGCCCACAGCTCGGCGAGCTGCTGCTCCACGCCTGGGCGTGGTGGGTCGTCGCCGTCCGGTGGTGGCTCCGTATCCGTGGCGAGCGCGGATCTGTCGATCTTGCCGTTGGCGGTCAGAGGCAGCTCGTCCAGCATGGTGATCGCCGGGGGGATGGCGTACGCCGGTAACCGGTCGGCCAGGAACGAGCGCAGCCTGCCTTGGTCGACGTCGCCCGGAGTGACGAACGCGGCCAGCCGCCGCTGCCGCCGGTCCCCCACCGCGACCGCCACCGCACGCCCCACCCCGGGGAACGCCTCCAGCGCGGCCTCCACCTCGCCCAGCTCGATGCGATGCCCGCGGACCTTCACCTGGTGATCGGCCCGGCCCAGGAACTCCAGCGTGCCGTCCGGCCAGTACCGGCCCATGTCCCCCGTCCGATACCAGCGACCCCCCGCAACCTCCACGAACTTGACCGCCGTCGTCTCCGGATCACCCCGATACCCGACCGCGACCCCCGCGCCGCCGATCCACAACTCCCCCGCCACCCAGTCCGGACAGTCACGACCCCGGCCGTCCACCACCCGATACCGCTGATTACGCAGCGGGAACCCGTACGGAACCGACGTCCAGTGCGCCGGCACCCGATCCACCACCAACGCGTTCGACCAGATCGCCGCCTCCGTCGCACCCCCCAACGCCACCAACCGGCACCGCCCCCCGCTCTGCGCCGCCAGCCGCGCCTGCAGATCCAGCCCCACCCAGTCACCCGACACCAGCGCGACGCGCAGACTCGGGGGCAGCTCCTGGGCGGTGACCAGGAGCATGTCCAGCAGGGTCGGCACCGTGTTCCACACCGTCACCCCGTGGACGGCGCACAACTCCGCCCAGCGCTGGGGGTCGCGCCGTTCGTCCTCCTGCAGCAACACGAGCGCGCCGCCGGCCGACAGCAGGCCGAAAATGTCGTACACCGAAAGATCGAAATCCAGCGCCGACACCGCCAGCACCCGATCCCCATCACCCACACCGAACCGCTCGTTCACGTCCACGACCGTGTTCAACGCCGCCCGATGCGAGACCTCCACACCCTTCGGCTCACCCGTCGACCCCGACGTGAAAATCACATACGCCGACATATCCGCCGACACCCCAACCGGACCCGCCAGCCGCTCCCCCACCGGCACCCCCGTCAGCACATGACACACACCCGCCCGCGCCAAAATCCGCTCCCGACGCGCCACCGGCTGATCCACCCCCACCGGCACATACACACCACCAGCAGCCAACACCCCCAACACAGCCACAACCTGATCCACACCCTTCGGCACCACCACACCCACCGCATCACCCGGCCCGACACCCACCCCGACCAGATGACCCGCCACCCCCAACGCCCGATCCGCCAACTCCCCATACGACACACAACCGCCCCCAGCGATCAGCGCCACCCGATCCGGCTCACTCACCGCCCGCGCGAAGAACCCACCATGCAACACCCCATCCGGCACCGAACCAGCCGTGTCATTCACCCGCTCCCGCACCACGCCCTGCTCCGCAGGCAACAAAACGGGCACCTCACCCGACCAATCCCCCTCCGCCAACCACTCCAGCAACCCCCCATACGCCCCGAACATCGCATCCAACACCCCCGGCGCGAACAACTCCTCCACCGCGTCCCATCGGACCAGCAGTTCGCCGTCGATCTCGCCGACCTGGCTGTCCAGCCAGACCTGCGGGGTCTGCGAGACGCCCCAGACCTGGTCGGCGAACGACGGCCCGGCCACGCCCTCGCCGCCGACCCCGAGCGTGCTGGTGAACACCACCGGCATGGTCATCTCGATCGCGGCGTTCCGCCTGGCCAGCTCGCGCATCACCCAGACCGCCGAGACCTCGCCGTGCTCCAGGCCGCGCCAGACCTCTTCCTGGAGCTTGCGGGCTCCGTCCAGCCAGCCGGCGCCCTGCCGGTAGCCGGCGAGCAGCAACGAGGTGAAGTCGCCGAGCACGCGGTGGATGTCGGGGTGCACATCGCGCCGGTCGAACAGCGTGAGGTTCAGCGTCAGCTCCCGCTGGGCGCTCCACGTGCCCAGGACCTCGCCGAACGCCGCCGCCAGCACGGTGGCCGGGGTGAGCTCGTACCGGCGGGCCAGGTCGGTGATCGCCCGCCACCGGGCGGCGGGCAGCCGGAGCTCGCGCCGGGCGAACCTGGGCCGGTCGATCAGCGCCGGGTCGACGCGGAGCGGCAGTTGCGGGGCGGGCGGCAACTCGGGGAGCCGGGCCGCCCAGTAGTCCTTGGCCGTCTCGAAGACGGCGGGGTCGGGGTCCTGCGCGAGCAGGTAGTCGCGGAACGACACCCCGATCGGCGGCAGGACGGTGCCGGGGTCGTGGTAGAGCTGGTCGAGCTCGGCGAAGAAGACCATCATGCTCAGCGCGTCGACGATGATGTTGTCGAAGCTGACGCCGAGCCGCACCCCGCCTTCGTGGCGTACGGCCCGCGCGTCGAACAGCGGCCACGCCGACACGTCGAGCACCTGGTGGGACATCTGCTCGCGCATGGCCTCGACGCTGTCGGCGGCGGCGATGGTGAAGCGCGGCACCTCGGGCAGGATGCGCTGGAGCCCGTCCTGGTCGAAGACGGCGCGCAACATCTCGTGCCGCTCGATCAGCAGGTTCCACGCGGTTTCCAGCCGGTCGAGGTCGATGTCGCCGTCGAACTCGGTGTAGAAGTGGCAGCCGACGCCGCCGAGCGTGAAGTGCTCGGCCCGGCCTAGCCAGTAGGCCCGCTGCACCTCGGTGGGCGGGAACGGGTCGTGCCGGTGCGCCACGTCAGGGGCGAGCGCGGGGACCGGCGGGGCCGCCTCACCGAGGGTGAGGGTGGCCGCGAAGTCCGCCAGCACCGGCGTCTGGAACAGCACGCTCAGCCTGGCGTCGGTGACGCCCTCCGCGCGCAGCCGGGCGATCATGCGGGTGGCGAGCAGCGAGTCCCCGCCGAGGGTGAAGAAGTTGTCGCTGCGCCGCACGGCCGGACGTTCGAGCAGGTCGGCCCAGATGGTGGCGAGCACGGTCTCGGCGGGGCCGACGGGCGGCTCGTGCTCCGTGGTCTCCTGGATGTCGGCGACGAGTGCGGTGAGCGCGGATCTGTCGATCTTGCCGTTGGCGGTCAGGGGCAGCTCGTCCAGCATGGTGATCGCCGGCGGGATGGCATAACCCGGTAACCGGTCGGCCAGGAACGAGCGCAGCCTGCCTTGGTCGACATCGCCCGGCGTGACGAACGCGGCCAGCCGCCGCTGCCGCCGATCCCCCACCGCGACCGCCACCGCGCGCCCCACCCCGGGGAACGCCTCCAGCGCGGCCTCCACCTCGCCCAGCTCGATGCGATGCCCGCGGACCTTCACCTGGTGATCGGCCCGGCCCAGGAACTCCAGCGTGCCGTCCGGCCAGTACCGGCCCATGTCCCCCGTCCGATACCAGCGACCCCCCGCAACCTCCACGAACTTGACCGCCGTCGTCTCCGGATCACCCCGATACCCGACCGCGACCCCCGCGCCGCCGATCCACAACTCCCCCGCCACCCAGTCCGGACAGTCACGACCCCGGCCGTCCACCACCCGATACCGCTGATTACGCAGCGGGAACCCGTACGGAACCGACGTCCAGTGCGCCGGCACCCGATCCACCACCAACGCGTTCGACCAGATCGCCGCCTCCGTCGCACCCCCCAACGCCACCAACCGGCACCGCCCCCCGCTCTGCGCCGCCAGCCGCGCCTGCAGATCCAGCCCCACCCAGTCACCCGACACCAGCGCGACGCGCAGACTCGGGGGCAGCTCCTGGGCGGTGACCAGGAGCATGTCCAGCAGGGTCGGCACCGTGTTCCACACCGTCACCCCGTGGACGGCGCACAACTTCGCCCAGCGCTGGGGGTCGCGCCGTTCGTCCTCCTGCAGCAACACGAGCGCGCCGCCGGCCGACAGCAGGCCGAAAATGTCGTACACCGAAAGATCGAAATCCAGCGCCGACACCGCCAGCACCCGATCCCCATCACCCACACCGAACCGCTCGTTCACGTCCACGACCGTGTTCAACGCCGCCCGATGCGAGACCTCCACGCCCTTCGGCTCACCCGTCGACCCCGACGTGAAAATCACATACGCCGACATATCCGCCGACACCCCAACCGGACCCGCCAGCCGCTCCCCCACCGGCACCCCCGTCAGCACATGACACACACCCGCCCGCGCCAAAATCCGCTCCCGACGCGCCACCGGCTGATCCACCCCCACCGGCACATACACACCACCAGCAGCCAACACCCCCAACACAGCCACAACCTGATCCACACCCTTCGGCACCACCACACCCACCGCATCACCCGGCCCGACACCCACCCCGACCAGATGACCCGCCACCCCCAACGCCCGATCCGCCAACTCCCCATACGACACACAACCGCCCCCAGCGATCAGCGCCACCCGATCCGGCTCACTCACCGCCCGCGCGAAGAACCCACCATGCAACACCCCATCCGGCACCGAACCAGCCGTGTCATTCACCCGCTCCCGCACCACGCCCTGCTCCGCAGGCAACAAAGCGGGCACCTCACCCGACCAATCCCCCTCCGCCAACCACTCCAGCAACCCCCCATACGCCCCGAACATCGCATCCAACACCCCCGGCGCGAACAACTCCTCCACCGCGTCCCAAGCCAGGTGGAGCCCGTGGTCGTACTCGTTGATCTGGTGGTCGAGCCAGACCTGCGGGGTCTGCGTGATCATCCACCCGGGCTCGCCGAACGCCTCGCGCACCTCAGGGACGATCAGCTCGGTCCCCAGGTTGCAGGCGAACACCACGGGCGCGCCCGAGTGCTCCCCGTTGCGGGCCAGGTCCCTGAGCACCTCGACGCCGGAGTATCCGGTGTGCCGAGCGTCGGCGCGGAAGCGGGACTGCAGGGTCCTGGCGCGCTCGGCGAACGGCTGCGGCTCCGAGAGGTCGGCGGCGACCAGGATCAGGTTGGTGAAGTCGGCGACCAGATGGGCGACGTCCGGGTGGACGGTGTCGTCCCGGTCGAACAGCGGCAGGTTGAGCAGGAACCGCGGTTCGCCGCTCCACGCGGCCAGCACCTCGCAGTAGGCGGCGGCGAGCACCATGGCGGGGGTCAGCCCGTGCACGCGGGCCTGCTCCTGGATGCGCTGCCACGCGCTGGTCGGCAGCCACCTCTCGCGGCGGGCGAAGCGGGGCCGGGCGATCATGGCCGGTTCGGTGGCGAGAGGGAGTTGTGGCGCGCCGGGCAGCTCGTCCAGCCGGCCGCGCCAGTACTCCTGGTCGCGGGTACGCCGTGCCGCCCGCTCCGCGCCCCTGGCGGCGAGGTAGCGGGGGAACGAGCAGGCCAGGGCGGGCATGGGCGCGTCGGGCTCCAGGTAGAGCCGGGCCAGGTCCTTCAGCAGGATCTGCAGGCCGAGCACGTCGGCGACGAGGAAGTCCACCTCGAAGTGCACCCTCGACCGGCCGCCCGGCAGCAGCGACAGCCGCACGTCGAACACCTCGCCGCGGGAGGCGTCAAAGCGGCGGTGCGACAGCTGCTCCCTGATGTTCTCGGCGGCGTCCTCGCCGAGCTCGGACAGGTCGTGGACGGTCAAGCCCGGCCACGGGCTGGTGTCCATGATCTGCTGGGTGCCGTCGTCGTGGAAGATCGCCCGCAACATCCCGTGGCGGGCGATGAGGGCGCGTACGGCCCGTTCCAGCCGGTCCGGCTCGACGCCGGAGCCGTCGAACTCCAGGTAGGCGTGGCAGCCGACGCCCCCGATGACCTGCCCGTCGCCGCGGCCGATCCAGTAGGCCAGCTGGACGGGGGTGAGCGGGAACGGCGCCGTCTCGTCCACGGCCGGCTCCGGCTCCTGTTCCGGAGCGGCGGCCTCGGTCAGCCGGGAGCGGACCAGCGACCACCAGGCCGCGAGGGTGAACTCCGTCGCCAGCTCGGCGAAGACGATCCGGGCCCCCGCCCGCCGCCACCGCCCGGCGAGCCGCATCGCGCGAAGCGAGTCGAGGCCGAGGCTGATCAGGTCGGCGCCGTCCGTGACCTCGGAGGGGTCGAGGTCGAGCTGGGCGGCGATGTCGGCGCGCATCGATTCCATGGTCGGTGGCGCGCCGGGGGAACGGCCCGGCCGCGCGGACGGAACAGCCCGTACTTCCTCGACTTTCTCCAACACGAGACAACCCGCCTATCCACTAGTACCGCTTACGTCGTGTCGGCGGCCGGGCGGGATTGCCCGGCCGCGCCTCGTCAGGAATTCGTGTCGGCGGCCTGCAGCCTGCGGGCGAGACCGGCCGGGGTCGGCTCCTCGAAGATGTCCTTCAGCTTGAGCCGGATCTGGGTCGCCTTCTTGATCTCCTGCAGCAGCTTGACCGCCAGCAGCGAGTGCCCGCCGAGCGCGAAGAAGTGGCTGTCGGGGCCGAGATCGGCACGGTTCAGCATGGCCTTCCAGAGCGCCACCAGGGAGTCGACCAGCGCGTCCCCGGTGCCGGCCGGGAGGTCGGCCTCGTCCGCGGTGGTCTCGGCGGTGCTGCGCAGCTCCATGGCCAGGTTGCGCAGGGCCGGGTAGTCGACCTTGTCGTTGCCGGTCATCGGGAAGGCGTCCACGGCGACGTACTCCTGGGGGGTCGCCGCGTACGGGAGCGACGCGCTGGCGTGCTCCCACAGCTCGGAGGTGACCTCAGGCCGATCGGGCGCCACCACGAACGCCCACAGGACGGCGTCCGCGCTGGGGTCGCCGACCACCACGACGGCGGCGGCCCGCACGTCGGGGTGGGCCAGCAGCACGCCTTCGACCTCGGCGAGCTCGATCCGGTTGCCGCGCAGCTTGATCTGGCGGTCGAGCCGGCCGAGGATCTCCAGCTTGCCGTCGGAGGTCCACTGGGCCAGGTCGCCCGTGCGGTAGTACCGGCCGTAGACGGGGTGCTCGCCGAACCGTTCGGCGGTCAGCTCCGGCCGGTTGTGGTAGCCGATGGCCACGCCGTCGCCGGCGATGCACAGCTCGCCGCGGGTGCCGATGGGCAGCGGGCGGCCGTCGGGGGCGGCCACGTACACCTTCGTGTTGGCGATGGGCACGCCCACGTCGATGCGGTCCGCGGCGGGGTCGATGCGTCCGGCGGTGGACCAGATCGTGGTCTCGGTGGGGCCGTACACGTTGTAGAGCTCGCAGCCGGTGGCGGCCAGCCGCTCGGCCAGGACGGCCGGCATCGGCTCGCCGCCGCAGAGCACGCGGCAGCCCGCCAGCTCGCCGGCCGCCTGGTCCACGACCAGCCGCCAGGTGGTCGGCGTGGCCTGGGCGATGGTGACGTCGTGGCGCCGCAGGGCTTCGGCGAGCGGCTCGCCCTGGGTGCGGGCGTCGTCCGGCGCGATGGCCAGCCGCGCGTCCGTCGTCAGGGGCAGGAACAACTCCAGCGCGGAGATGTCGAAGCTGAACGTGGTCAGCCAGAGCACGGTGTCGCGCGGCCCCGCCGACAGCTGGTGGGCGAAGTGCGCGATCAGGTTGGCCAGGCTGTAGTGGTCGATCAGGGTGCCCTTGGGGAGCCCGGTCGAGCCGCTGGTGTAGATGAGGTACGCGCAGTCCTCGGGCCGGACGGGGCTGAACGACGACACCTGCCCGGACACCGGCGTGACCGCGTCGACGGACACGAGCGGGAGGACCGTGCGCTCGCCGGAGACGGTGATGCCGTCGCCCGCGAGGACCACGGCCGCGCCGGCGTCGTCGAGCTGGTAGTCGAGGCGCTGCTGCGGGTGGTCGGGTTCGAGCGGCAGGTACGCCGCCCCGGCCAGCCACACGCCGAGCGCCGCCGCGGCCAGCTCGGGCGAGCGCCGCGCGAGCAGCGCGACGACGTCGCCCCTGCTCACCCCTGCTGCCTGGAGCGCGTCGCGGGTGGCCTCGGCGGCGGCCCACAACCGGCGCAGGCCGACCTGCCGGTCGCCGTCCACCACGGCCACGACGTCCTCAGGCGGCGCGGCGGACACCTTGCGGGCGATCTTCTCCAGCACGGTCGCGGGCGTCACGGTGTGCTCGGTGGCGTTGGCCATCTCGATGGCCGCGCGGTCCTGGTAGCACCAGACGGGGATGTCCGCGAGCGGCAGGTCGGGCTGCTCGGCGAGCGTGACGAGCAGCTCGTCGTAGCGGGCCAGCAGCAGCTCCACGTCGGACCGGTCGAGCACGTCCACGCAGAACGCGGTCCTGATCTTGATGCTGTCCGGGGTGGAGGTGACGAAGAACTCCAGGTCGAACTTGCTGAAGCCGTTCTCGATCACCAGCTGCTCGGCCGGCAGGCCGCCCAGCGTGAACCCGGCCGTCAGGTCGGCGGGCACGTAGTTGAACGTGTGCCGGAACAGGTTGTTGCGCCAGCCGTCGCGGGGCACGATCTCCAGCAGGTCGTCCACCGGGTAGTCGGCGTGCGACATGGCCTCCATGAACGTGCGGCGGGTGTTGCGCGCGTGCGTGCGGAAGGTGCTCGCCCAGTGGACCCGCGTGCGCAGGGTGAGCACGTTGATGTGGTAGCCGATCCGGGCGGCCGCCTCGGGCGTGCGCACGCTGACGGGCGAGCCGATCGTGAGGTCGGGGCCGGCGCCGTGGGCGGCCAGCAGCACGCCGTACGCGGCCAGGAGGATGACCGACTCGGGCGCCCGCAGCTCGCGCTGCATCCGCCGGGCCGCGTCGCGCGCGGCGGGCGACAGCTCCCAGTTGATCACGTCGCCCACGAGGGTCGTCTGGGAGGTCTCGGCCTGCTCGCACCACAGGTCGAGGTCGCCGGCGTGGAACCCGTCCAGCTTGTCGCGCCAGAACGCGCCGCTGCGCGGGTCGGGCTCCGGCTCCTCCCAGGCCGGTACGACGTCGCGCGCCGGCGACTCTCCCGCCACCAGCGCGTCGTAGAGGGTGACGAGCTCGTTCGTCAGCAGCGCCGTCGACAGCCCGTCGAAGATCGAGTGGTGGACGGCCAGGCAGTAGACCTCGCCCGCGTCCTCTTCCAGGACCGCGGCGCGCACCAGCAACTCGCCGCCCGGCTCGAACGGCCGCGCGACGAACTCCCTCAGCCACTCGCGCGTGTCGTCCCAGCCGGCCTCCTCGAACCGCAGCACGGCCCGCTCCGGGGGCACGACCTCACGCGCCATGCCCTCGGGCTCGATCCTGAACACCGTGCGCAGGATCTCGTGGCGGTGCACCACGCGGTTGACCGCTTCCAGCATGAGGTCGCGCCGCGCCCGGCCCGTCACGCTGAACGCCACGGCCAGGTTGTTCACCCCGGCGCCGGGGACGAGCTCTTCCAGCAACCACAGCGCCTGCTCCTTGCGGGTGGCGCGCCGGCCCAGCATCTGCTCCATGATCATCTCTCCAGCAGCTTGGTGACGGCCCTGGCGATCTCGTCGTCGGTGAGCAACACGTCGTGCCCCTTGTCGAACCTGAGCTCCTCGGCCACGACGGGGCCGCGGCCGGACTCGCGCAGCCGGTTCAGGCCGTTGTTCGGGTTGTTCGAGCTCACCGCGGTGGCGCGCCGCCACCCCTCCCAGGGATCCAGGGTGTCGGCGTAGGTGAGGAAGGACAGGAAGGCGCTGAACGTGCCCCACATCTCTTCCGAGTACTCCGGGTCGAGCCCGGCTCTTTCGAACGCGCGGTGCCCGACGTCGCGGAACTTCGCGTACAGCTCGGCGGCGTAGCCCTCGACCGTGACGCCCTCCTGCTGGAGCGGACGGTCCATGGCCTCGCGGGTCTCGGCGACGTCCTCCTCGTTGAGGATCGAGGAGAGGATGCCGAAGACCTTGCCGAACTGGAAGTAGATGTTCTCCAGGCTGGTGGGCTCCGGGTCGAAGACGATCAGCCGGGGCGCCTCACCCTGCTCCTTCTCTAGCAGGTCCACGAGCTCGGCCGCGTAGACGGCGCCGATGCAGTAGCCCATCACCGCGTGCACCTTCCGGCCGCTCGCCTTGAGGGGTTCCATCCACGAACGCACGTAGGCGGCGCCGTCGACACCCGAGCCAGGTGTCACGGCGGGCGGGGAAACGTGCCAGAACGTCCCGTCGTAGTCCATCTTCGCCAGCAGGTCCGGGAAGCCGGCCTCCGCCCGGCCGGTCTCCGTGAAGTCGACGCAGAGGACGAGGTTTCCCGAGCCGGATTCTTTGAGCGTCGTCCAAGTGGTAACCAGAGTCATGATCATTTCCCTTTTGACTAGGAACTCCCGCCTTCAAGGGCGAGCTGAATCAGGAGGTCGGCGTCCATGCTGTCGATCTCCTCGGTCCTGCCGTTCGTCTCCTCGTCCTCCGGGCCGGCCAGGCGGAAGAGGCTGTCCAGCAACCCGGCCGCACGCAGTCGTTCGATCGGGATGGTCGTCAGGAGCTGCCGCACCTCGGCGTCGCTGCGTGGGTCGGCGGGCTCGGCTGTGCCCGCCGCGACGGCCGGGAAGAGCTGCTCCAGGACGAACCGCGTCAGGTCGTGGGGAGTCGGATAGTCGAAGATGAGCGTGGCCGGGAGTTGCAGGCCGGTGGCGGTGTTGAGCTGGTTGCGCAGCTCCACCGCGGTCAGCGAGTCGAAGCCGAGCTCCTGGAACTGGCGTTGCGGCTCGATCGCCGACTCGTCGGCGAACCCGAGCACCGCGGCCACCTGGCCCCTGACGACCTCGGACAGGGTCGCCTCGATCCGGGCCGGTTCCATCGTGGCGAGCCGTTCCGCCAGCCCCTGGCCCGGCCGCGTACGGCGGGGTCTGGTGCGGTTCCTGGCCTTGGTGAACTTCGCCGGGACCAGCACTGGACGGCCGGAGCGCACGCCGAGGTCGAAGAGCGCCAGCCCCTCCTCGGTGGGTAGCGGCCGCACGCCCGCGCGCTCCATGCGGCGCAGGTCCGCTGCGTTGAGCTCGCCCGCCATGCCGCTGGTCGTCCAGAGACCCCAGGCCAGCGAGGTGGCCGCCAGGTCCCGCGCCGCGCGGTGGTGCGCCAGGGCGTCCAGGTAGGCGTTGGCCGCGGCGTAGTTGGCCTGGCCCGCGGTGCCCAGCACCCCGGCCAGCGAGGAGAACAACACGAACGCTCTCAGATCGAGATGCTGCGTGAGCTCGTGCAGGTGCCAGGCGGCATCGGCCTTGGGCCGGAGTACGGCGTCCAGGCGGTCGGCGGTCTGGGCGGCGATGACGCCGTCGTCCAGGACGCCGGCCGTGTGCACCACGCCCACCAGCTCGTCCACACTCTCCAGCACCCGGGCGAGCGCCTCGCGGTCGGCCACGTCGCAGGCCGCCACGTTCACCTCGGCGCCCAGCTCGGACAGCTCGGTCGCCAGTTCGGCCGCGCCGGGCGCGTCCGGGCCGCGCCGGCTGACCAGCAGCAGGTGCCGTACGTCGTGCTCGGTCACCAGGTGACGGGCCACCAGCGCGCCCAGCCCGCCCGTGCCGCCCGTGATCAGCACCGTGCCGTCCGCGCCGAACACCGGCTCGTGCTGCTCCAGGTCCGTCGCGCGGCTCAACTTCGGTGTCAGGAGCCTGCCGTCCCGGACGGCGATCTCGGATTCGCCGGTCGCCAGCGCCCGGCCCACCGTCTCGGCGTCCAGCCACTCGCTGTTGATGTCCTGCCGCTCGCTGTCGGCGTCCGGCCGCTCGGCGCCGGCGTCCAGGAGCACGACCCGGCCGGGCTGCTCCGACTGCACGGCCCGCACCAGGCCCCACACCGCCGCCTGCGCCGGGTCGGGAACGTCGTCCCCGGCCGCCGCGACGGCCTGGCGGGTGACGATCACCAGCTGCGACGACGCCAGGCGCTCGTCAGCCAGCCACTCCTGCACCAGGGCCAGCGCCGCGTGGGTCGTGGCGTGCAGGTCCGCACCCGCGCAGCGGGTCACGACCGCGTCCGGGACGTCCGCCGCGTCGATGGAGGCCAGATCCGGGTGGACCCCCGCCCCCGTGCCCAGGTCGTCGGTCCCCAGCACGACCCACCGGGCCGCGTCCTGCTCGGTGGCGGCCGGGGCCGCGGTCCACTCGAGCTGGTGCAGGGACGTCAGATTGCCCGCCGTGAGTTCGGTGGACAGGGCGCGCAGGGTCAGCGTGTCGATCTCGGCCACGGGGGTGCCGGTCTCGTCGGTGATGCTCAACGTGATGCTGGTCTCGGAGGAGCCGCGGGTGACCTTGACCCGCAGGCCGGTCGCGCCCGCCGCGTGCAGCGACACGCCGCTCCAGGCGAACGGCAGATACGGCCGCCCTTCCGCTCTCGGCACCAGATCGCCCAGGGCTGCGGCATGCAGCGACGCGTCCAGCAGCGCCGGGTGCAACCCGAACCGTCCCGCATCGGCGTGCCCCTGCTCGGGCAGTGCGATCTCGGCGTAGACCGTGCCGTCGTGCTGCCAGGCGGCCACCAGCCCCTGGAACAGCGGCCCGTACTCCAGCCCGATCGCCGCCATGTCGTCATACAGATGCTCGACATCGATCGGCCGGGCACCGGCCGGCGGCCACTGCCCCGCAACCGGAACCGGCTGCTCACCCTCCTCAGCCAGCACCCCCTGTGCGTGCAGCGTCCACTCGGCCTGGCCCTCACGCGAGTACAGGCCCACCTGGCGGCCACCACCGTCGTCACACGGACCGGCCACCAGCTGGACATCCACCCCCGGCCCACCAGGCACCACCAACGGCGCCTGCATGGTCAACTCGACCAGCCGCGCACACCCCAGCTCCTGACCGGCCCGCAACGCCAGCTCCACCAGCGCCGCCCCCGGCACCACCACCCGGCCATCCACCTGGTGATCAACCAGCCACGCCTGCCCGTCAAGCGACAACCGGCCCGAGAAGACCACCGACTCCCCACCGGCGACCTCCGTCACCGCGCTCCACAACGGATGGTCGATGGCGCCCAGCCCGGCCGCGCCCACGTCCTGCGCCTCCAGAACCGCCGGCACCCAGAACCGCTCATGCTGGAACGCATACGTCGGCAGATCCACCAGCCGGCCCGGGGCCAGCGCCGCCGTCCAGTCCACGGCGACACCCTCAACGTGCAGCCGGCCCAGCGCCTCGACCAGCGCGCGGACCTCGTCCCGGTCCTTACGGACAGCCGGAACGAACACCGCGTCCTCAACACTCTGCTGCGCCAGCCCCGTCAGCACCCCATCCGGACCCACCTCCAAGAAGCAGGTCGCTTCAGCAGCCGTCACCCCATCCGCGAACCGCACCGCGCCACGCACATGCTCCACCCAGTAAGCAGGGTCAGTCAGCTGACCAGGCACGGCCAGACGCCCCGTCACGTTGGAGACGATCGGCAGGCTCGGCTCGCAGAACGTGACCCCGCTGATCGCCTCCGCGAAGTCGGCCAGCATCGGCTCCATCAACGGCGAATGGAACGCATGCGACACCCGCAACCTGCGCGTCCGCACCTGCGCCCGGCCCTCGATCTCCGCGATCGCCGCCTCATCACCAGACACCACCACCGCAGCCGGACCGTTCACCGCCGCGATCCCCACCCGGTCCTCACGACCAGCCAAAAGCGGCAGAACCTCCGCCTCAGGCGCCGCGACGGCCAGCATCGCCCCACCCGAAGGCAACGCCTGCATCAACCGAGCACGAGCAGCCACCAGCGTGCACGCACCCTCCAACGAGAACACCCCCGCCACATGAGCAGCGGCGATCTCCCCGATCGAATGCCCCACCAGCACATCCGCCCGCACACCCAACGACTCGATCAGCCGGTACAGCGCCACCTCGAAGGCGAACAGAGCAGGCTGCGTCATCCCCGTCTCGTTCAACACACCGTCCGGATCGGCGAACATCACCTCACGCAACGAATGCGGCAACAACGGCTCGAACACCCGGCAGATCTCATCCAGCGCCTCCGCGAACACCGGGAACGCCTCGACGAGGGAAACCCCCATACCGATGCGCTGGCTACCCTGACCCGCGAACAACAACGCCAGCTTCCCGCCAGAACCACCACCCGAGATCCCAGCGGAGGGATCGCCGGCCAGCGCCCGCAACCCAGCCACCAACTCGTCCCGATCAGCACCCACCACCACCGCACGCTGCTCCAGCACCGCCCGGCCCGCCGCCAGCGACCACGCCACATCCGCCGGGTCGAGCTCCGGCCGCGCCGTGATCCACGACGCGAGCCGGTCGGCCTGCGCCTCAAGCGCCTCCGGGCTCTTCGCCGACACCAGCAGCGGCACGACCGGCCGCTCGCCAGGACGTTCCGATTCCGGCTCCGTGACCGGGCCCTGCTCGATGATCACGTGAGCGTTCGTGCCACTGATCCCGAACGACGACACAGCGGCCCGGCGAGCATGCCCGTTCTCCTGCCACGGCTGCGCCTCGGTCAGCAGCTTCACCGCACCCGCAGACCAGTCCACGTGCGGAGAAGGCTCGTCGGCGTGCAGGGTTTGGGGAAGCATGCCGTTGCGCAGCGCCATGACCATCTTGATGACCCCGCCCACACCGGCGGCGGCCTGCGTGTGACCGATGTTCGACTTCAGCGACCCCAGCCAGAGCGGCTGCTCCCGGTCCTGCCCGTACGTGGCGAGAATGGCCTGCGCCTCGATCGGGTCACCGAGCTTCGTACCGGTGCCGTGCGCCTCCACCACGTCCACGTCGGCGACCGACAAGCCGGCGTTCGCCAAAGCCTGCCGGATCACCCGCTGCTGCGAAGGACCATTCGGAGCCGTGATCCCGTTACTCGCACCATCCTGATTGACCGCACTCCCCCGCACCACCGCCAGCACCCGATGACCGTTACGGCGAGCATCCGACAACCGCTCCACCAACAACACACCAACGCCCTCACCCCACCCCGTGCCATCAGCACCAGCCGAGAACGCCTTACACCGCCCATCCGCAGCCAACCCCCGCTGCCGCGAAAACTCAATGAACATCCCCGGCGTCGACATCACCGTCACACCACCGGCCAACGCCAGATCACACTCACCCGACCGCAACGCCTGCGCCGCCCAATGCAACGCCACCAACGACGACGAACACGCCGTATCCACCGTCACCGCCGGACCCTCAAGCCCCAACGTGTACGACACCCGGCCCGACACCAAACTCCCACCACTGGTATTCGCCGGCGTCCCCAACCCATAATCGTGATACATCACCCCCGCAAACACACCCGTCCGACTCCCCCGCAACCCCACCGGATCAATCCCCGCCCGCTCAACCGCCTCCCACGACGCCTCCAGCAACAACCGCTGCTGCGGATCCATCGCCAACGCCTCACGCGGCGAAATCCCGAAAAACCCCGGATCGAACTCAGCCGCGTCATACAGGAACCCGCCCTGGCGGGTGTAGGTCTTCCCCGGCGTGCCGGGCTCCGGCCCGTACACTCCTTCGACGTCCCAGCCGCGGTCGGCGGGGAAGTCCCCGATGGCGTCCTGGGCCTGTGCGACCAGCGTCCACAGGTCCTCCGGCGACAGCACGCCGCCGGGATAGCGACAGGCCATTCCCACGATCGCGATCGGCTCGTCGACCACGGTGGCCGCCACGACGGCCTGCGCCGCCTGCCCGCCGAACAGTTCGTCCGCCAGGAACTCCGCCACCGTCTCAGCGGTCGGGTAGTCGAAGATGAGCGTGGCCGGGAGCGGCAGCCCGGTGGCCGCCGTGAGCTGGTTGCGGAACTCGACGGCCGTCAGGGAGTCGAAGCCGAGTTCCTGGAACTGGCGTTGCCGGTCGATCGCCGACCCGTCCGCGAAGCCGAGGACCGTGGCCGCGGTGGCGCGTACGAGGTCCGAGAGCGCCGTCAGGCGTTCTGCTGGGCTCAGCGCGGCCAGGCGCTGCGCGAGCCCGCCGGACGAACCCGCGCGGCGCACCGCAGGGCGGCTGCCGGCCCGGGTCTGGACGAACCGCGCGGGGATCAGCGCGGCCCTGCCCGAGGACACGGCGGTGTCGAAGAGGGCCAGCCCGTCGTCGATGGACAGTGGCTTCACCCCCGCGCGCTCCATGCGGCGCAGGTCGGACTCGTCGAGCTCGCCCGCCATGCCGCCGGTCGCCCACAGGCCCCAGGCCAGCGAGGTGGCCAGCAGGCCGTGCACTCTGCGGTGGTGCGCCAGGGCGTCCAGGTAGGTGTTGGCCGCGGCGTAGTTGGCCTGGCCCGCGCTGCCCAGCACCCCGGCCAGCGAGGAGAACAACACGAACGCAGTCAGGTCGAGATGCTGCGTGAGCTCGTGCAGGTGGCGGGCGGCGTCGGCCTTGGGCCTCAGCACCGCGTCCATGCGTTCGGGGGTGAGGGACGCGATGACTCCGTCGTCCAGGACGCCGGCCGTGTGCACCACGCCGGCCAGCTCGTCCACGCCCTCCAGTACCCGGGCGAGCGCGTCACGGTCGGCCACGTCGCAGGCCGCCACGTCCACCCGGGCGCCCAGCTCCGACAACTCCGCCACCAACTCGGCCACACCGGGCGCGTCGAACCCGCGCCGGCTGACCAGCAGCAGGTTCCTGACCTCGTGCTCGGCCACCAGGTGACGGGCCACCAGCGCGCCCAGCCCACCGGTCCCGCCGGTCACCAGCACGGTCCCCTCGGGCCCGAACACCGGCTCGCGATCAGCCAGGTCCGCGACCCGGCTCACACGCGGCACCAGCAGCCGACCGTCCCGCACCGCGACCTGCGACTCGCCGGTCGCCAGCGCCTGGCCGACCGTCTCGGCGTCCAGCCGCTCGGTGTCGGCGTCCAGGAGTACGAGCCGGCCGGGCTGCTCGGACTGCGCGGCCCGCACCAGGCCCCACACGGGCGCCAGGCCCAGGTCCACGTCCTCGTCCGCGTTCACGGCCACAGCGCCACGGGTGACGACGACCAGCCGCGACGACGCCAGGCGCTCGTCGGCGAGCCATTCCTGTACCAGCGCCAGCGCCGCGTGGGTCGTGGCGTGCAGCTCCGCGCCCGCGCAGCGGGTCACGACCGCGTCCGGGACGTCCGCCGCGTCGATGGAGGCCAGATGCGGGTGGATCTCTGCCCCGGTGCCCAGGTCGTCGGTCCCCAGCACGAGCCACCGGGGCGCGTCCTGTGCGGCGGCCGGGGCCGCGGTCCACTCGAGCTGGTGCAGCAGGCCCTGGCTTTCTGACGCGCTGAGCTCGGCCGTCGACACGGGCCTCAGGGTGAGCGTGTCGATCTCGGCCACCGGGGCACCGGCCTCGTCCGCGATGCCCAACGTGATGCTCGCGTCCGTGGCTCCGCGGCTGACCTTGACCCGCAGGCCGGTCGCGCCCGCCGCTTGCAGCGACACGCCGCTCCAGGCGAAGGGGAGATACGGTCGCCCCGGCTCCGCTCTCGGCACCAGATCGCCCAGGGCTGCGGCATGCAGCGACGCGTCCAGCAGCGCCGGGTGCAACCCGAACCGTCCCGCATCGGCGTGCGCCTGCTCGGGAAGGACGATCTCGGCGAACACCGCGTCCCCGTCCTGCCAGGCAGCCACCAAACCCTGGAACAGCGGCCCGTACTCAAGGCCTGACACGGCCAGATCGTCGTACAGCTGCTCGACGTCGATCGGCCGGGCACCGGCCGGCGGCCATTGTGCCGGCCCGAGCAGCGGCTGCTCCGTCCGGCCTGCCAGGATGCCCTGCCCGTGCCGGACCCACTCGCCCGCGTTGGCGTTGCGGGAGTGGATGCTCACCTGGCGGCCACCCGACTCATCACATGGCCCGGCCACCAACTGCACGTGTACTCCGCCGTCGGCCGGCACCAGAAGGGGCGCCTGGAGGGTCAGTTCGAGCAGGTGCGGGGAGTCCAGTTCCTGGCCGGCACGGAGCGCCAGCTCCACCAGCGCCGCGCCCGGCACCACCACCCGGCCGTTGACCTGGTGGTCGGCCAGCCACGGCTGCGCGGCGAGCGACAACCGGCCCGTGAAGGTGTGGGTGTCGGAGTCCGGTGCGGAGATGGCGGCACGAAGCACCGGATGGTCGATGGCGCCCAGTCCGGCGGCGTCCACGTCACCGGAGTCAGGGCTGACCGGCACCCAGAACCGCTCGTGCTGGAAGGCGTAGGTCGGCAGGTCCACGAACCGGCCCGAGCCGAGGACCGCTTCCCAGTCCACGCCGATGCCGTGAACGTGCAGCCGGCCCAGCCCTTCCACCAGCGCCCGAACCTCATCCCGGTCCTTACGGACAGCCGGAACGAACACCGCGTCCTCGACACTCTGCTGCGCCAGCCCCGTCAGCACCCCATCCGGACCCACCTCCAAGAAGCAGGTCGCCCCGCAAGCCGTCACCCCATCCGCGAACCGCACCGCGCCACGCACATGCTCCACCCAGTACGAGGGATCGGTCAGCTGGCCAGGCACGGCCAGACGACCCGTCACGTTGGAGACGATCGGCAGGCTCGGCTCGTGGAAGCCGATCCCGCTGATCGCCTCGGCGAAGTCGGCCAGCATCGGCTCCATCAACGGCGAATGGAACGCATGCGACACCCGCAACCTGCGCGTCCGCACCTGCGCCCGGCTCTCGATCTCCGCGATGGCCGCCTCATCACCAGAGACCACCACCGCAGCCGGACCGTTCACCGCCGCGATCCCCACCCGGTCCTCACGACCAGCCAGCAACGGCAGAACGTCCGCCTCACGGGCGGCGACGGCCAGCATCGCCCCACCCGAAGGAAGCGCCTGCATCAACCGAGCACGAGCAGCCACCAGCGTGCACGCACCCTCCAACGAGAACACCCCCGCCACATGAGCAGCGGCGATCTCCCCGATCGAATGCCCCACCAGCACATCCGCCCGCACACCCAACGACTCGATCAGCCGGTACAGCGCCACCTCGAAGGCGAACAACGCAGGCTGCGTCATCCCCGTCTCGTTCAACACACCGTCCGGATCGGCGAACATCACCTCACGCAACGAATGCGGCAACAACGGCTCGAACACCCGGCAGATCTCGTCCAGCGCCTCCGCGAACACCGGGAACGCCTCGACGAGGGAAACCCCCATACCGATGCGCTGGCTACCCTGACCCGCGAACAACAACGCCAGCTTCCCGCCAGAACCACCACCCGAGATCCCAGCGGAGGGATCGCCGGCCAGCGCCCGCAACCCAGCCACCAACTCGTCCCGATCAACACCCACCACCACCGCACGCTGCTCCAGCACCGCCCGGCCCGCCGCCAGCGACCACGCCACATCCGCCGGGTCCAGCTCCGGCCGCGCCGTGATCCACGACGCGAGCCGACCGGCCTGCGCCCCCAGCGCCCGCGCATCCTTCGCCGACACCAGCCACGGCACCACCGGCATCTGTCCCACCGGCTCGGGCTCCGGCTCCGCGACCGGGCCCTGCTCGATGATCACGTGAGCGTTCGTGCCGCTGATTCCGAAGGACGAGACGGCGGCGCGGCGGGGGCGGTCTGCCTGGTCCCACGGGCGGGCCTCGGTGAGCAACTCGACCGAACCGGCCGACCAGTCCACGTGCGGCGACGGCTCGCCCACGTGAAGCGTCCGGGGAAGCATGCCGTTGCGCAGCGCCATGACCATCTTGATCACACCGCCCACACCGGCGGCGGCCTGCGTGTGGCCGATGTTGGACTTCACCGATCCGAGCCAGAGCGGCTCCTGCCGGTCCTGCCCGTAGGTGGCGATGAGCGCCTGCGCCTCGATCGGGTCGCCGAGCTTCGTACCGGTGCCGTGCGCCTCGACCGCGTCCACGTCGGCCGCCGACAGCCCGGCGTTGGCCAGGGCCTGCCTGATCACCCGCTGCTGCGAGGGCCCGTTCGGAGCGGTCAGGCCGTTGCTGGCGCCGTCCTGGTTGACCGCACTGCCCCGCACCACGGCGAGCACCTGGTGCCCGTTACGTTCCGCGTCGGACAGCCGCTCCACAAGGAGCATGCCGACGCCCTCGCCCCAGCCGGTGCCGTCGGCGTCGGCGGAGAACGCCTTGCACCGGCCGTCAGGGGACAGGCCGCGCTGGCGCGAGAACTCGATGAAGGTGCCGGGTGTGGCCATCACGGTCACGCCGCCGGCCAGCGCCAGGTCGCACTCGCCCGACCGCAACGCCTGGACTGCCAGGTGCAGGGCCACCAGCGAGGAGGAGCAGGCCGTGTCGACCGTGACGGCGGGGCCTTCCAGGCCCAGGCTGTAGGACACCCGGCCGGAGGCGATGCTGCCCGAGCTGCCCGTGCCGATGAGCCCTTCGAGCTCGCCTGGCACAGCCGACAGCTGGGGCGCGTAGTCGTGGTACATGACGCCGGCGAACACGCCGGTCCGGCTGCCGCGCAACCGGGTCGGGCTGATCCCGGCCCGCTCGATGGCCTCCCACGACGTCTCCAGCAGCAGCCGCTGCTGCGGGTCCATGGCGAGGGCTTCGCGCGGAGAGATCTCGAAGAACCCCGGATCGAACTCAGCCGCGTCATATAGGAAGCCGCCGTGCCGGGCGTACGAGGTGCCCCGGCTGTCCGGGTCGGGGTCGTAGAGCTTGTCCAGGTCCCAGCCACGGTCGGCGGGGAACTCCCCCACCCCGTCGCGAGCCTGCGCCACCAGCTCCCACAGATCCTCCGGCGACACCACGCCACCCGGATAGCGGCACGCCATCCCCACGATCGCGATCGGCTCGTCGACCGTCGCGGGAGCGGCGGCCACGGCCTGCGCCGTCTGCCCGCCGGCCAGCTCGCCGGCCACGAACTGCGCCACGGCCTCGGCCGTCGGGCAGTCGAAGACGAGGGTGGCCGGCAGGCGCAGCCCGGTGGCCGCGTTCAACTGGTTGCGGAACTCGACGGCCGTCAGGGAGTCGAAGCCGAGCTCCTGGAACCGTTTGGTCGGCTCGACCGCCTCCGCGCCGTCGAAGCCGAGCACGGTCGCCGCATGGGTGCGGACCAGCTGGAGGAGGTCGGTCGGGTTCGTGCCCACCGTACTCGTCCTGCGCATGGGCACGCGGACCAACCCGTGCAGGAGCGAGGGCAGCGTACCCGCCTGTGCCTGGGCCTGGAGAGCCGGGATGCTCAGCACGGCCGGGACCAGGACGGGGTGTTGTGCGCGGACCGCGACGTCGAACAGGGCGAGCCCGTCGGCGACGGGCATGGGCATGATGCCGCCGCGTTCGAGGCGGCGCAGGTCGGACGCGTCGAGCTCGCCCGCCATGCCGCCGGTCGCCCACAGACCCCAGGCCAGCGAGGTGGCCGGAAGCCCTTGGGCCTGCCGCAGCTGGGCCAGCGCGTCCAGCGACGTGTTGGCGGCGGCGTAGTTGCCCTGACCGGCGCTGCCGAGCACCCCGGAGATGGAGGAGAACAGCACGAACGCTCTCAGATCGAGATGCTGCGTGAGCTCGTGCAGGTGCCAGGCGGCGTCGGTCTTGGGCTTGAGTACGGCGTCCAGGCGCTCGGGAGTGAGAGAGGCGATGACTCCGTCGTCCAGGACGCCGGCCGTGTGCACCACGCCCGCCAGCTCGTCCACAGTCTCCAGCAGCTGGGCGAGCGCGTCACGGTCTGCCACGTCGCATGCGGCCACGTCCACCTCGGCGCCCAGCTCCGACAGCTCCGCCACCAGCTCGGCCGCGCCGGGCGCGTCGAGCCCGCGCCGGCTGACCAGCAGCAGGTTCCTGACCTCGTGCTCGGCCACCAGGTGACGCGCCACCAGCGCGCCCAGCCCACCCGTGCCACCGGTGACCAGCACCGTGCCCTCGGGCCCGAACGCCGGCTCGCGATCAGCCAGGTCCGCGACCCGGCTCACACGCGGCACCAGCAGCCGGCCGTCCCGCACCGCGACCTGCGACTCGCCGGTAGCCAGCGCCTGGGTCACCACATCCGCGGGGTCGGTGTCCGCGTCCAGGTCCAGGAGCACGAACCGGTCCGGCTGCTCGGACTGCGCGGCCCGCACCAGACCCCACGCCGCCGCCTGCGCCGGGTTCGGGACATCGTCCTGTCCCACCGCGAAGGCCCCGCGCGTGACGACCACCAGCCGCAGCCCCGGCTGGTCGGCGGCGCCGAACTCCTGCAGCGCGGCCAGCACGTCGTGCGTGGCCCGTCTGATCGTGTCCGGGGCCGGCGTCTCGGGCACCGGCACGTCGAAGATCTCGTACGGCGGCTCGGGCTGCGCCGCGCGGCCGGCGGGCCGTACCCAGCCGATCGTGTACAGGCTGTCGTGACGGGCCACCTCCAGTACGGCGGAGCTCGGGCGGAGCGTCACCGAGCCGACCTCCATGACGGGCGTCCCGGCGGTGTCGGCCATGGTCAGGGCGACCACACCGTCGTTGCCCGTGGGGGCGATCCTGACCCGCAGGACCGCCGCGCCATCCGCGTGCAGCGCCACCTGGTTCCAGGAGAACGGGACGTACGGCCGTCCGGGCTCGGCCTGCGGCAGCAGACCGGCCATGGGGATGGCGTGGAGGGACGCGTCCAGGAGCGCCGGGTGCAGCCCGAAGCGCCGGGCCTCGGCCTGGGCCGTCTCCGGCAGGGCGATCTCGGCGTAGACGGCGCCGTCCCCCCGCCAGACGTTCTGGAGGCACTGGAAGGTGTCGCCGTACTCCATGCCGGTCGCGGCCAGGTCGTCATAGACGCCGCCGGTGTCGATGGGCCGAGCGCCGGGCGGCGGCCACTGCGCGAGGTCGAAGCCCGGCGCGGGGACGGCCTGGGTGAGCACGCCCTGGGCGTTCTGCCGCCAGTCGGTGCTCTCCTCCGCCCTGGAGTAGATGGTCACCTGGCGGCGGCCGATTTCGTCGGGCTCGGTCACCACCACCTGGAGATGCAGGCTCCCCCGCTCCGGCAGGACCATCGGCGCCTGGAGGGTGAGCTCGTCGAGCGTCGAGCAGCCGGTCTCGTCGCCGGCCCGTACGGCGAGCTCCACCTGCGCCGTCCCCGGCACGATCACCTGGCCGGCCACCACGTGATCGGCCAGCCACGGCTGTTCGGCCAGCGACAGGCGGCCGATGAGCGTGAGGGTGCCGGTTCCGGGGGCGGGCACGGTGGCGGTCAGCAGCGGGTGGTCCACGGCCGCCAGCCCGCCGCCCGAGGCGACGTCGCCGGTGGCGTAGCCGGCGTCGAGCCAGTACCGGCGGCGCTGGAAGGCGTAGGTGGGCAGGTCGACGAACCGGGTGGGGACGCCGGCGAAGTAGGCGTCCCAGTCCACGGTGACGCCCTCGACGTGCAGCCGGCCCAGCCCTTCGACCAGCGCCCGGACCTCGTCCCGGTCCTTACGGACAGCCGGAACGAACACCGCGTCCTCAACACTCTGCTGCGCCAGCCCCGTCAGCACCCCATCCGGACCCACCTCCAGGAAGTGGGTCGCCTCAGCAGCCGTCACCCCATCCGCGAACCGCACCGCGCCGCGTACGTGCTCGACCCAGTACGAGGGATCGGTCAGCTGTCCAGGCTCGGCCAGACAACCCGTCACATTCGCAATGACCGCAATCGTGGGCTCGTGGAAGCCGATCCCGCTGATCGCCTCGGCGAAGTCGGCGAGCATCGGCTCCATCAACGGCGAATGGAAAGCGTGAGAGACCCGCAACCTGCGCGTCCGCACCTGCGCCCGGCTCTCGATCTCCGCGATCGCCGCCTCATCACCAGAGACCACCACCGCAGCCGGACCGTTCACCGCCGCGATCCCCACCCGGTCCTCACGACCAGCCAAAAGCGGCAGAACCTCCGCCTCAGGCGCCGCGACGGCCAGCATCGCCCCACCCGAAGGCAACGCCTGCATCAACCGAGCACGAGCAGCCACCAGCGTGCACGCATCCTCCAACGAGAACACCCCCGCCACATGAGCAGCGGCGATCTCCCCGATCGAATGCCCCACCAGCACATCCGCCCGCACACCCAACGAAGCCAGCAACCGATACAACGCCACCTCGAAGGCGAACAGAGCAGGCTGCGTCATCCCCGTCTCGTTCAACACACCCTCGGGATCGCTGAACATCACCTCACGCAACGAATGCGGCAACAACGGCTCGAACACCCGGCAGATCTCATCCAGCGCCTCCGCGAACACCGGGAACGCCTCGACGAGGGAAACCCCCATACCGATGCGCTGACTGCCCTGACCCGCGAACAACAACGCCAGCTTCCCGCCAGAACCACCACCCGAGATCCCAGCGGAGGGATCGCCGGCCAGCGCCCGCAACCCGGCCACCAACTCGTCCCGATCAACACCCACCACCACCGCACGCTGCTCCAGCATGGACCGCGCGGAGACCAGCGCCTTACCGGCGACGGCGGGTTCGACGTCGTTCGCCGAAGCCCAGGCGGCGAGCCGGCCCGCCTGTTCGTGCAGCGCGCCGGCGTCGTTAGCCGAGATCAACCACGGCACGGCGGGCAGGACGGGCGCGTCGGCGGGCTCGGGAACGGCCGGGCCCTGCTCGACGATCACGTGCGCGTTGGTGCCGCTGACGCCGAACGACGAGACGCCGGCCCGGCGCGGCCGGTCTCCCCGCTCCCACGGGCGGGCCTCGGTCAGCAGCTCCACCGCGCCCGCCGACCAGTCCACGTGCGGAGAAGGCTCGTCGGCGTGCAGCGTCTGGGGCAGCACCCCGTGCCGCATGGCCATCACCATCTTGATGACCCCGCCCACACCGGCGGCGGCCTGCGTGTGACCGATGTTCGACTTCAGCGAGCCAAGCCAGAGCGGCTGCTCCCGGTCCTGCCCGTACGTGGCGAGAATGGCCTGCGCCTCGATCGGGTCACCGAGCTTCGTGCCGGTGCCGTGCGCCTCCACCACGTCCACGTCGGCGACCGACAAGCCGGCGTTCGCCAGAGCCTGCCGGATCACGCGTTCCTGGGAGGGGCCGTTCGGGGCGGTCAGGCCGTTGCTGGCGCCGTCCTGGTTGATCGCGGTCCCGCGTACGACGGCGAGGATGTGGTGCCCGTTGCGCTGGGCGTCCGACAGCCGCTCGACCAGCAGCATGCCCGCGCCCTCACCCCAGCCGGTGCCGTCGGCGTCAGCGGAGAACGCCCTGCACCGGCCGTCGGCCGACAGGCCGCGCTGCCGGGAGAACTCCACGAAGACGTTGGGCGTGGCCATCACCGTCACGCCGCCGGCGAGGGCGAGGTCGCATTCGCCCGACCGCAGCGACTGCGCCGCCAGGTGCAGCGCCACCAGCGACGACGAGCAGGCCGTGTCCACGGTCACCGCCGGCCCTTCCAGGCCGAACGTGTACGCGACCCGGCCGGAGGCGATGCTGCCCGCGCTGCCGTTGAGCACGAACCCTTCGAATCCGTCCGGCGCCTGCGGCAGGCGGGTGCCGTAGTCGTGGTACATCACGCCGGCGAACACGCCGGTGCGGCTGCCGCGCATGGCCTTCGGGCTGATCCCGGCCCGCTCGATCGCCTCCCACGACGTTTCGAGCAGCAGCCGCTGCTGCGGGTCCATCGCGGTCGCCTCGCGTGGCGAGATGCCGAAGAGCCCGGGGTCGAAGCGGTCGGCGTCGTGCAGGAAGCCGCCCTCGCGGGCGTAGCTGGTGCCGTGGTGGCCGGGGTCGGGATCGTACAGGCTCTCCAGGTCCCAGCCACGGTTGTCGGGGAAGGTGGTGATGGCGTCGCCCGCCTGGGTGAGCAGCCGCCAGAGGTCCTCGGGGGAGGCCACGCCGCCGGGATAGCGGCAGGCCATGCCGACGATCGCGATGGGCTCGTCGGCGGGCGCGGTCCGCACGGTCGCCTGCTCGGCCCTGGAGGCGCCGCTGAGCTGCGCGTACAGGTGCTCGGCCAGCTCGCCGGGGGTGGGGAAGTTGAACAGCAGCGTGGCGGGCAGCCGCAGGCCGGTGGCGGTGTTGAGCCGATTGCGCAGCTCGACGGAGCTCAGCGAGTCGAAGCCGAGGTCCTTGAACGCGGTGCCGGTGTCCACGGTGTCGGCGTTGGCGTGGCCGAGCACGTGCGCGACGTTCGTCCGGATGAGCGACAGCAGCGCGCCCTTGTCGGCCCGCGCGCTCGCGGGCCTGGCCGCGGCCGTCTTCCGCGCCGGCGCCTTGACCAGGGCGCGGAAGACCGCGGGGACCTCGTCCTGGCGGCGCAGCGCGGCCGTGTCCAGGCGGGCCACGATCTGCACGGGCTTGTCGAGGGCGATCGCGGCGTCGAACAGGGACATGCCCTCCGCCACGGGAAGCGGCGCGAGCCCGACCCTGCTGAGCCGCGCCACGTCGAGCTGGCTGAGCGCGCCGGCCATGCCGTTGTCGGACTCCCACAGCCCCCACTGGAGGGAGACGGCCGGCAGTCCCCGGGCCCGGCGGTGCAGGGCCAGGGCGTCCAGGTACGCGTTGGCGGCCGCGTAGTTGGCCTGCCCCGCGCTGCCGACGGTGGCGGCGACCGACGAGTACAACACGAAGAACGACAGGTCGAGGTCCTGGGTGAGCTCGTGCAGGTGCCAGGCCGCGTCCGCCTTCGGCCCGAAGACCCGGTCGACGTGGTCGGGCGTCAGCGAGGTCACGGCGCCGTCGGCCACGATCCCGGCCAGGTGCACGACGCCCGTCAGGGGATGTTCGGCGGGGATGCCCGCCAGCAGGGCGGAGAGCTCGTCGCGGTCCGCCACGTCGCAGGCGGCCACGGTGACCTGCGCGCCGAGCCCGGTCAGCTCGCTCACCAGGTCGCCGGCGCCGGGCGCCGCCGGGCCGCGCCGGCCGGCCAGCAGCAGGTGGCGTACGCCGTGCTCGGTGACCAGCCGCCGCGCGGCCAGAGCGCCGAGGTCTCCTGTGCCGCCGGTCAGCAGCACCGTTCCGCCTGCCGCCGCACCCGGACGCTCGGTCGCGGGCGGGCTCGTCACGGGGACGATGCGGGGGACGTGGATCTGCCCCTGCCGCAGGGCGATCTGCGGCTCGCCGGACGCGCAGGCACGCAGCATCGTGTCCGCAGAATCGGGGTGCTCGTCGGTGTCGACGAGGACGAAGCGGCCGGCGTGCTCGGACTGGGCCGAGCGCACCAGTCCCCAGACGGGCGCGGTGGACAGGTCCGGCGCCTCGCCGTCGGTCACGCTCACCGCCCCGATGGTCACCAGCGCCAGCCGGGACCGCGCGAAACGCTCCTCGGCCAGCCACTCCTGGAGGAGCGCGAGCACCTCGTACGTCCTGTCGCGGCCCTCGCCGGACCCGACCGGCGCCAGAACCAGGTCAGGAACCTCCTGGTCAGGTCCGACCGCCTCGCCCAGGGACGACAGGTCGTCGAGCATCAGCACCCGCTCCGGCTCCGGCCCGGCGGCGGTCGAGGTCACCCAGTCCAGCGTGTACGGGATGCTCCCGGCCCGCAGGGCGGTCGTGACGGGCCGGACCACCAGCGAGTCCACCGTGAGGATGGGCGCGCCGGTGTGGTCCGCGACGCTCAGCGCCAGCTCGCCCGGCCCTTTCGCCGTCGTACGGACACGTGCCGCCGTCCCGCCCGCCGCGTGCGGGCAGACGCCGGACCAGGCGAAGGGCAGGTACGGCTGGCCCGGCTCGGTATGCGGCAGCAGGTCCCCCAGCGTGATGGAGTGCAGCACGGCGTCGAGCAGCGCCGGGTGGAAACCGAACCGCTCCGCGCCCGCCTGTGCCTGCTCGGGCAGTGCGATCTCGGCGTAGACCGTGCCGTCGTGCTGCCAGGCGCCCGCCAGTCCCTGGAACGCGTCACCGTACTCCAGGCCCGTCACCGCGAAGTCGTCGTAGAGGGCGCCGACATCGATGGGCCGCGCGCCGGGCGGCGGCCACTGCGCGAGGTCGAAAGCGGGCTCGGCGGCGACCGGGCCGAGGGTTCCCTGGGCGTGCCGCTGCCATGCGGCGTCGCCTTCCGTGCGGGAGTACACGGCGACGCCGCGCCGCCCGCCGTCGTCCGGGCCGTCGATGACCACCTGGAGTTGTACGGGGTGCTCGTGCGTGATGACGAGCGGAGCCTGAATGGCCAGCTCGGAGAGCGTCTCGCAGTCCTCGGTCTCCGCGGCGGCCCGCAACACGATCTCGAGGAAGGCGGTGCCGGGCAGGATGACCGTGCCGTTGACCACGTGATCGGCGAGCCAGGGCAGCGCGGCCAGCGAGAGCCGCCCGGTGAGGGTGATCGAGTCGGAGTCGGGTGCGGGCACGGCGGCGCTGAGGATCGGATGCTCCACCGCGCTCAGCCCGGCGGCCGTCACGTCGCCGGCCGACCTGCCCGACTCCAGCCAGAACCGCTCGTGCTGGAAGGCGTACGTCGGCAGATCCACCAGCCGGCCCGGCCTCAACACCGCCGCCCAGTCCACGGCGACACCCTCGACGTGCAGCCGGCCCAGCCCTTCCACCAGCGCGCGGACCTCATCCCGGTCCTTACGGACAGCCGGAACGAACACCGCGTCCTCAACGCTCTGCTGCGCCAGCCCCGTCAGCACCCCATCCGGACCCACCTCCAAGAAGCAGGTCGCTTCAGCAGCCGTCACCCCATCCCCGAACCGCACCGCGCCACGCACATGCTCCACCCAGTACGAGGGATCGGTCAGCTGTCCAGGCACGGCCAGACGACCCGTCACGTTGGAGACGATCGGCAGGCTCGGCTCGTGGAAGCCGATCCCGCTGATCGCCTCCGCGAAGTCGGCGAGCATCGGCTCCATCAACGGCGAATGGAAAGCGTGAGAGACCCGCAACCTGCGCGTCCGCGCCTCCACCTGGCTCTCGATCTCCGCGATCGCCGCCTCATCACCGGACACCACCACCGCAGCCGGACCGTTCACCGCCGCGATCCCCACCCGGTCCTCACGACCAGCCAAAAGCGGCAGAACCTCCGCCTCAGGCGCCGCGACGGCCAGCATCGCCCCACCAGAAGGCAACGCCTGCATCAACCGAGCACGAGCAGCCACCAGCGTGCACGCATCCTCCAACGAGAACACCCCCGCCACATGAGCAGCGGCGATCTCCCCGATCGAATGCCCCACCAGCACATCCGCCCGCACACCCAACGACTCGATCAGCCGGTACAGCGCCACCTCGAAGGCGAACAGAGCAGGCTGCGTCATCCCCGTCTCGTTCAACACACCGTCCGGATCGGCGAACATCACCTCACGCAACGAATGCGGCAACAACGGCTCGAACACCCGGCAGATCTCATCCAGCGCCTCCGCGAACACCGGGAAGTGCTCAACCAGCACCGACCCCATCCCCACCCGCTGACTGCCCTGACCCGCGAACAGCAGGGCCAGCTTCCCGCCGGAACCACCACCCGAGATCGCAGCGGAGGGATCGCCGGCCAGCGCCCGCAACCCGGCCACCAGCTCGTCCCGATCGCCGCCCACGACGACCGCACGCTGTTCCAGCACCGCCCGGCCCGTCGCCAACGACCACGCCACATCCGACACCGGCACCGACGACCGCGACTCCAGCCACGACGCAAGCCGGCCGGCCTGCGCCCGCAACGCCCGCACATCCTTCGCCGACACCAGCCACGGCACCACCGGCAGCCGCCGGTCCCCGTGGACGGTCTCGTCGAGGGGGTCGCCCTGCTCGATGATCACATGGGCGTTGGTGCCGCTCACGCCGAAGGACGAGACGGCGGCGCGGCGGGGGCGGTCTCCCCGCTCCCACGGGCGGGCCTCGGTCAGCAGCTCGACCGCGCCCGCCGACCAGTCCACGTGCGGGGAAGGCTCACCCACATGAAGCGTCTGGGGAAGCACCCCGTGCCGCATGGCCATCACCATCTTGATGACCCCCGCGACACCGGCGGCGGCCTGGGCGTGGCCGAGGTTGGACTTCAGCGATCCCAGCCAGAGCGGCTGGTCCTGCCGCTCCTGGCCGTAGGTGGCGATGAGCGCCTGCGCCTCGATCGGGTCGCCGAGCTTCGTGCCGGTGCCGTGCGCCTCGACCACGTCCACGTCCGCCGCCGACAGGCCCGCGTTGGCCAGGGCCTGCCGGATCACCCGCTGCTGCGACGGGCCGTTGGGAGCGGCCAGGCCGTTGCTGGCGCCGTCCTGGTTGATCGCGCTGCCCCGGATGACCGCGAGCACCTGGTGGCCGTTGCGGCGCGCGTCGGACAGCCGCTCGACGAGCAGCACGCCGACGCCCTCGCTCCAGCCGGTGCCGTCGGCGTCGGCGGAGAACGCCTTGCACCGGCCGTCAGGGGACAGGCCGCGCTGGCGCGAGAACTCCACGAACGTGCCCGGCGAGGCCATCACCATCGCGCCCCCGGCCATCGCCAGGTCGCACTCGCCCGACCGCAGGGCCTGCGCCGCGAGGTGCAGCGCCACCAGCGACGACGAGCACGCGGTGTCCACGGTCACCGCCGGGCCCTCGAACCCCAGCGTGTACGACACCCGCCCGGAGGCGACGCTGGCCAGGCCGCCGGTGAGGAGGTAACCCTCCACGTGGTCGGCGCCCTCGTACCGGCGGGGGCCGTACTCCATGGGCGCGATGCCGGTGAACACCCCGGTCTGGCTGCCGCGCAGTGTGGCGGGGTCGATGCCGGCGTCTTCGAGGGCCTCCCACGAGGCTTCCAGCAACAACCGCTGCTGCGGATCCATCGCCAGCGCCTCGCGCGGCGAGATGCCGAAGAACGCCGCGTCGAAGTCGGCGGCGTCGTAGAGGAAGCCGCCGTGCCGGGTGTAGGTGGTGCCGCGCTTGCCGGGGTCGGGGTCGAAGAGCCGGTCCAGGTCCCAGCCGCGGTCGGTCGGGAACTCGCCCACCGCGTCGCGGGCCTGCGCCACCAGCTCCCACAGGTCCTCGGGCGAGCGCACCCCGCCGGGGTAGCGGCAGGCCATGCCGACGATCGCGATCGGCTCGTCGTGGCCGGTCGTACGGACCGCCGTGGCGGTGGTGGCGGACCCGCCGAGCAGTTCGGTCCGCAGGTGCTCGGTCAGCGCCTGCGGCGACGGGTAGTCGAACAGCACGGAGCTGGGCAGGTGCAGCCCGGTGGCGGTGTTGAGCCGGTTGCGCAGCTCGACGGCGGTCAGCGAGTCGAAGCCCGCCTCCTTGAACGCGCCCGTGGCGCTGATGACGTTGGGCGTCACGTGCCCGAGCACCAGGGCCGCCTGGCCGCGTACGAGGTCGAGCAGCGTACGTTCCTGCTCCTCGGGGCTCTGCCCGCGCAGGGCCTGCGCCAGCGGCACCTCGTCCGGCCCGCCGGCGGCGCGGCGCTCGATCGGCTTGCGCAACATCGCGCGCAGCATGACCGGGGCGGGCTCGGCGACGCCCGCCAGGCTGAGCCGGGCGGGCACCGTCGTGACGGCGTTCCCTGCGAGCGCGGAGTCGAGAAGTTCCAGCGCCTTGTCCCGCGGCATCGGGGCGACGCCGAGCCGGGCCCACCGGGCGAGGTCGGCGGTGGCGAGCGTCCCGGCCATGCCGCCGGCGGAGTTGTCCCACAGTCCCCAGGCCAGGGCGGTGGCGGGCAGGCCGAGCGCGCGGCGGTGCCGGGCGAGGCCGTCGAGGAAGGCGTT
Source organism: Nonomuraea sp. B5E05 (assembly GCF_039880665.1). NCBI lineage: Bacteria > Bacillati > Actinomycetota > Actinomycetes > Streptosporangiales > Streptosporangiaceae > Nonomuraea > Nonomuraea sp. B5E05. Next base: position 241,805 of record NZ_JBDPMJ010000013.1, read on the forward strand.
GGCGGCGGCGTAGTTGGCCTGGCCGGCGCTGCCGACGGTGGCGGCGACCGACGAGAACAACACGAACGCGGACAGGTCGCGGTCGCGGGTCAGCTCGTGCAGGAGCCAGGCCGTCCCGGCCTTGGTATGCCACACGGTGTCGAGCCGTTCGGGCGTCAGCGCGGGCACGACGCCGTCGTCGAGGACGCCGGCGATGTGCACGACGCCGGTCAGGTTTTCGCAGGAGCCGACGAGCCCGGCCAGCGCGTCCCTGTCGGTGACGTCGCAGGCGACCAGCTCGGCGTGCGCGCCGAGCTCGGCCAGCTCGGCGGCCAACGCCGCCGCGCCGGGCGAGCGCGGGTCGCGGGTGACGAGGACGAGGTTCCGTACGCCGTGCGTGGCGACGAGATGCCGGGTCACGGTACGGCCCAGCGCGCCGGTGCCGCCGGTGACCAGCACCGTGCCGTCGGGGTTCCAGGGCGAATCGCCCGCCGGCCGGTCCCGCCGGGCCAGCCTGGGAACGTGGGTCGTGCCGGCTCTGATCGCCAGCTGGGGCTCGTCGTAGGCGAGCGCGGCGGCGACGATGCCGTCGGCGGCGCTGCCGGTGGAGCGGTCGGTCGAGTTTTCGGTGGGGCCGTCGTGGTCGAGGAGCACGAACCGGTCCGGGTACTCGGTCTGGACCGACCGGACCAGCCCCCACACGGCCGTGGCGGCGAGGTCGGGGGTGTCGCCGGTCGCGCCCTCGGTGACGATCACGAGGCGGCCGGACGCGGACGAGTTCCCGCTGAGCCGCTCCTGGACGGCGGCCAGCACGCGCAGTACGGCAGCGCGGGCGCGGGCGGGCTCGTCACCGTCGTCGGCGGGGCTCTCCCAGGGCAACACCACGTCGCCGGACCCGGTCGCGGGCCCAGGAGCAGGCGCAGCTCCGGTGGCGGGCACCGGGACCCAGTCGACCTCGAACAGCCCGACGTGCTCGGTGGGCCGTTCGGCGGGGCCGGGCGCCTCCAGCCAGTACCGCTGCCGCTGGAAGGCGTAGGTGGGCAGGTCGACGTGGAGCGCGGGGGCGGCGCCGAAGTAGGCGTCCCAGTCGACGGTGACGCCGACGGCGTGGAGCCGTCCGAGGGCCTGGACGAAGGTGCCGGCCTCCTCGCGGTCCCTGCGCGCGGCGGGGATGAAGACGCCGTCGGCGAGCGCCTGCTGGGCCATGCCGGTGAGGATGCCGTCGGGCCCGACCTCAAGGAGGACGGCTGCGTCGGCGGCGGCCACGCCGTCGGCGAACCGCACCGCGACGCGTACGTGCTCGACCCAGTAGGCAGGGTCGGTCAGTTGCCCGGGCTCGGCCAGGCGGCCCGTCACGTTCGAGATGACGGGGATCGTCGGCTCGTGGAAGCCGATCCCGCTGATCGCCTCGGCGAAGTCGGCGAGCATCGGCTCCATCAATGGCGAGTGGAACGCATGGGAGACCCGTAGCCGGCGGGTGCGGACCTGTGCGCGGCTCTCGATCTCCGCGACGGCCGCCTCGTCACCGGAGACCACCACCGCCGCCGGGCCGTTGACCGCCGCGATGCCGGCGCGGTCCTCGTACCCGTCGAGCAGCGGCAGGACGTCCGCCTCCGGCGCGGCGATGGCGAGCATCGCGCCGTCCTTGGGGAGCGCGTCCATGAGCCGGGCCCGCGTGGCGATCAGCGTGCAGGCGTCGGCGAGGGAGAGGACCCCGGCCACGTGGGCGGCGGCGATCTCGCCCACCGAGTGGCCGATCAGCACGTCCGGCCGCACGCCGAACGACTCCAGCAGCCGGTACAGCGCCACCTCGAAAGCGAACAGGGCGGGCTGCGTCATCCCGGTCTCGTTCAGCACGCCGCCGGGGTCGGTGAACATCACCTCGCGCAGCGGGTACGGCAGTTGCGGATCGAGGAGGGCGCACGCCTCCTCCAGTGCCTCGGCGAACACGGGGAACGTCTCGGCGAGCTCCCTGCCCATGCCGGGCCGCTGGCTGCCCTGCCCGGTGAAGAGCAGGGCGAGCCGGCCGGCCCGGCCGCTGCCGGTGAGCACGCCGGGCGCGTCCGAGCCGCCGGCCAGCGCTCGCAGGCCGGCCAGCAGGTCGTCGCGCTCGCCGCCGACGATCACCGCGCGGTGGTCGAGCGCGGCCCGGCCGGCGGCCAGCGCGGCGCCGGCGGCGGTGACCGGGATGTCGGGCGTCGCCCAGGCGGCGAGCCGTCCGGCCTGCCCGGCCAGCGCCTCGGGGCTCTTGGCGGACAGGATCCAGGGCACCGCGGGGAGGTCGAACTCCTCGTCGGGGGCGGGTACGACCGGGTCGCCCTGTTCGATGATCACGTGGGCGTTGGTGCCGCTGATGCCGAAGGACGACACGGCGGCGCGGCGGGGACGGTCCAGCTCGTCCCACGGGCGGGCCTCGGTCAGCAACTCCACCGCACCCGCCGACCAGTCCACATGCGGCGACGGCTCATCCACATGAAGCGTCCGGGGAAGCA
>NZ_JBDPMJ010000014.1:0-227437 GCF_039880665.1 Nonomuraea sp. B5E05
GCCGTTCAAAGCCCGCGGCGCCCTGGCCATCCTGCGCGGCTCACTCGCCCCCGACGGATGCGTGCTCAAACTGGGCGGCAAGGACGACTTCCGCCACGAAGGCCCCGCCAAGGTCTTCGACTCCGAGGACGCGTGCTTTACAGCCATCCAGGAGGGGCGTGTCATGCCCGGCGACGTCGTCATCGTCCGCTACGAGGGCCCGGCGGGCGGGCCCGGCATGCGCGAGATGCTCTCGATCACGGGGGCACTGGTGGGCCGAGGGCTGGGGGAGTCCGTGGCGCTGGTCACCGACGGGCGCTTCAGTGGGGTCTCGCACGGCCTGGTGATCGGGCACGTGGCCCCCGAGGCCTACCATGGCGGGCCGATCGCGCTGGTGCGCGACGGCGACCCGATCGTCATCGACAGCGCCGCCGCCACCCTCGACCTGCTGGTGCCCGAGACCGAACTGGAACGCCGCCGCGCCGCCTGGCAACGGCCGGAACGCGAGGTCGAACGCGGCGTGCTGACCAAATATGTGGCTACCGTCCGCTCCGCCTCCGACGGCGCGGTCACCGCCTGACGCATGACACGCCGCCGCCGCGCCCCGTGGTCGCCAGGGCAGGGGCGCGGCGGTCGTGGCGACCACGTGCCTTTCGGCCGGTCGCGCGCGCCCACGAGGACCTTAACGGATGGAGTGCGCGAAATATAGGTCTTGCCGTAATGGCGATTTTAGCCCTAGCGTCTTGATAATCCGTACGACGTCCTGATTATTAAGACGAGGGCCTATGAGCGACCTGTCGCCCGCCATCGAACCCCGTGATCCCGCCTTCCTCATGCGCCCCGAGCGGCTGGCGTCCCTGCAGCCGTCCCGCTTCAGCGCCAGCCGGTCGCTCGTCGCGACCATGCTGCGAAAGGGATGGACGGTCGATGCGGAGCGGCTGCAGCTGGACGACCGCGGCGACGGAACGGCCGTCTACCGGGTCGAGACGCACGCGGGCGTGCTGTCGTTCGTGGCGTTCAGCACCGAGCCGCGCTTCGTGGACCGCACCCCGCGGATCATCGGCCGGAGCTGGGACATGGTCGGCGCGCTGCTCGAGGGCGAGGCCGACGCGGGGCGGATCGAGCAGACGCGGACGGAGCTGCCCAAACTGTACGCGGGCCGCGCCGCGCCGGGGACGCTCGTGTGGTGCCGGTCCAACCGGAGCCTGCGGGCCTTCGAGCACGCGGTGGAAGCGCTGGCCGACGGGCGGCAGCCCAGCCTCGACCGGCTGCGCCACGTCGGCTACCTCATGCGCAACACCGGGCTGGACGCCAACGGCACGTTCGGCACCCGCACCTACCTGTCCTACGGGCCTGACCATCCGCTGATGGCGCCGTATCACGCGCAGATGCTCACCGCCTACCTCATGCGCGAGTTCAGCTTCGACCTGTGCGATCACCTGGCCCGCGCCGCCCGCCCCGGTGCCGCGCGGCTCGCCCCCGCGCTGCGGCGCCATCTCGGCCTGGGCAACGGGTCGGCGCTGGGCCTGGTGCTGTTCGTCGCCAACCATCCGCGCATGGTCGACCGCTGGCTGCGCGTGCGCGAGGACGCCCTGGCACGGGCCAGACGGCTCGGCTTCCCGGCCGGCGACCCGGCGTACGCGCGGCTCGTCAGCCTGCTCGACGGCGCGATCGTGCACCGCGAGCAGGACCCCGTGCGCTACGGAGTCTTCCCCGCCGGGCCCCGGTTGGCCGCCGAGCTGCGCCAGGTGCGGGAGCGTGCGGCCGAGCTGCGCGATGAGGGCCCGCGCGGGGCGCACCCGTTCGAGACGCTGCGGCGGGCGGTCGAGGGCACGGTGGCCCCCGAGACCGAGGAGATCCTGAACGCGCTGCTCATGGAGCTCCTGCCGGACGAGGTGGACGAGGAGTTCGACCGGCTCATCGTGGACGAGCGGCTCATCGGCGACCCGGGCATGACGGTGCGGGAGTTCGGCGCGATGTTGCGCGGACCGTACGCGTGGGCGCACGACCTGCCCCTCGCCGACGAGGCGCGCCGGGCACGGGTCTGGTACAAGTCGCGGGCCGCGGAGGAGCCGCGTTCCGGGCCGCGCGAGCAGTTTCCCGGTGGTTTCGACCTGTCGGTGGACGTGCCCGGCGACGTGCGCCGGCTGTCGCGGCTGATGGCCCGCTACGACCCGCGCACCCGGGTCGGCCGGGTGCTCTTCGACCATCCGGAGGAGCGGGCGGCGGTCGAACGGCTCCAGGCGCTGCGCGACCTGCCGTACGCGCTGCCCCGGATGGACATGCTCGACCTGGACTTCCTGCCGGTGCACGTCATCCGGCTGGCCAACGCCGCCTTCTACGGTCTCGACCGGACGAAGGACTTCCTGGGCCGCACCCTGCGCGGCCTGATCTTCCAGGGCGCTCCCACACGCGCCGACCTGGCCGGTGGCGACCTAGGCCCGTGGTGGCAGCCCCGCGAACCCGACACCGAGGACATGACCCTTGACTGAGAACAACGCGCCGCGAACCCAGCCGCTGAGCACCGCGCTCAAATGCCTCAAGATGCTCGAAGTGGTGGCCGGTGCCGAGCGCTCGGTACGCGTCGCCGAGCTGGCCCGAGAGCTCGGCCTGACCCGCGCGGCCGTGCACCAGCAGCTCGTCACCCTGGTCGCCGCCGGGTGGATGGAGCAGGCCGGTGACGGCACCTACCGGCTGACGTTGCGGCCGGCCCGCGTCGGGCAGGCGGCGCTGCGCCAGGCCGGGCTGGGCGAACGTGTGCTGCCGGTGATGGAACGCCTGGTGGACGTCGTACGCGAGGCCGTCTCCCTGGCCATACTCGAACGCGGCACCGCCACGATCATCCAGCGCATCGAACCCGGCCGCCCGCTCCAGGTGGACCTGCGGGCCGAGGCCAGGATGCCGATCAGCCGCAGCGCGTCAGGGCAGGTGCTGCTGGCCTACGCGACCGAGCGCCAGCTCGCCGAGCTGCGGGAGCTTGGCGCCGAGCTGCCCGGCGAGGACGAGCTGGCGCGGGTGCGCGAGCGCGGGTACGCGACCTCCGAGGGCCGCTGGCTCGAAGGCGTGCTCGGGATCGCCGCCCCCGTGTTCGACGTCGAGCGGCGGTGCGTAGGGGCGCTGAGCGTCGCGGGGCCGAGCAGCCGGTTCGACCACGAGAAGGGCATCCGCGCGCTGGGCGACGCGGTCGCCGAGATCAACGAGGTGCTGTCGGGCGGGCCGGCCGGCACTCGAGGGGAGCGGCTGTGAAGGCGCGTGCCGCCGGCGGGCGAAGGGAGCGAGTGTGACCGCGAACCCGCTCACCGTCAGCCTGCGGGAGACGCGGGTCATGACCGAGCGTCTCCTGCTGCTGCTGGGCGTGCCGAAGGGGGCCGTGCCCGCCGTGCGCGAGGTGATCGTCGACGCGGAGGCCCTCGGCCTCGGCGGTCTGGCCTTCCTCGACTCCGCCCAAGCCGCCGCGACATCCTGGCGCGTCCCCGCCCTGACCGCCGCGTCCGGCGGGCGGGTCACGGTCGAGGCCCACGGCATGCCCGCGCCGTACGCCGCTCCCGCCCTGCTCGACCTGGGGGTGGCGCTGCAGCGCGAACACGGTCGCGCGGAGATCGAGGTCGGTGGCGTGCGCTCGGCCCATCTCCTCCTTGTCCTCCCGCACGCCGCCCTGCCCTACGGCGCCGGCGTCGAGGTCACCTGCGGCGACGGCGCGCCGCGGCTGACGGTGGGCGAGCGCGCTCCGGCGGCGGACCCCGTGCCCCGGCATCTCGCGCGCGCCGTGCGGCAGGGGCTGGACGTGGACCCCGCGCTGTGGTGGCGGCTCCATCACCGTTCCAACGACGCCCTCACCGAGGACACGCCCGTCTCGCGGCGGCACGCGGGGGCCACCCTCGACCCGGATGACCAGAACGCCGACGTCGACTACGTGGGAGCCAACCCGTGATCTTTGTTGATGGCCTGGAGTGCAGCACCTTCGATCGGGAGGTCTTCGAGGAGTTGCGCGGCGGCGGCCTCGGCTGCGTCACCGTCACGTGCGGGTTCTGGGAGGACGCGATCGAGTCGATGGACTCCCTGGTGGCCTGGCGCGACCTCGTGCGGGCGAACGCGGATCTGGTCGCGGTCGCCACGACGGCCGCCGAGATCGAGGAGATCCAGGCGGACGGCCGGACCGCGCTGCTGCTCGGCTTCCAGAACAGCTCGTTCCTGTCCGGACGCATCGGCTACGTCGAGCTCTTCGCCGACCTCGGCGTACGCGTGGCGCAGCTCACGTACAACATCCAGAACGACGTCGGCGCGAGCTGCTACGACCCCGTGGACGGCGGGCTGACGAGGTTCGGCCGCGAGGTGGTCGAGGAGATGAACCGCGCGGGCATGGTCGTCGACCTGTCCCACGTCGGCGAGCGCACCAGCCTGGAGGCGATCGAGCACTCCGCCGAGCCGGTGGCCGTGACGCACGCGAACCCCGCGTCGCTGGTGCCGCACCCCCGCAACAAGTCCGACGGGCTGCTGCGGGCGCTGGCCGAGAAGGGCGGCGTGCTCGGCGTGTCCGGCTACCGCAACATCAGCGGCGCGTACGCCGCGAGCGCCGACACCTGGGCCGAGTTGGTGGCCAGGACCGCGGACCTGGTGGGCGTCGATCACGTCGGCGTCGGCTCCGACCTCGGCCGCAAGGTCGTGTACGCCGACCTGCAGTGGATGCGCCAGGGCAGGTGGACCAGGACGACACAGTACGGCGCCGGCTCGGCGACCAACCCGGGCAAGCAGCCCCCGCTGCCCTGGTTCCCCGACACCCGGTCGTTCCCCGCGCTCGCCGAGGCGCTGGCACGGCGCGGATTCGACGCAGCGGACGTGGCGGCGGTCATGGGAGGCAACTGGATGCGCCTCTACCACGAGGTGCTGCCGAACCGATCGACGAAGGAGTGAGCCCATGGCGACCTTGACCGGCAGGCAGGCGCCGCCCCGCCCTGCGGCCATCGCGCTGCGTGGCGTCTCCAAGACGTTCACGCGCCGGAGCGCCGCGGTCCGCGCGCTGGATTCCAGCGACCTGGACATCGAGCCGGGGGAGTTCGTCTCCCTGATCGGCCCGAGCGGCTGTGGCAAATCGACCCTGCTCAAGCTGATGGCGGGGCTGTTGGAGCCGACCGAGGGATCGGTGTCCGTGGACGGCGTCCCGGTGACCGAGCCGCTGCCACAGGTCGGCGTGGCGTTCCAGAAACCGACGCTGCTGCGCTGGCGTACCGTGCTGGACAACGTGTGCCTGCCGCTCGACATCGCCGGCGACGGCGGGCCCGACGGCCGGCGCCGGGCCAGAGGGCTGCTGGAGATGATCGGGCTGGCCGGGTTCGAGAAGCACTATCCCCGGGAGTTGTCCGGCGGCATGGAGCAGCGGGTGGCCATCGCCCGCTCACTGGTGGGCAGGCCGTCACTGCTGCTGATGGACGAGCCGTTCGGCGCGCTCGACGAGTTCACCCGCGAGGACCTCAACGACGAGTTGCTCGGCGTGTGGCAGAGCGAGCCGAAGACCGTCGTGTTCGTCACCCACAGCATCTCCGAGGCGGTGTTCCTGTCGGACCGGATCGTGGTGATGAGCGCCAGGCCGGGCCGGGTCCACTCCGACATCCCCGTACGGCTGTCGCGGCCGCGCGACAGAGGGCTGCGCGACCAGCCTGAGTTCTACGAGGCCATCCGGCACGTGCGCGCCGCCCTGGACGAGGCGAAAGGCGGCGGCCGATGACGACCCGGCTCGACACCGAACCCCGCCTGACCCAGCCGGGGCAGAGCGGCGGCGCTTCGCGCGACGGCGCCATGTCCGCGATCCTCGCGATAGCGATCTTCGTCGGCATCGTGGGCGCCTGGCAGGCGGTGGCCGCCGCGAAGCTGGTGTCGCCGCTGATCCTGGCCCCGCCCGGCGAGGTGGTCGCGGTCCTGTTCCGGCTGGCGGGCGATGGGACGTTGTGGCCCAACCTGCTGGCGACCGTGAACGAGACCCTGCTCGGCTTCGTCGTGGCGGTGGTGGCGGCCGTGCTCGTCGGGTCGGTGTTCGCGTTCTTCCCCATCCTTCGCAACGCCGTCTATCCGTACATTCTGATCTCGCAGACGTTTCCCAAGGTCGCCATCGCGCCGCTCATCGTCGCGGCGCTCGGGTACGGCCTGGCGCCCAAGGTCGTACTCGCGGCCCTGCTGGCGTTCTTCCCCGTGCTGGCCAACACGATCGCCGGGCTGACCGAGGTGAGCGAGGACGAGGTCAGCCTGTTCCGCGCGATGCGGGCGAGCCGCTGGCAGGAGCTGCGCTACCTGCGCGTGCCCAACGCGCTCGCGTTCATCTTCCCCGCGCTGAACAGCGCCGCCGTGCTGGCGCTCATCGGAGCGATCGTCGGCGAGTTCGTGGCCGCGCGCGAGGGCGTCGGATACGCCATCGCGCAGTACACGGTCACCGGCGAGGTCGCGGCCACGTACGCGATGCTGATCGCCCTGTCGGCCTTCGGGCTCGTGGTGTACGGGGTGCTGTCTCTCGCCGAGCGCCTGGTGCGCAGAGTCAAGTGATCATCAACCCCTGGAGTCTGAGATGAACAGATTCGGACTACGGCTGCTGGGCGTCATCGCGCTCGGAGCGGGCCTCGTGGCCTGCGGCGGCGGCGCCGGCGACGGCGAGCTCGTGTTCACCGTGCCGGACAAGGCGCTGACCGCGACCACCGCGTCCTACACGTCGGTCCCGATCCAAATGGGCTACTTCAAGGCCGAGGGCGTGGGCGTGACGATCCAGCCCGTGGACAGCGCCCCGTCGGCCGTGCAGTCCGTCGCCACGGGCAAGGCCTTCATGACGTACGCGTCCCTGAACGCCGCCATCACCGCGTACCAGAAGGATCCGAGCATCGCCGTGATCGGCGTGACCACCGGCAGCATCTTCCGCGTGGTGGTGCCGCAGCGGAGCCCGATCAAGACCGCCGACGACCTGAAGGGCAGGACCATCGGGGCGAACTCGCTGGCCGGGGTGTCGGCGCTGTTCGCCAAGGGGGTCATCAAGGAGGCCGGGGGAGACCCCGCCAAGGACGCCACGTTCCTGCCGGTCGGGCTGGGCGCCCAGGCGGCCGACGCGCTACGCGGCAAGCAGGTGGACGCCTACGCGGGCTGGGACGGGCCGAACGTGGTCATCGGCGACCTGCTCGGCACCGGCATGCGCGACATCCCCTCGCCGCTGAACGACATGACGGGCACCTCCGCGCTGATCGTGCGCAAGGACTCCATCAAGAACGAGCCCAAGAAGGTGACCGGGATGGCGCGCGCCTTCGTCAAGGCGATGGTCTTCTCGCAGGAGAACCCCGAGGCCGCGATCAAGCTGCACTGGAAGCAGTTCCCCCAGTCCAGGCCCGCCTCCGACGTGCCGGAGGACAAGGCGCTGGCCCAGGCGGTGCGCATCCTCAAGCTGCGCCTGGACATCACCGCCGGCCGCGGAGAGTCCGGCGGGTACGGGGTGATCGACGACGCCGCCCTGCAGAAGACGGTCGCCACCTTCGCCCGGCACGGCATGATCACCTCGCCCCTCGACGTGAAGTCCAGCGGGCTGTTCGACTTCTCGCTGGCCGACCAGTACAACTCCTTCGATGAGAAGGCCGTCGAGGCGGAGGCACGGAAGTGGAGAGCGTGATTCCCGGCGCCGGCAGCGCGGACGGGGTGACGCCATGACGAACGGGGCCGCCCAGGTCGCCGCGGCGCTCGACGTCCTCGGTGTCCGGCACGTCTTCGCCATCGCCAGCATCCACAACCTGCCCATCCTGCACGCGCTGCGCGAACGGGGCGGCATCGAGATCGTCGGCATGCGGCACGAGCAGGCCGCCGTCCACGCCGCCGACGGCTACGCCAGGGCCACGGGGCGGCTCGGCGTCGCCCTGGTGAGCACCGGCCCCGGCACCGCGAACGCCATGGGGGGCCTGTACGAGGCGTCGTTCGCCTCCTCACGGGTGCTGCTGATCACCGGCCAGGTCGAAAGCGCCCATCTGGGACGCGGCCGCGGCTACATCCACGAGGCCGAGGGCCAGACGGACATGCTGCGCTCGGTGTGCCGTACCGTCTCGCTGATCCGCCGCCCCGCCGACATCGGCGCGGAGGTCGTCCGGCTGGCGCGCGACGTGCTCACGGGGCGGCCCGGACCGGCGGCCCTGGAGATCCCGATCGACCTGCAGCGCATGCCCGCCGACGCGCCGCCGCCGGCTGTCACGTCGCCGCCCCGCGACGCCGTGGACGACAGGGCCGCCGAGGAGGCGGCTCGGCAGCTCGCCACCGCGCGGCGTCCCCTCATCTGGGCCGGTGGCGGCGCCGTCGGCTCCGGCGCGTCCGTGGCCGAGTTCGCCGAGGCGGCCGGGACGCCCGTGGTCACCTCGCGGGAGGGACGCGGCGCGCTGCCCGAGGACCACCCGCTGTGCCTGGGCGCCTTCCCTACCGTGGAGCCGCTGCGGTCGTACGTCGAGTCGGCCGATCTCGTCCTGGCCGTGGGCACGCGTTTCCAGATGCACCCGACGGACGCCTGGCGGCTGCGGTTGCCGGACAACCTCATCCACCTCGACGTCGACCCCTCGATGATCGGGCGTAACTACCCGGCCCGGCTGGCGCTCGTCGGTGACGCCCGGCGCGGCCTGGAGCAGGTGGCGGAACGGCTGCGCGACCACGCGGCGGCGATCCCCGACCGGTCGGGCTACCTGGCCGAGGGACGGGCGGCGTGGGCGGCGGCCAGGGAGCGGATCAGCGCCGAGATGGGGCCCGACCACGAGGCCATCTGCGCCTCGATCCGCCGTCACCTGCCCCGCCACGGCGTGGTGGTCCGTGACGCGACCGTCCCCGCGTACGTGTGGGGCGACCGCGTCCTGCCGATCCTGGCGCCGCGCACCTCGATCCGCCCCGCCGCGGCCGGCATAGGCCCGGGACTGCCCCTCGCCATCGGCGCCGCCACCGGCTCGGGCGCGCCGACGGTGCTGGTGCAGGGGGACGGTGGCTTCATGCTGAGCGCCGGCGAACTGGCCGCCGCCGCACAGGCCGGAGCGCACGTGATCGTGTGCCTGTTCAACGACCGGGGGTACGGCGTGCTCCGCGAGATCATCCGCGGCACGGGGGAGGGCACGGCCGAGGACGTGGACCTGGTCACGCCGGACTTCGCGGCGCTCGGGGCGTCGTTCGGGATCGCGACGCGCCGGATCACGGACGCGGCCGGATTCGACACGGAGTTCGCCGCCGCCGTGACCCGTCCAGGGCCCACGCTCCTGGACATCGACCTGACCGCCCTGGTTCCCATCCGCAGGTGAGCGGGCGGCGTCACGGCATGGCTGCGCGGGGTAGCCGAACCCCGTGTCAGACACCGTGATCGGGGAATGAGATCTGCATGACGAGCGCCGCACCCGAGGCCGGCCACGTTCCCCTCAAGCGGGCTATCGGCCCCAAACTTCTCATCCTGTTCATCATCGGCGACATCCTGGGCACAGGCGTCTACGCGTTGACCGGCGTCGTGGCCGGCCAGATCGGTGGCGCCCTCTGGATGCCCTTCCTGTTCGGCTTCGTCATCGCGTTGCTCACCGCGATGTCCTACGTCGAACTGGTTACGAAATACCCCAGGGCGGCGGGCGCCGCGCTCTACACGCAGAAGGCCTTCAAGAAGCCCTTCTTCACGTTCATGGTCGCGTTCACGGTGATGTGCTCCGGCCTCACCTCGGCCAGCGCCGCCGCCCGCGCGATCGGCGGCGACTACCTGGAGGCGTTCTTCACGCTGCCGAGCGTGGTGGTCGGCATCGTCTTCATCGTCGCCGTCGCGGCGCTGAACTACCGGGGCGTCTCCGAGTCGGTGAAGACCAACATCGTGTTCACGCTGATCGAGCTCACCGGCCTGTTGGTGATCATCCTGATCGGCGTCTACACCGTGTTCACGGGGGCGGGCGAGCCCTCCAGGCTGGTCGAGATCGACGCCGAGCAGGCGGGCGGCCTGATGTACGCCCTGCTCGGCAGCACCGCGCTGGCCTTCTTCGCGTTCGTCGGGTTCGAGGACTCGGTGAACATGGCCGAGGAGACGCAGGACCCCTCACGGAACTTCCCCCGGGCGATCTTCCTCGGAGTGGCGATCACCAGTGTCGTCTACATCCTCGTGGCCCTCACCTCGTCGCTGCTCGTCGCGCCCGGGGTCCTGGAGGAGTCGTCCGGCCCGCTGCTCGAGGTGGTCAAGGCCGGCGGGCTCAACTTCCCGCCGCAGCTCTTCGCCGCGATCGCCATCTTCGCCGTCGCCAACTCGGCTCTGATCAACATGATGATGGCCTCCCGGCTCGTGTACGGCCTGGCCAACGAACGCGTGGTGCCCCGCCGCCTCGGCTGGGTCGATCCGCGCCGCCGTACGCCGGTGATCGGCATCATCTTCACCACCGCGCTGGCCATCGCGCTCATCTCGACGGGAGAGATCGCGGGGCTCGGCGACACGACCGCGTTCCTGCTGCTGTGCGTCTTCACGGTCGTCAATGTGGCCGTGCTCGTGCTGCGCAAGGACCGGGTGGAGCACGCCCACTATCGCACGCCCACGGCCTTTCCGGTGATCGGCGCCGTGCTGGCCTTCATCATGGCGAGCCCGCTGACCGGCCGGCCCGCCGAGGTGTACGTCCGGGCCGGCCTGCTCCTGGCCGTCGGGCTGGTCCTGTGGGGGATCAACTGGCTGGTGGTGCGCCGCCAGAGCGCCTCGTAGGCGCACGAACGGCGGCGCGGCTCCGCGGAGAAGACCACGGCACACAGAGCGAAACCCCGGCTTCGACGAGAAGCCGGGGTTTCGCTGGAGCTGGTGGACGATACTGGGATTGAACCAGTGACCTCTTCCGTGTCAGGGAAGCGCTCTCCCGCTGAGCTAATCGTCCATGGAGGTGGCGACGGGATTTGAACCCGTGTGGACGGCTTTGCAGGCCGCTGCCTCGCCTCTCGGCCACGCCACCGAGCCCAAAACTCCGAGCGGAAGACGGGATTCGAACCCGCGACCCTCACCTTGGCAAGGTGATGCTCTACCACTGAGCCACTTCCGCGTTGCTCCGTTAACTCTAGCGGGTTTTTCGACCGGATGCTTCCGGTCCTTCGTCGCGCAGCAGCCGGACCATGCCGCGTTCGGTCGCGGGCAGGCTGAGGAAGATCTCCAGGATCCTCGTCAGGCGGTGCACCTCGATGCGGTGGAACGAGGGGCCGTCGGAGCGGGCCAGCACCAGAGACAGCGCCAGAGGCGGCAGCGGGGCATGGATGACGTGCAGGCCGTCGTCGAGGGTCAGGGCGACCGGGCGGGCCGGGACGTCGGCCGGGATGGCGGGCGGCTGCTGCGGGGCGCGCCAGCTCGCGTAGACCACTCGCTGCTCGGCCGTCATCGTGGCGGCCCAGTCGGCGCTGAACAACACGGGGAGCGAGTCGACGAGCGTGGTCAGCGCCCGGTCGCCCGCCGTGGTGATGAACTTGAGGATCTCCAGCTCGGGGTAGGTGCCCGGGGCCTCCCGTGTGGTCCAGACGCCCTCGACCCTCACGCCTTCGACGCCTTCGAGGCTCTTGACCAGCGCCTGCCTGGACGTGCCCGCCGGGTTGAAGATCGTGATGTCGTCGACGGCCCGGCCGGCGCCCCGGTCGAGCACGGTCACCTGGGTGATGTCGGCCCCCGCCGCGCCCAGGACCCTCGTCACCTGGGCCAGAGAGCCCGGCCGATCGGGCAGCACCAGGCGCACTCGAAGAAGCATCCGTGTCCCCTCGCATGAAGATGCCGGTGCACAGTTTATCGGTGAGGGGTGCGGCGGTCCGCGCTTTCGCCGCCGCCGCGCTGGTGGCCGGCGCGCGATGACGCGACCGGCATGGTCGGCTGGTCCGACCGGAAACGCTGAGGAAACAGCCCGCTTCATAGAAAGTCCTGACGCATCACAGCAGGACGTTCGGACAGGCGCAGTCAGCTCCTGGCCGACATGTCCACGGACGGAAGGACATCCATGCGAATGCTCACGGGAATAGCCACCGGCGTCATCACCGCGGCCATGCTCACGCTGGGCTCCGCCGGCGCCGCGGCGGCCGCCCCTGACGACACGGCGGTCACCGACGAGGCGGTGGTCACTCCCGACGTGGGGACCAAGGACGTCGAAAGGAAGAAGTTCGACTGCAAGACGCCCAAGGGGAAGAAGCTCAGCGTCTCCTGGGGGACCGGCACGAACATCTCGACGACCATCTACTTCAACAACCACTGCAACCAGAAGCGCACCATCCAGACGTGGGTCGACGGCGCCGGTCTTCCGGAGCCGGTGAAGAGCAAGTGCCTCACCGTGAATCCGAAGACGAAGGGGGACAAGAAGTTCTCCACGTTCGGGCGCACCGTCGTCAAGGTGACGTCCCCGAAGAAGTGCTGACGCGGCGCCGGACTAGCTGAGGTCGCGGCACTCGTCCACCGCGGGGGCCGCCGCGGTGGACGAACCCATGGGCGAATACCGCTCGCGGCCCGACCTGCGCTACAACTGGGACGGTGAAGATGGGGCCGATCGAAGTGTGGCCGCCGGTGGTGCTCGCGCCCATGGCGGGCATCACCAACGCGCCGTTCCGGGTGTTGTGCCGGGACCAGGGCGCGGGATTGTTCGTGTCAGAGATGATCACGACGCGGGCGCTGGTCGAGCGCAATCCCAAGACGTTCAGGATGATCCGGTTCGCGGAGTCCGAGCGGCCCAGGAGCATCCAGTTGTACGGCGTCGACCCCGCCATCGTGGGCCGGGCGGTCCGGATGATCGCCGAGGAAGACCTCGCCGACCACATCGATCTCAACTTCGGCTGCCCGGTGCCCAAGGTGACCAGGCGCGGGGGCGGGTCGGCATTGCCGTACAAACGGCATCTGCTGCGGCGGATCCTGCGCGAGGCGGTCGCGAACGCCGGGCCGCTGCCCGTGACGATGAAGATGCGCAAGGGCATCGACGACGATCACCTGACCTATCTGGACGCCGGGCGCATCGCGGTCGAGGAGGGGGTCGCGGCGATCGCCCTGCACGCCCGCACGGCCCGCCAGCACTACGGAGGCGTGGCCGACTGGGCGGCCATCGCGCGGCTCAAGGAGGCCGTGCCGGAGATCCCCGTGCTGGGCAACGGCGACATCTGGTCGGCCGACGACGCGCTGCGGATGGTGGCGCGCACGGGCTGCGACGGCGTGGTGGTCGGGCGCGGGTGCCTCGGCCGGCCGTGGTTGTTCAGAGATCTGGAGAACGCGTTCAACGGCAGCCCCGAGCGGGCCAGGCCGGTGCTCGGCGAGGTGGCCGAGACGATGGCCAGGCACGCCGAGGGGCTGACCGGGTGTTTCGACATCGAGCGCTACGCGGTGGCCGACTTCCGCAAGCACGTCGGGTGGTATCTGAAGGGGTTCACGGTCGGGAGCGAGCTGCGGCGTGAGCTGGCCACAGCCGAATCGCTCGACGGGCTGCGCGAAGGGCTGGCCAAGCTGGATCACGACCAGCCGTGGCCGCCCAACACCGACACCCCGCGCGGCAAGTCGGGCGAGCGGTCCAAGGTGCTGCTGCCGGACGGGTGGCTGGACGATCCGTGGGACTGCGTGGTGCCGGAGGCGGCCGAGTCGGACGTCTCCGGCGGCTGACGCGCTCAGTGCGGGCCGGTGATCTCGGTGCCGCAGGGGCCGCCGCCGACGGCCGGCTCCAGCCGGACACGCTCGCCCGACATCGTGAGCGTCGGGTAATACTCCGCGATGCGCTCGGCCGAGCGGCCCGTGTAGTGGCAGATGAAGCTGCGCCTGAACCGGTCGCTCGTGGTGTTGGGCTCCGAGCCGTGCACCAGGCTGCCGTTGAAGAACAGCACGTCGCCGGGGTCCATGTCGACGGGCACCCGTTCGAGGCCGGGTGGCGGCGGCACGTACTCCCTGGTGAACGACGCGCCCTGGTCGGCCTCCTCCGGGCAGAACAGGTCCATCAGGTGCGTCCCCGGCACCACCTCCAGGCCGCCGTTCGCCCGGTCCACCCGGTCGAGCGCCACCCAGGCGGCCACGCAGGTGCCCGGCTCGACGCGGAGGTAGAAGTTGTCCTGGTGCATGGCCTGGCCCCTGGCGCCCGGCGGCTTGAAGTAGAACATGCTCTGGGCTGCTATCGGCTCCTCGCCGAGGAGGTCGCGGAGTATCGCGGCGATGCGCGCGTCGAGCAGGAAGCGCAGGGCCACGTCGTTCACCTGGTGCGGGTGCATGATGCGCGGATACTCGCGCAGGATGTCGTACGGCCGGCCGGGCTCCTGCGGCTGCGGGGCGAAGTGCCCGGGGATCGGCCCCCTGGCGTGCAGCGCCATGAACTCCTCGCGCAGCTCGGCCACCTCGTCCTGCGACAGGAGGGCGGGCGCCAGCATGAACCCCTGGTCGTGGAAGTCGTTGAGCCTCATGGGTCTCACGCTAGGGAGCACGGTCGTGCGACGGTATGCCTGTGACCGCTGAGGACCTGTCTGTTCCTGCTGCCGAGCTGTTGATCGTGGGCCACTACGACAAGGCGCCCGGCTACGCGACGCGCCGCCCGGCAGGGTCGCCCAGCTGGCTGCTGTTGTGGACGGAGGCGGGGGAGGGGCTGGTCGAGCAGGGCGGCACGTCGTTCGCGGTGAGGGCTGGGGATCTGGCGGTGCTGGGCTCCGGGGTGGCGCAGCACTACCGGGTGCGGGCGGGCGCGGAGCGGTGGCGGTTCTGGTGGGTGCACTTCCAGCCGCGGCCGGGCTGGGCGGCGTGGCTGGCGCCGTACGCCGAGGGCGACGGTTGCCACCTGGTCGCCGGGGTGCCGCCGTCCGTGCACGAGCGCGTCGATCTGGCGTTCCAGCGGGCGCTCCAGGACGCGCGCTGGACGCCCGGGCTCGCGCGCACGGCGCCGGTCGAGGCGCGGGTTCCGGCGCTCGCCGTGGGCGGGCCCGCGCGGGAGCTGGTGCTCGGCGCCGTCGAGGAGGTGCTGGTGCTGGCCACCGCGTCCGCGCGCCCTGAGGCCACGCGGACGGGCGAGGAGGGCGACGACCGTGTACGCCGGGCCCTGGCGATCATCGCGGCCGAGCCCGGCGCCCCGCATACGGTGGCCTCGCTGGCCCGCGCCGTGGCGCTCTCGCCCTCCCGCTTCGCCCACCTGTTCGCCGAGGAGACCGGTCAGACCCCCATGCGGGTGGTACGCCGGGCGCGGGCCGGCCACGCCGCGAGCCTGCTGGAGGTGACCGACATGGACGTCGGCCAGGTGGCGGTGGCGTGCGGTTTCGTCAGCCCTTTCCATTTCAGCAGGGCCTTCAGCAAGGAGTACGGGATGCCGCCCCGCGACTATCGCGCCCGCCTGCGCGACGTTAGCGGCTGACCGGGAGCGGTCCCCTGTCGGGAGTGAACAGCCGGTCGTCCAGGTGGTCGACGGCGTAGTCGATCGCTCCCATCACCACGCACTCGTCACCCAGCGTGGACGCGCGCACCTCCGGCATGCGCATGCAACTCACCGCCGCCTGCCTGCGCCACGGCGAGCACCTCGCCGCCCTGCCCGGCGAGGCGGCGCGGGCGCGGTCACGCCGGCTCTTCGCCGAGGTGACGGCCGCCACGATGACCGCCACGCTCGCCCACCTGCGCGACCGGTACGGGGGAGCGGAGGCGTACCTGCTGGACGGCGGCCTGCCCCCGGCGGACCTGCCCGTCCTGCGCGCCCGCCTGACGGAAGCGCCCGTCTGAGGGCGCACCCGCGCGCAAGTGGTCGGAGGCTCGTCAGACGTCGACAGGGCCGCCGCTGCGCCAGTAGACGTTGTCCTCTCTCGACAGCAGCCCCTCGTCCACGAGGTACCGCCGCAGCGCCGCGTGGTCGTCGTGGAAGGCCCGCAGCGCCACGTTCACGTCCTTCTCCGGATAGCGCACTCCCGGCTCGAACACCCGCACGATGTACCGGAGGACGACGAGCCGCTTGTCGCGGCGCATCGTCGTGGTCGTCAGCCGCCCGCCGACCAGGAACGTCCGCAACACCCGCTCCTCCGCGCCGAGTTCCCCGGCCGGCTCGTCGGCCGACTGCGCGTGGGCGCGCAGCAGCTCGCGGAACCGCTCGGGCGTGGCCCGCCACGTGCCGTCGTCGTCACGGGCGGCCAGGCCGCCGGTGGCCAGCCTGTGCAGTGCCTTGGGGGACGGGTCGCCGGGGAGGCCGAGCACCAGGGCGGAGAAGGCGCGCAGGGTGTCGTCCTGGGAGAGCAGCCCGAGGACGCGCCGGAGGTCGGGGTCGTTCACCTCACCCATTTTGTCCTATGATCGACGCGAGGCTTTCTTGACTCTTTGTAACCGTAAATGTCACGAAATGTCTCGATCTTGAGACATGGTCATGACACGACCTCAACGCTCCGAGCCGGACACTTAATCGACAGGCCTGTGCCGGGGCGCCCTTGCCAGTCCGTTCCGGCACAGGGCTTGTCGCTTCTCCAGGGATCTCAGAGCCGGTTGAGCCCGATCACGTGGAGCACGGCCCGCCCCTCCTCGTCGGAGGCGGCCAGGTCGACCTGGGCGTCGATGCCCCAGTCACCGTCGCCGGCCGGATCCCTGACCGTCTGGCGGACCTTCCACAACCCGCTCTCCTCCTCGATCCGCAGCAGCGCGGGCCCCCGGGCGTCGGCGTCGGTGAGGATCTCCTCGTGGTCGTCGTAGTACGCGTCCAGCGCCGCGCCCCAGTCGACGTCGGGGGCGAGCTCCTCCAGCTCGTCCTCCTTCTCGACGGCGCAGAGCTCGACCAGCCGGAACATGGCGTTGCGCACCAGCACCCGGAACGCCCGCGGGTTGGCGGTGACCGGGCGCACCTTGGCCTCCAGCTGGTCCTTCTGCTCCAGCACCTCGGCCGGGTTGGTCAGCTTCTCCCACTCGTCGATCAGCGAGGAGTCGACCTGGCGGACGAGCTCGCCGAGCCACTCGATCAGGTCGACCAGGTCGTCGGTCTTGAGATGCTCCGGCACCGTGCGCGACAACGTGCGGTAGGCGTCGGCCAGGTAGCGCAGCACCGTGCCCTCGGACCGGGCCAGCTCGTAGAACTGGATGTACTCGGCGAACGTCATGGCCCGCTCGTACATGTCGCGCACCACGGACTTCGGGCTGACGGTGTAGTCGCCGACCCACGGATGCCCGCGCCGGTAGGTTTCGTACGCCCCGAGCAGCAGGTCGTCCAGCGGCATCGGATACATGACCTCGGCCAGGTGCTCCATCCGCTCCTCGTATTCGACGCCGTCGGCCTTCATCTGCGCGACGGCCTCGCCCCTGGCCTTCTTGAGCTGGGCGGACAGAATCTGGCGCGGGTCGTCGAGAATCGACTCCACGATCGACACCACGTCGAGCGCGTAGGCCGGCGACTCGCGGTCGAGCAGGTCGAACGCGGCCAGCGCGAACGTCGACAGCGCCTGGTTGAGCGCGAAGTCCTCCTGCAGCTCGATCGTGAGCCGGGCCCGCCTGCCCTGCTCGTCGGGCTCGGCGAACTGCTCCACGATGCCGCCGGCCAGCAGCGACCGGTAGATCGCGATGGCCTGGCTGATGTGCCGCCGCTGCCACCTGCGGTCTTCGTGGTTGTCGGTCAGCAGGTGCTTCATCGCCTGGAAGCAGTCGCCCGGCCGGTTGATCACCGCGAGCAGCATGGCGTTGCTGACCTTGAACCGCGAGTTGAGAGGCTCGGGCTCGGCCTCCTGGAGCTTGACGAACGTGTCCTCACTCCAGCCCACGAAGCCCTCCGGCGGCTTCTTGCGAGCATAGCCGCGCCGCCTCTTGGGGTCGTCGCCGATCTTGGCCAGCGCCTTGGCGTTCTCGATGTCGTGCTCGGGAGCCTGGCAGGCGACGTAGCCGATCGTGTCGAAGCCCGCCCGGCCGGCCCGCCCGGCGATCTGGTGGAACTCGCGGGCGCGCAGCCGGCGCACCTTGTTGCCGTCGTACTTCGACAGCGCCGTGAACAACACCGTCCTGATCGGCACGTTGACGCCGACGCCGAGCGTGTCGGTGCCGCAGATGACCTTCAGCAGCCCCGCCTGCGCGAGCCGCTCCACCAGCCGCCGGTATTTCGGCAACATGCCGGCGTGGTGAACGCCGATGCCGTGGCGGACCAGCCGCGACAGGGCGCGCCCGAACCGGGTGGTGAACCGGAAACCGCCGATCATCGAGGCGATGGCCTCCTTCTCGGCCTTCGTCGCCATGTTGATCGACATCAGGGCCTGGGCGCGTTCCATGGCCGCAGCCTGCGTGAAGTGCACGACGTAGACCGGCGCCTGGCCGGTGCTGAGCATCTCCTCCAGCGTCTCGTGCAGCGGGGTCATCCGGTAGGAGTAGACGAGCGGCACCGGCCGCTCCGAGTGCTTGACCACGGACGTGGGCCGCCCGGTGCGCCGGGTCAGGTCGCGCTCGAACATCGACACGTCGCCGAGCGTCGCCGACATCAGGACGAACTGCACGTTGGGCAGCTCCAGCAGCGGCACCTGCCAGGCCCACCCGCGGTCGGGCTCGGCGTAGAAGTGGAACTCGTCCATGACGACCTGGCCGATGTCGGCCGCGGCCCCGTCGCGCAGCGCCACGTTGGCCAGGATCTCGGCCGTGCAGCAGATGATGGGCGCGCCCGCGTTGACGCTCGCGTCGCCGGTCATCATGCCGACGTTCTCGGTGCCGAAGACGGCGCACAGGTCGAAGAACTTCTCCGACACCAGCGCCTTGATCGGCGCGGTGTAGAACGTGCGCACGTCACGCGTCAGCGCGGCGAAGTGGGCGCCGGCGGCCACCAGCGACTTGCCCGAACCCGTCGGCGTGGCCAGGATCAGGTTGCTGCCGGAGACGACCTCGATGAGCGCCTCCTCCTGGGCGGGATAGAGGGTGAGCCCCCGCTCGGCGTTCCAGGCGACGAAAGCGTCGAAGATGGCGTCGGGATCGGCGTCGATGTCATCTGGCAGGCGGTCAACGAGTAGGCTCACACCCTCTATCCTGCCGAAGTTTGCCCGATGGTCGAACCGGCTCCGCCCCGATCAGGTCAAACCTCCAGGTCGAGCTGGAACAGGACCGTGTCGATCCAGCGCCCGTGCTTGAAGCCCACGGCCCTCAGCCGGCCGGCCTGGGCGAAGCCGTACGCCTCGTGAAGCCGCGCCGACGACGGGTCGCCCGAGTCGGCGATCACCGCCACGACCCGGCGGGCGTGCGTCCGGCGCGCCGCGTCCATCAGCTCGCCGAGCAGCAGCCGGCCGAGCCCGCGCCCGGTCATGCCGGGCGCGAGATAGATGGTGTCCTCGACGGTGTGCCGGTAGGCGGGCTTGGGACGGTACTGGGCGAGGTAGGCGTAGCCGGCGATCACGCCGTCCACGTCGGCCACCAGGAACGGCAGCCCGGCCCGCGTGACGCCGGCCGCCTTCGCCCGCCAGTCGTCCAGCGACGGCGGCCTCTCGTCGAACGTGGCCACGCTGCCCGTCACGTAGTGCGCGTAGATGGCGGCGACGGCGGGCAGATCGGCGCCGGCGAGGGCTCGGACCTTCGTCATGCCCCCCATTCTGCGCACCGGCGCATTACGCCGGTGTTTCCCCGACCTCACGCCCCGGCGCGCGGCGCCGTCATCAGCAGCCCGCCGAGCAGCGCGATCACCGCGAGGAACGGCCCGCCGCCGGGGGCGAAGCCGCCCACGGTGAGGGTCAGCACCCCCGCGCCGACCATCGCGGTCGCCCCCAGCGCCGTGCCCCAGCCCTCCTTGCCGTACGGCAGCGCGGGCGGCGTCTCGAACCGGGCGAACCCCTTCAGCAGCGGCCACAACACCAGGCACAGCAGCCCGAACCAGAGCGGCCATCCGGCGAACCAGAGTGCGCTGCCCGGCGCCGGCGTCTCGACGCCCAGCAGGACCACCACGACGCCGGTGACGGCGAACAGGGCCGGCATGTGCCACAGGTACACCGTCATGATCCGCGGCCCCGCCCAGTCCAGCAGCCGGCCCGTGCGCAGCCGCAGCAACCACGGCCGCAGCAGCACGGCCAGCCCGATCTGCCCGGCGGAGACGGCCAGCATGGCGAGGGTGGGCGGGGCCATGTTCGACATCTCGGCGCCGGGCAGCCCGATCATGCTGCCCGGGTAGGGGCCGTACGCCACCAGGAGCGCCGCCGCCCCGAAGCCCCCCGCCGCCAGCGCCCAGGCGTGGCGCAGCCGGCCCTCGGCGTAGAGGAAGCCGAGCTGGTGCACGGCCAGCCAGACGAACACGATGTTCAGGTAGCCCACGGTCTCGACCCCGGTGGAGAAGCGTGCCACGTCGGTCAGCACCGCCCCGGCCGCCAGCCCGGCGGGGACCCACAGGCCGTACCTCTGGTGCAGGCGCAGAGCGTACGGGGTGGCCGTGACGGCGATCAGGTAGACGGCCAGGAACCACAGCAGCTGCCCGGTCAGCTTCGCGCCCACGTCGAGCGGCTGCGGGGGCACGCCCAGCGTGAGCAGGATGTGCGGCAGCGGGATCCACACCGCGGCGAGCGGCAGGAGCGGCCAGGCCAGCCGGCGCAGCCGCTCCGCCAGCCACCGCGGCGCGCTCTTGCCGGTCCGCCCGAAGCCGATCGCGTTCGCGGCGCCGCCCGCGAAGAACACCAGCGGCATCACCTGGCTGATCCAGGTCACCACCCACACGCCGGGCGTGGACAGCGCGTTGCCCGTGGTCAGCCGGACCCCGTCGTACGACAGCACCGGGATGGTCCAGTGCTGCAGGACGATGAGCGCCATGCCGAACACGCGCAGCAGGTCGATGAACGGATCCCGCGTCGCGCGCACGGCTGCCGTGCGGCGCGGCCCTGTGGTCGTGGCCGCGGCGGTGGGGCGGTCCAGCAGGACGGTCATGGGGGCGCCTCGATTCGCAGGGGACGGATGACCCAAGGCTTCCGTCGCGGGCGCCCGCGCACATTGCCGCCGCCCACCCTGTCGAGGTCAAGATCGCACCACCGGCTCCGGTAGGGCTGGCCCTACCCCCGCACACCGGTGCACCCGCTCGTCCGGGACGACGGGACGAAATACGGTTGAGGCCATGCGCTCCCTGATGAGGCGTGTCCTTCTCGACACCCGTTACACGCTGGTGGGCTTCCCCACGACCGTCATAGGTTTCGTGCTCATGGTCGCCGGCTTCGCCGCCGGCACGGGCACCCTGGTCGTGTGGCTCGGCGTGCCGCTCCTGGCCGGCACGCTGCTGATGGCGCGGGGATTCGCCGACGCGGAGCGCGGCTGGCTGTCGGACGTGCTCAAGCGCCCTCCGGTGCGGCCCCGCTACAAGCCGGCCCCGCCCGGCGCGGGCTGGTTCCGCCGGCTGGTCAACCCGCTGACCAGCGGGCAGTCCTGGCTCGATCTGCTGCACGGCATCATCAGCCTGCCGTTCGCCATCGTGGCGTTCGTGCTGACGGTCGTCTTCTGGGCGATCCCCCTGGCGGGGCTGACCTGGCCGCTGTACGGCATCATCACCATGCGGATCCCCGGCAACACGGAGCTGCCGGAGCTGCTCGGCCTCGGCGACGGCTACGTCGTCAACGCGGCCTTCCACGTAGGCATCGGCCTGGTCTTCGCGGTGCTCCTGCCCTTCATGGTGCGCGGGGCCGCGCTGCTGCGGGCCGGGCTCGGCAGGGCGCTGCTGACCGGCGTGGCCGAGCTGCACGAGCGCATCGACGACCTGGCCGAAGGGCGCGCCGCGGCCGTCTCCGCCGAGGCCAACGCGCTGCGCAAGCTGGAGCGCGACATCCACGACGGCCCGCAGCAGCGGCTGGTCTCGCTGGCCATGGAGCTGTCCAGGGCGCAGCGGCAGATGGCCAAGGACCCCGAGGCGGCGCAGGTCACGCTCAAGTCGGCGATCGGCGCCACCCGCGAGACGCTCGACGAGTTGCGCGCGCTCTCGCGCGGCATCGCCCCGCCCGTCCTGTCGGACCGCGGTCTCGCGCCCGCGCTCGCCGCCCTGGCCGGGCGCTGCACGATCCCGGTGGACCTGGACGTGCAGACGGTCGAGCGCTATCAGGCGTCGGTCGAGAACGCCGTCTACTTCGTCTGCGCAGAGGCCCTCACGAACGTGGCCAAGCACAGCCGCGCCACCGTCTGCACGGTCCAGCTCGTCCGCATCGGTGACGGCCTGATGCTCACGATCGGGGATGATGGTGTCGGCGGTGCGAGCATCGCCAAGGGACACGGTCTCGCCGGGCTGGCCGACCGGCTCCGCGCCGTCGACGGGGAGCTGTCGATCCAGTCACCCGACGGCGGGCCGACAACGATCGTGGCGGAGGTGCCGTGCGGGTAGTCGTGGCCGATGACGCGGTCCTGATCAGGGAGGGCCTGGTCAGGCTGCTCGAAGAGTTCGGCTGCGAGGTGGTGGCGGCCGTCGGTGACGGCCCCGGCCTCGTCGAGGCCGTCGCCGGGCACAAGCCCGACGTGTCGGTGGTCGACGTGCGCATGCCGCCGTCGTTCACCGACGAGGGGCTCAGGGCGGCCGTCGAGGCGCGGCGCAGGGTGCCGGGCGCGCCCGTGCTCATCCTGTCGCAGTATGTCGAGGTCTCCTACGCCGACGACCTGCTGGCCGACGCCCGGGGCGCGGTGGGCTACCTGCTGAAGGACCGCGTCGTCGACGTCGACGAGTTTCTCGAGGGCCTGCGGCGGGTGGCCGCCGGCGGCACCGTGTTCGATCCGCAGGTGGTGTCCCAGCTGATGGTACGCAGGCGCAAGGACGACCCGCTGGCGCAGCTCACGCCGCGTGAGCGTGAGGTGCTCGGGTTGATGGCCGAGGGGAAGTCGAATCCGGCCATCGGGCGGCAGCTCGTGATCAGCGACGGGGCCGTGGAGAAGCACATCAGAAGCATCTTCAGCAAGCTCGGCCTCTACGCGGAGGACAGCGACCAGCATCGCCGGGTGCTCGCTGTGCTGACCTACCTGCGGTCCTGACCCTCATGTCGTTGGCGGTTCGCCCGCACCCCCGGCCCCGGCCCGCCGGCGAGCGGGGGCGGCTCCGCTCTCCGGTCCCTCCTCGGCCGCGCTGAGGGGTGGCTGGCCGGTCCGCGCGGCGCTGCGCGCGGACCTGGCCGCTCGGGGTCAGCCGAGCGCGTCGACCAGCTTCTTGCGCTGCTGGGCGCCCAGGCCGCCGAGACGGCGCTTCTCGTCGACGCCCGCCTCCTCCATCAGCGCGGTGGCCTTGGCCGGACCCACGCCCTTGACGGCGCGCAGCGCCTGGGAGACCTTGATCTTCTTCGCGATGTCGTCGTCGCGCTCAAGCAGCTGGGCGAACGTCAGCTCACCGGCCTTGACCTTGGCCAGCAGGGCGGTGCGTGCGGCACGCGCCTCGGCCGCCTTGGCCAGAGCCGCTTGACGCTGCTCGGGGGTGAGGGTGGGAAGTGCCATCTCTGTTCTCTCCTCGGGGAGTTTAGGTTCGGGTTCTGTTACCCGTGGTGCAGTGGCTAATCATGGCGGATACCAGCGGTTCGTGTTGCGGAAAGCGCCCGGCTCAACGTGTCGGCCACCCCGTCGCGGCCACTTCCGTGCGCGCCACGTGCCGCGTGACCGGGCCTTCGCCGGCCCCCATGCCGCCGACCACGTGTTCTCCCACACCGTAGCCCTCATAGAGCGGGTGCGACCTCAGCGGTGGCCGGACCGGGCCCCGGCCGGCCCCGCGAGCGTGGTGCCGCGGGCCGCCGGCCTCGCCGGGTCCGCGGTCGTCCCGGGCGGAGCGGCCGAGGGGCGCGCCCTGCCCGGCGCGAGCGCACCTCCGCACCCTTCATACGCTGGGAAGACGCCGGACATCGCCCGTGTCCGCGAGCGCTCCGGGGACGGCCGCGCACGCCCGGAACGCCCGCGTCGTGGCCGCCTCCGTCATGGGGGCGCGAGCTCCAGATTCACGGGTTCCGCCGCCCGGCTCTCGGGGGTCGGGCTCGGGGGGTCATCGCAGCCGTACCGCCGGCCGGCGGGGGCCGTACAAGATCGCAAACGTGTTCGGATGCGGAGGGCGCTATAGCGGCTTGTCCCCCTGCGGGGTGGAATGCGTCACATTTCGCCTTTCGGGCGTGTCGCGACCCTGGTCAGGGTGGTTTTCCCGCCATCTTTCGAGCCCTTCGGGGGTCAGGAAAGCGTCGAAGACCGACTCCATGGCGCCCAGCAGAGCCCCGCGCCAGCCCAGAGCCGACCCCTCGATCCTGGGCGGGGGGTCGCGGCGGATCGCCATGAGGCGGGGCTCGCAGGCCCGCAGCAGCGTCCCGCCCGCGCGCTCCGCCAGCTCCACGCCGTGGCCCGACAGGGTCACCACCTCCGGATCGTGGGCGTTCACCAGGGCGGCGATCCCGCGGCCGAGCGCGGCGGCGCCGGCCGCCACCGCCTCCTCGCTCGTGGCCAGCACGCGTTCGGCCTGCTCGCGTCCCCGGCCGCCGCCGTGCTCCATGCCGACGTGGCGCAGCAGCGCGTTCGCGCCGACGTCCATGCCCCAGCAGCCGATCGCCCCGCACATGCAGGGCCGGTCGCCGCCGTCCAGCGGCATGTGCCCGAACTCGGCGCCGGTGCCGCTCGCCCCGCCCAGCGGGCGCCCCTCGACGACCAGCACGCCGCCCAGGTCGAAGTCCACATGCAGGTGCAGCCCCACCCGCACCCCTCGCAACCGCCCGCGCCGCGCCTCCGCCAGCGCCGCGAACGCGGTGTCGTTCCCGACCGTCACCTCACCCGCGCCCTCCCGCGGGGCGTCACCGGGGGAGCGGGACAGTCCGAGGAGGGCGGGGACGTTCACCGAGCGCCATCCGAGGTGGGCGATGTCCACCAGCCCGCCGAAGCGCACCGGCCCCGCCAGGGCGACACCTACGCCGACGACCCGGTGGCCGAGCCGGGACGTGTGGGCGGCGACGGCCTCGCCCAGCGGAGCGAGCGCGCCCTGCGGCGTGCCGTCGTGCGGGCGCACGTCCAGGACGGTGACCCGGCCGCCCAGCTCGCACGCCGCCAGCTCCCACGCGTCCTCGCGCACGTCCGCCGCCAGCGCCAGCGGCCCGCGCGGGTGAGGGCCCGGCACCTGGGTCGGCCGTCCCCGCGCGTGCTCGGGGGCCGGTTCCTCGTGCAGCAGCTCGTCGTCGGCCAGCCCGGCGACGAGCACCGACGCCGTCCCCCTCGCCAGCCCCAGGTCGCGGGTCAGGCGCGATCGGGTGCTGGTGGCCCCGCAGTCGTGTACGGCGCGCAGCAGCCGCACACGGTTGTGCGCACGAAGTTCGCCGCTCGTCGTGGCTCCATTCACGAACACAGTTTATGCTCTAGCCGTGAACAAAAGCCTCGTTGAAGCCAGACGCGCTCGTGCCGGAGTTTTCGGATTCTTCATCCTCTGCGGTTTTGTGATGGGTCTCTGGGCGGCCGGGCTGCCGTCCCTGAACGACCGGCTCGACCTCGGCTTCGCCCGGCTGGGCGGCATCCTGCTGCTGATCTCCGGCGGTGCGCTGGTGTCGATGCTGGTGGCCGGGTCCCTGGTGGACAGGTGGTCCAGCAGGCGGGTGTGCTGGTTCGCCGGGCCGTTCTCGGCGCTGGTCCTGCTCGGCCCGGCGCTGGCGCCCTCGTACGAGGCCCTGGTGGTGCTGGCGGTCGTGTTCGGCATCGGGCTCGGGGTGACCGAGGTCTCCATGAACGCCCACTCCGTCGAAGTCGAACGCCGCTACGGCCGGCCGATCATCTCGGCCTTCCACGGCACGTGGAGCCTCGGCGGCGCCGCCGGGGGCGGGCTCACCGCGCTCGTCCTGCAGGCCGGGCTGGACGCCCAGTGGCTGCTGATCGCGGCGGCCCTGGTCGTGCCGTTCCTGTACGTGCCCGCGGCCCGGTTGCTGCTGCCCGACGAGCCCGGGCACGCATCGCCGGAGCCGGGGGCCCAGAAGGGCGCCGGGCTGAAGTGGGGACTCATCGCGATGCTCGGGCTGGCGGCCTTCGCCGGGCACCTGAGCGAGGGCGCGGCCATCGACTGGGCCGCGTTGCACGCCCGTACGGTGCTGGAGACCGACCCCGCCATGGCGCCGCTGGCGTACACGGTCTTCTCCGTGGCCATGACGACCGTCCGGCTGCTGGGCGACCCGATCAGGGCCAGGCTCGGCTCCGTGCGCACCATCCAGTTCGCCGGGCTCTTCGCCACCGTCGGCTACGTGCTGATCCTCCTCTCGCCCGCCGTCGGCGAGCCGCTCCAGGTGGTCTGCGCCTGGACCGGCTGGGCGCTGGCCGGGGTGGGCCTGGCCACGGTGGTGCCGGTGCTGTTCAGCGCGGTCGGAGCGGTCGGCGACCGGGTGGGACGGGCGCTGGCCATGGTGACCGCGTTCGGCTACAGCGGACTGCTGCTGGGGCCCGCCGTGCTCGGCTACGTGGCCGAGGCGTCCTCGCTGCCGGTCGCGCTCGTCATCCCGACGGTCCTGGCCGCCGTGGTGGCGCTCACCGGCGCGCCCGCGATCCGGTCGCTGCTCAGGATCTCCGGAGCGGAGCCCCGCAGGGAAGGGGTCGTCGCGCGCGGGCCCGAACCCGAACCCGCCCGGGACTGACCTCGCGCGGCGCCCCGTCCTCTCCGTCTCTGCCGGCCTCATCCGCTCATCCGTCGTTCGTCCGGCGTGCTGCCGGGGCGCGCCCGGGCTTGGCGCGCCGGTTGTCGCGGATTTGCCAGGATGGCGGCTGACCTGGTGTTATGCGATCGTGACTTGACCTGCGGGTTGCGTGCCGGTTTCATGTGGCCCACGCGGTAAACGTTTACAGCAATCGGGTCGTAAACGTTTACTCCACCGGGAAGGACAACCGTGGCCGACGGACCCACGATCAACACGATCGCCGAGCGCGCCGGCGTCTCGATCGCCTCGGTCTCGCGGGTTCTCAACGGCCTGCCGACCAGGCAGGAGACCGTGCGCAAGGTGATGGCCGCCGCCGACGAGCTCGGCTACGTGCGCAACGCCGTCGCCAGGTCGCTCAAGTCGCGCCGCACCCACCAGGTGGCCTTCGCCATGGCCGACGTGGGCAACCCCGCCTACCTGGCCATGCTCCGCGAGATCCAGCCGGTGCTGAAGGCGGCGGGCTACCGGCTCGTGCTGCACTCCACCGACGCCGTCGTGGCCGACGAGATCGACGTACTGCACAGCCTCGGCGAACGTTACGTGGACGGCCTGATCATGAGCCCGCTGCGGGTCACCGAGCAGCACCTCGAGATGCTGGCCGCGGCCAGGGCGCCCGTCGTGATCATCGGTTCGGTGCCGGAGGGCACGCGGGCCGACAACGTGCGCGCCGACTCCCGCACCGGCGTGCGGCTGGCGATCGACCACCTCTACGCGCTCGGCCGCCGCAGGATCGGCATGATCAACGGCCCGCTCGACACCGTGCCGGGCGCGGCCCGCGGCGCCGCGTACCGCGAGGCGCTCGCCGACCTCGGCCTGCCCTACGACGAGGACCTCGTGCGGATCGGCGACTTCTACCGCGCGGAAGGGGGCCGCGCGGTGGCGGAGCTGCTCGACAGGGTTCCCGACGTGGACGCGCTGATGTGCGCCAACGACCTGATCGCGCTCGGCGCGCTCGACGTGCTGCGCGCGGCGGGCAAGCGGGTGCCCGCCGACGTGGCGGTGGTCGGCATGGACGACACCGACCTGGCGGCGGCCTCGTGGCCGGCGCTGACCAGCGTCTCGCTCGGGTCGGCCGAGCGCGGCAAGGCCGCCGCCGAGCTGCTGCTCGACCGGCTGCAGGGCGGCGACCGCGAGCCGCGGGTGGTCACCGTGCCGCCCCGGCTCGTCATCCGCGCCAGCACGGCGGGCGCGGGCGCCGCGCACGACGACGCGGGACGTACCGAGAGGAAGGAGGGCGGCGCGTGACGGCGACCGTGACGAGACCGGCGCCGCCGCGGAGGCCGCGCGCCAAGCGCCGCCGCATGTCGCGCCAGACGCGCGAGATGTGGCTGCTGATGTTGCCCGCGCTGGTGCCGGTGCTGCTGTTCAGCGTCGGCCCGCTGCTGTACGGCATCGGCCTGGCCTTCACCGACGCCCGCAACACGCGGGTCCACGAGACGAGCTTCGTCGGCCTGGAGAACTTCACCGACCTGCTGGCCGACGGCGACTTCTGGGCCTCGTTCAGGATCGGCGCCGTCTGGGCGGTCTCCGTGACCGTGCTGCAGTTCCTGGCCGCGCTCGGCCTGGCCGTGCTGCTCAACCAGAACCTGCGCTTCAGGGGCGTGGCCCGCGTGCTCGCGGTGGTGCCGTGGGCGATGCCGCCCGTGGTCATCGGCCTGATGTGGAAGCTCGTCTACCACCCGGACGCGGGCATACTGAACGACCTGCTCGGCACGGACGTCAACTGGCTGGCCGACTTCTCGCTCGCGCTGCCCGCGATCATCGTGGTCGGCGTGTGGACCGGCATGCCGCAGACCACGGTCGTGCTCCTGGCCGGCCTGCAGAACGTGCCCAAGGAGCTCTACGAGGCCGGTGAGATGGACGGCGCGGGCCGCTGGCGGCGCTTCTGGAGCATCACGCTGCCGCAGTTGCGGCCCGTGATCGTGGCGATCACCTCGCTCGACTTCGTGTGGAACATCAACCAGTTCGGCCTGGTCTACGTGCTCACGCAGGGCGGGCCCGGCGGGCAGACGCGGCTGCCGATGTTGTTCGCCTACGAGGAGGCGTTCCGCTACCGGTTCGCGGGCTACGCCTCGATGCTCGGCCTCGCCATGGCGATCGTCGTGCTCGCGGTGCTCGGGTTGTACCTGTGGCGGCAGATGAGGGAGAACCGATGAGACGCCTTCCGCAGTACGCCGCGCTGGTCGCGTACATCGTCTTCCTGGCCTTCCCGCTGCTCTGGCTGCTGTCGACGGCGCTGAAGACGCCGCAGGAGATGGCGCTGACCGAGCCGACGTGGCTCCCGCGCGAGCCGACGCTGGCCAACTTCACCGACGCGTTCGGCGAGCAGGACCTGGTGGGCGCGGCGGCGCGCAGCCTGATCGTGGCGCTGTTCAGCAGCGTGATCACGGTGCTGATCTCGCTGCCCGCCTCCTACGCCATGGCCCGCTACCGCGGTCTGCTCAACCGGGTCGCGCTCGGGTGGGTGCTGGTCAGCCAGGTGTTCCCGTTCATCCTGATCATCATCCCGCTCTTCATGATCCTGCGCGAGATGGACCTGGTGAACACGCTGCCTGGGCTGGTGGCCGTGCACGTGACGTTCACGCTGCCGTTCGCGTTGTGGATGTTGCAGGGGTACGTGCGCGCGGTGCCGCCCGAACTGGAGGAGGCGGCGGCCGTGGACGGCGCCACCCGGCTGCGCTCGATCGCCACCGTCGTGGCGCCGCTGCTCGCGCCGGGCGTGGTGGCCACGCTGCTGTTCGCGTTCATCTCGTCGTGGAACGAGTTCATGTTCGCGCTCGTGATCCTGCAGAACCCCGATGTCATGACGCTCCCGCTGACGCTGGTGAGGTTCACCGGCCCAGAGGGGGTGGCCAGGCTCGGCCCGCTGGCCGCGGCGTCGCTCATGGCGACGATCCCGAGCCTGATCTTCTTCGCAATCATCCAGCGGCGCCTGAAGTCCGGCCTGATGGCCGGCGCCGTCAAGGGCTAGGAGGCTCATATGCGTATCAAGTCCGCTCTGGCGGTGGTGGCGATCGCCGCGCTCACCACGGCGTGCGGCGGGGGAGGAGGCGGCGAGTCCTCCTCCCCGAACGAGCCGGTGAAGATCGATTTCCTCAGCCTGGCGTGGCAGAAGGAGTCCGTGGCCGCCAACAAGCAGCTCGTGGAGGAGTGGAACAAGGCCAACCCGAACATCCAGGTCACCTACGTCCAGGGCAGCTGGGACAACGTCAACGACCAGCTCGTCACCCAGTTCGCCGGTGGCACGGCCCCCGACGTCATCCACAACGACTCGCCCGCGCTGTCCGGCTTCGCCACCGACGGCTACCTGCTCGACCTCAGCGGCAAGCTGCCCGCCGAGCTCAAGAACGACATCCCCCAGGCCGCCTGGGACACCGTCACCTTCGATGGCGGCAAGGGCGAGCAGGGCGTCTACGGCGTGCCGTTCCTGCAGGAGTCGCAGGTCGTCATCGCCAACAAGAAGCTGCTCGAGGCGGCCAAGGTGCGTATCCCGACGGCGGACGCCCCGTGGACGTGGGACGAGTTCTCCGCGGCCGCCAAGAAGATGACCAAGGGCGACACGTACGGCGTGGCCTGGCCGATGAAGTCGCCGGTCAACAAGACGCTCAACCTGGCGCTCAACTTCGGCGGCACGTTCTTCCAGACCGTTGACGGCAAGACCACGGTCAAGGTCGGGCCCGAGGAGCGCGAGGTGCTGCAGCGCATCCACGACCAGCTCTACAAGGACAAGTCGGCCGATCCCGCCGCGCTCGGCCAGGGCACGGCCGATCCGCTGCCGGCCTTCTACAAGGGCAAGTTCGCGCTGCTGCCCGCCGGGGTCTACCTGCGCCAGCAGGTCGCCGAGCAGGCGCCGGACGGCTTCGAGTGGGTGACCCTGCCGGGCCCGAAGGGCACCACCACCCAGCAGGGCGCGGTCTCGCAGACGTTGTCGATCGCGCAGGAGAGCGAGCACCCCGACGAGGCCATGAAGTTCATCTCGTTCTTCCTGAACGGGCCCAACCAGGCCAAGCTCGCCAAGGGTGACTGGCTGCTGCCGACCTCCAAGAAGGCCGCCGCCGACCCGGCGATGACCAGCGAGGAGAACGGCTGGGACGTGGCCACCGCCTCCGCCAAGGACCTCGTCGTGGCGCCGTTCCTCAAGGTGAACGGGTTCGACGAGTGGAAGAGCAAGGTCGCCACGCCGGCCCTCCAGGAATACTTCGCCAACAAGATCACCATCGACGAGGTGGCCAAGAGGCTCGTCGAGGACGGCAACAAGGTGCTGGAGCGGTACCAGCGGTGACTCTTCGCGACAGGGCCCGGGGGTGCCTGCTCGGCCTGGCGGCCGGCGACGCCCTCGGCGCCCCCGCCGAGAACCTGACGCCGTCGGAGATCCGGCGCCGGTGGGGACGGCTCACCGAGATCGAGGGCGGAGGCACCGACGACACCGAGTACGCGATCTTCGCCGCGTCGCTCCTCGTCCGCCACGGTCATGCGCTGACCAGCGAGGACGTCGCCGCCGCGTACCGGGAGCTGATCCTGCCCCGGATCGCCGGGCCGATGCGCGGGGCCGGGTTCTCCGAACTGGGCACCGTCGAAGCGCTGCGCCGCGGCCTGGAGCCGCCGCTGACGGGGCTCGTGCACGCGCACGGCTGGTCGGACGGGCTGGCCATGCGGGCCGCGCCGTACGGGATCTTCTGCCCGGGCGATCCGGCGGAGGCGGCCCGGCTGGTGGAGCAGGACGGGCTGGTCAGCGCGGCCGGTGAGGGCATCCTCGGCGGCCGCGCGGTCGCCGGCGCGGTGGCCGCCGCGATGGGCGGCGCCGCCCCTGACGAGGTCGTGGCGGCGGCGCTGGCGGTCATCCCGCCCGACTCCTGGACCGCCAGGAACATCGTCCGGGTCCGCGACGTGCTCGGCCGGTCCTCGGCCGCGGTTGCGGACGCCCACGCCGCCGGCCCTGCCGGCCCCGCTGCCGGCCCGGGCCCTGATGCCGACGCCGACTTTGACGCCGACGCCGCGCGCCGCGCCGATGCCGGCGGGCAGGCCGTTGTCGAGGCGTTGCACGAGGCCGTGGTCGTGCGGCATTACCCCTGGACCGACGTGGCGCCGGAAGCCGTGGCGCTGGCGTTCGCGGCCTTCCTCGCGGGAGGCGGTGACGTGGAGGCGTCGGTGACGTTCGGGGTGAGCCTGGGCAGGGACGCCGACACGATCGGCGCCATCGCCGGGGCCGTGGCGGGAGCCGGTAGCGGAGAGAGCGGCGTGCCCCGGCGGTGGGCCGGAAGAATCGGGCCGGTGACGGGCAAATGCCTGCCCGTCGTGGCAGGGAGACATGTGCTGGACGTCGCCGACGAACTGGCGGAAAGGCTGTAGATCACGATGTCGGGGGACAGGATCAGGGGCGCCTTCGCCGGGCTCGCCGTGGGCGACGCGGCCGGATGGCCCGCCGCCAGGCACCGGGCGGCGCTGCACGCGCCCTGGAGCCGGCGCCTGCACAGGGAGCTGGACGCGTTCGCGGAAGAACATCGCGTGACCACCCTGCCGGTGCCGTTCGCGCTGAACCAGCCGGTGGCGCCGCTGCGCGTCGGCCCGTCCGACGACGCCGAGTGGCTGGCGTGGACGGTGCTCACCATCGACCGGCCGAGGGCCGAGGCCTTCATGGACCTCATCGACCCGGCCCTGGGAACGCCCGGGATACGCGCCGTCAGTGACCCGGTGTCCGGGCCGTCCGGGGGGCGCGCCGGCGGCAGGGCGGTCAGGGCGCGGATCTCGGTGGCGACCGCGCTCGACAACCTCGCCAAGGGAGTGGAGCCGCCCGCGTCCGGGCACGACAACCCGCACTTCTTCGACGACGCCGCCGCGGTCAGGGCCGTCGCGTTCGGGGCCCTGGGGAGGGACCCCACGCGGGATGCCGAGGTGACGAACGCCGGCGACGGCGTCCTGGGGGCCAGAGCCATGGCCGCCGCCGTGGCCGAGGCCGTGGCGTCGGGCTCGGCGGTCAACGCCGTGGAGGCCGCGCTCGCCGTACTGCCCGACGGCACCGCCATCGGCCACAACGCCCGGCTGGCGGTCAAGGCCGCGCGGGCGGCCGGGGATGCGTTCGCCGCCGTCCCCGCGCTGGACGGGGCGCTGCTCGACCACGTCTACAGCTACGGCGTCGGCGCGGCGCAGACGGTGCCCGTCGCGCTGGCGCTGGCCGAGGTGTCGGGCGGGGACCTGGACAGGGCCGTGCCCGCGGCGGCGTGCCTGGCCGCGCTCGCCGACTCGGCGCCCGCGCTGACCGGAGCGCTCACGGGGGCCTGCGGCGGGCTCGGCGCGATCCCGGAGGGGTGGATCACGCCGGTGCGTACGCTGGCCGGTTGCTGCCTGCCTGACCTGGCGGGCCTGGATCTGATCGAACTAGCCAACGATGTCACGGAGGGAATCGCATGACGCCGCTTGAGGACAGGGCAACCGGCTGCGTGGCGGGGGCGGCGGTCGGTGACGCGCTGGGCGGCGCCACCGAGGGCTGGACCCCCGAACAGATCGTCGACCGGTACGCGGGCCGCGTCGAGGGCATCGTGCCGCCGTTCAACGAGGACTGGCGCAACGCCCGGCCGATCGCGCCGTACCACAAGGGTGACGGCCACATCACCGACGACACGTTGATGACCCACGCCCTGATCCGCGTCTACGAGAAGGCCGGCGGGCACCTCGGGGCGTACGCGATGGCCGAGCACATGGTGCCGGAGCTGATGGGCGAGCGGCGGTGGATCCCCGAACTGGAGGCCGAGGCGCTGCCGCTGCAGCGGATCTTCCTGGCCGAGAAGTGGATCGTGGCCAGGCTGCACTACGGGCACGTGGACCCGCGCGAGGCCGGCGTCGGAAATATCGTGAACTGCGGCGCCGCCATGTACGTCGCCCCCGTCGGCATCGTCAACGCCGCCGACCCCGACGGCGCCTACGCCGAGGCCATCGACCTGGCCGGAGCCCACCAGTCCAGCTACGGCCGCGAGGCCGCCGGGGTGATGGCCGCCGCCGTCGCCGAGGCCATGCGGCCGGGCGCCACGGCCGACTCCGTGGTCGCCACCTGCCTGCGCCTGGCCAAGGACGGCACCAGGGCCGCCATCGAGGCCGTCTGCGAGGCCGCCGCCGGGCTCGGGCACTGGGACGGGTCGTTCGAGGCGCTGCGCGCCGCCATGCGGCCGTACGACACCGTCGCCGACACCTACCGCGACCAGGGGCTGGGGGCACGGCGGCCGAGCCGGACGCACAGCATCGAGGAGCTGCCGCTCGCGCTCGGGTTCCTGGTGATCGCCAAGGGCGGCTACCGCGACACCGTGCTCGGCGGGGTCAACTACGGGCGCGACGCCGACTCGATCGCCTCCATGGGCGGGGCCATCGCGGGGGCGCTCGGAGGGTTGTCCTCCGTGCCGGCGGAGTGGGTTGAGCAGATCGGCTCCGCCAGCCGTACGGACCTGGTGGCTCCGGGGCTCGCCATCGCGGGGGTCGCCCGCCGGGTGCACGCCGCCGACCTCGCGCGGCGGCGTGACCACGAGGCCGCCTTCGCCGACCTGGACCGCCGGTGATCCGGCTCACCTGGGTCCAGCCGGAGGACCTGCTCGGCCACGAACTCCGCCAGGCCGCCGAGGACGGCCGCGCCGGCGGCCGGGTCAGGGAGATCGCGGCCCGGTGGCACGCGGCCGGAGGGCACGACGCCCCGCCACGCGCGGGCGCCTCCGACCCCTGCGCCGCGCGACTGCGGGGGCTGGCCGAGGAACTGCTGGACGAGCTGGCGGCCATCCCGTCGCCGCTCGACGAGCCGTCCGACCTGGCCGCGATCATCGCCGCCTGCCCCGCCTGGCCCGCCCCCCGCTCCAGCGCGGCCGACCCCGCACGGGTGCTGGGCGCCTGGCTCGGACGGGCGGCCGGGTGCGTCCTGGGCAAACCCGTCGAGAAGATCCCGCGCGAGGGCATCAGGCGGATCGCCGAGGCCACCGGCAACTGGCCCATCAGGGGCTGGTTCACCGCTGAGGGCCTGCCCGATGACGTCGCGCGCCGCTGGCCGTGGAACCGCCGTAGCGCCGTCAACTCCCTGGCCGAGAACATCGACGGCATCCCCGAGGACGACGACCTCAACTACCCGCTGCTGGCCCTGACCGTCCTGGAACGCCACGGCCGCGGCTTCACCACCGACGACGTGGCCAGGCTGTGGCTGGACGAGTTGCCCGCGGGCCGTACGTTCACCGCCGAGCGGGTCGCGTACCGCAACCTGCTGGACGGCGTCGAGCCGCCGCGCACGGCCACCCATCGCAACCCGTTCCGCGAGTGGATCGGAGCGCTGATCAGGGCGGACGTGTACGGCTGGGTCAACCCGGGCGATCCGGCCACGGCCGCCGAGTACGCCTGGCGCGACGCCCGGCTCACGCACACCGCGAACGGGATCTACGGGGCGATGTTCGTGGCCGCGATGTGCGCCGCCTCGCTGGTGGCCAGGTCGGCGGAGGAGGTGGTGCGGGCGGGCCTGTCGGTGGTGCCCGAGGGGTCGCGATTGCACGAGGCCGTCCGCCTGGCCGTCGCGGACGCCGCCCGTGAGGACGACTTCGAGGGGGTCGTCGACCGCCTCCACGAACGCCACGGCGCCCTGCACTGGGTGCACACGGTCAACAACGCCGCCCTCGTCGCCGCCACGCTGATCCATGGCCGGGGCGACTTCACCGCCACGATCGCGGGGGCGGTCGCCGGCGGCTGGGACACCGACTCGGCAGGGGCCACGGCCGGATCCCTCGCGGGAGCGCTGAACGGCGGCGTGCCCGGCCCCTGGCGCATGCGCGACCGCCTGGCCAGCAGCCTCACCGGGTTCGACGGGGTGGGTCTGGAAGAGCTGGCCGCCCGTACCCAGGAGATGATGGCCCCATGATCTCGGTTTTCGGCAGCGCCAACATGGACCTCGTCGCGTACGTCTCAAAAGCCCCCAAACGCGGCGAGACGGTCACTGGGCACCGCTTCCGCACCATCCCCGGCGGCAAGGGCGCCAACCAGGCGATCGCCGCGGCCCGCGCGGGCGCGCAGGTGGCGTTCCTCGGGGCGGTCGGCGACGACGGTTTCGGCGCGGAGATGCGGGCCACGCTGGCGGAGGCCGGCGTCGACGTACGCGGCCTGCGCCAGGTGCCGGGGCCCAGCGGCATCGCGCACATCGTGGTCGACGACGACGGCGGCAACTCGATCGTCGTCGTGCCAGGGGCGAACGGCACGGTCACCGGACCGTCCCCCGACGACCTGGCCGTGATCGCGGCCTCCCAGGCCCTGCTGCTCCAGCTGGAGCTGCCCATGGGCGCGGTCGTCGAGGCGGCCCAGGGGGCGAGGGCGGCGGGCGTGCCGGTGTTCCTCACGCCGGCGCCCGCGCAGCCCCTGCCAGGTGAGCTGCTCGACGCGGTCACGACGATCGTCCCGAACGAGCACGAGGCGGCTGCCGTCACCGGCGCCTCCGGCGCGGACGCGGCCCTCGACGCGCTGCTCGAGCTGGTCGAGGAGGCCGTGATCACGCTGGGCTCGGAGGGCGCGCTCTTCGGGTCGCGGTCGGGGGAGCGGCTGCGCGTGCCCGCGGTGCCGGTGAAGGCGGTGGACACGACGGCGGCCGGCGACACGTTCGTGGGCGCGCTGGCCGTGGCCCGCTCGGAGGGGCGTGCCATGGCCGGCGCTCTGCGATTCGCCTCGGCGGCGGCGGCGCTGTCGGTGCAGCGTGAGGGGGCCAGCACGTCGATGCCGGCCCGCCAGGAGATCGAACGCGAGGTCTCATGACGTGCCACCTGGGCAGGTGGTGACCATGAGCGACAAATCAGAGGAAAAGCCTGACGCGGTCGGCGGGGTGGAGGGCGAGAGCGACGTCATCGCCGAACGGTCGGGTGCCGGCACCCCGCGGAGCCGCCGCCCAGTCCCAGCCGACCTCCCCGCCGAGGTCGACCAGCAGGAGGACGACCAGCAGGAGGACGACCTGCATGAGGAGGGCGCAGGAGAGGACGAGGAGAACGGGGACGACGTCGTCCGCCCGGACGCCGGCCCCACCGGCTGACCGTCACACGCGTCCCCCGTGCAGGTGGGCGAGGGCCGCCTGACGCCCCTCTCGCGACCGGTCCGGGCTTGTGCGCCGGGCCGCTGTGGTTGCGGCAGGTCGTCACCCGAACCAAGCCGTCCGGGACCGCACGCCGGCCAGCCGGTCAGGCGCGAAGCGGGGGCTTTCGACTCAACTGCCGTATGACTACTATCAGGCACCGATCACCTACTTTGGCGATTTGCGTCATGAACCCACCGATCGGCGGAGGAGAGTGTCCTGCACGTGTCCGGATGGGGCAGGGTCGGTCGTCGACGGACGGAGAACATGGAAGACCGGAGTGAGTCAGCGGGCTCGGCGGGCGCCGGTCCGCCGCGGCTGTCGGGTGTCCGCCGGCTGCCGTTGCGTACCGTGCTGCTCATTGTCGTGTTCGTGCCGAGCGTGACCTTCACTCCGCTGCTGGCCTCGGGAATGTACCAGCTGTTCACTCAGTGGCAGGCGGAGAAGGCCCAGATGGATCTGGCCACCACTGTCGTCGGCAGGCCTGCGGCCGACCTGTTCTTCGGCCTCGACCAGGAGCGGCGCCTCACCGCGGAGATGCAGGCCGACCCTCGTAGGGCCTCCCGCGACAAGCTCGCCGAGCAGCGTGCCGCGACCGACCATGCCGTGCGCGCCTTCCGTCCTCTGGTGGCCCTGGACACCACCGGCGGACAGGAGGGGCTCACCGACGCCATCGCCCGGACCGAACGCGGCCTCGGCCTTCTCGACCAGCAGCGCCGGGCGGTGGACGCCGGCTGGTCCAGCGCGCGGAACGCGTTCGACTACTACAGCGGCGTCATCGAGTCGGACCTCAGCGTGTTGACCGCCCTCGGCAACACCGACGAGGGCCAGGTGAACACCCGGGCACAGACCCTGGTCGACCTTTTCTGGGTGGTCGACGCGATCGGCCGCGAAGACGCCGTTCTGGCTGGCGCCTGGAAGGCGGGACGCCTCACAAGGGACGAGTACGGCCTGGTCACCGACGCCATCGGCACCAGGAACCACCTCATGCGGTCACGAGTGGTCCCCGCTCTCACAGGTGACGAGACCCCGTACGGAAAGCTGACGGCCGGCCAGGCATGGGGCACCATGACCGCCCTGGAAGGGCGGTTGATCGCCTCCGGGAGCAGCTCCGCGGACGACAGTGCGGAGTGGCGCTCCTCGGTGGACACGGTCACCACGCAACTGCTGCGACTCCTCAACCTCCGATTCGAGAACGTCGGGAAGATCGGCTACGACCACGCCGACATGATCTTCAGGGTCTTCGCCGGCATCTCCACCGTGGGCCTGCTCGCCCTGGGCCTGGTGATCTTCACCAGCTGGCGTCTCACCTCCATTCTTCGCCGGCGCATCCTTCACCTGCGCCAGGAGGCCCAGGACCTTCAGGAGAGGTTGCCCGACGTGGTCGCCAGGCTGGAGCGCGGCGAGGACGTCGAGGTCGACGCGGAAGTGCGCATGGTGAAGCCCACTCCCGACGAACTCGGCGAGCTCGGGCAGGCTCTCAACCTGGCCAGCCGCAGCGCCGTCCTCACCGCCGTGCGGCAGGCCGACCAGCACCGCGGTTT
Source organism: Nonomuraea sp. B5E05 (assembly GCF_039880665.1). NCBI lineage: Bacteria > Bacillati > Actinomycetota > Actinomycetes > Streptosporangiales > Streptosporangiaceae > Nonomuraea > Nonomuraea sp. B5E05. Next base: position 38,098 of record NZ_JBDPMJ010000014.1, read on the forward strand.
CCAGCGCATGCTCCAGCGCATCGCCCGTCGTACGCAGATCCTCATCGGCCTCCAGCTGAAGAAGCTGGACGAGCTGGAGCGCAAACACGAGGACCCGGAGGTGCTGGAGGGCCTGTTCGACCTGGACCATCTCACCGCACGGCTGCGCCGCTACGAGGAGAACCTGGTGATCCTCGGCGGCGGGCAGCCGCAGCGCCGCTGGCGCAAGCCGGTACAACTGCTCGACGTACTGCGCGCCGCGCAGGGCGAGGTCCAGGACTACCGCCGGATCACGATCGACGTCGAGGGCGACCTCTGGATAGCCGAGCGCGCGGTGGGACCGCTGGTCCACGTCCTCGCGGAGCTCATGGAGAACGCCACCACCTTCTCGAAGCCGCTGACCCCGGTCGAGGTTCGGGCCGCACCCGTCAGCCGGGGCATCGCCGTGGAGATCGAAGACCGCGGCCTGGGCATGGAACCCGAGGAGTACGCCGCCGCCAACGCCCTGCTGCGGTCGCCGCCACAGCTCGACGTGATGACCCACGCCGACGATGTGCGTCTCGGCCTGTACGTGGTCGCCCGGCTCTCCGCGAGCCTCGGCCTCCAGGTGGAGCTGCGGTCGTCGGCCTTCGGCGGCACCCGTGTCATCGTGCTGCTCCCGGAGGCGCTGGCGGTGGAGCGCCCCCACGCCGTGCCCGCCCCGGCCGCGCCCCCCGAGGAGGCCCCCCAGGGCGCCACCGAATCGCGGCCGCGCCCGCAGCAGGACACCGTCGGTCCTCACCCGCGTCACGACGACGGTCAGCTGCCGACTCGCTCCAGAGGACGCGCGATCGCGGCTGTGACAGCGCCCGCCGAATCGCCGCGTCGGGACGGCCGGGCAGACGACGCACCGTCGTCGCCCGATCATCAGCCGCTGCCCCAGCGGGTGCGCCAGGCCAGCCTGGCCGCCGAGCTCAAAGTCCCGGCGAACGGGGAAGAACGGCCTCACCAGGAGACCTGGGCGGTACGCGACCAGCCCAGCCGATCCAGTGCGACGATCGGTGCGTTCCAGAGACAGTCACGTAGGCGCCGGACCGGTGACGACGCCTCCCAGCCCCGGCCGAGCGGATCCCCGGAGTCCGCTTCCCCCACGACGGAAGATCGATGATGATGCAGCGAACCACCGCCACCAACGTAGACCTGGACTGGCTCCTGGACGGCCTGGTCGATCAGGTTGCAGGCACCCGGCACGCCATCGTGCTGTCCGACGACGGCCTGGTGATCAGCCGGTCCCGGACCATCGAGCGCTCCGATGCCGAACGCCTCGCCGCGATCGCCACCGGCCAGCAGAGCCTGGCTCGCGGTGTCGGGCAGCTCTTCCGCGGCGGGCCGGTCCATCAGGTCATCATCGAGATGGCCGACCTGTGGCTGTTCGTCACCGCGGCGGGCCGGGGCAGCCATCTGGCCGTGGTCGCGTCCCAGGAGGTCGACGCCGAACTGATGAGCGTCGCGATGCACACCCTGATCCAGCAGGTCGGCCAGAAGCTGGGAACCGATGCGCGCACCCCGCCGGCCGATGACGGCGGGAGACACAGGTGAAGCACTGGACGGAGGGCTTCGAGGACGACGACGCGGACGAAACCCTTGTCCGTCCCTATACGATCACCGGCGGACGAACCGCCCCTGAGCGGGACGACCTGACGCTGATCACTCTCGTGACGGCGATGGTGGAGGACTCACCGGACACCGGATGGGGCCTGAGGCGAATGCAGCCGGAGCACCGCACCATCCTGAGTCTGTGCAAGCGGCCCCTGGCGGTGGCCGAGGTCGCCTCCGCGCTGAACCTCTCGGTCTCAGTGACCAAGATCCTCATCGGCGATCTGATCGAGGCCGGTCGGATGCGGGCTCGGCCACCGCTGGCTTTCGCGCGAACAGGCGGCATTCCCGACATGGCAATCCTGGAGGCGGTGAGGGATGGGTTACGCGAACTCTGACCAGGGGGACCCTGCTCCCCAGGCCGTGAAGATCCTTATCGCCGGTGGGTTCGGCGTAGGGAAGACGACCCTGGTCGGCGCGGTGAGCGAAGTCGCCCCACTGCGTACGGAGGAGTATCTGACCCATGCGAGCGTCGGCGTCGACGATCTGGACGGGCTGGGCGGCAAGTCCACCACCACCGTCGCCCTGGACTTCGGGCGCATCACGATCAACCGTCAACTCGTGCTCTACCTGTTCGGGACCCCCGGGCAAGAACGCTTCTGGTTCATGTGGAACGACCTGGTCAACGGAGCGATGGGCGCGGTCGTCCTGGTAGACACCCGCCGACTGGATGTGAGCTTCGCGTCCATCGACTTCTTCGAGAGCCGCAGCATCCCCTTCGTCGTCGCCGTCAACTGCTTCCACGGTGTCCGGGACCGGACCCAGGAGGAGATCCGCAGGGCGCTCGACCTCGATCCGCAGGTGCCGCTGGTGCTCTGCGACGCCCGCGACCGGAGGGCGGCGCGCGATGTGCTGCTGGCACTTGTCGACCACCTGATGGCGGGCAAGTCCCGCACCACACCGCACCCGGTGGCCTGAGCGTCAAGGCTGAGCGGCGACCTTCGCCCCCAGGCGGGCGGCGCACTCGTCCCGGTAGTCGAGCGTGCGCGAGCGCAGCTCCTTGGGGTCGGCGAGCACGGCCCTGGAGACCGAGGGCACGACGGCATGGCGGACGGACGCGAACACCCTGGCGACGTGGGCGGGGGTGGCGCCCTGGACGCCCAGCCCCGGCGCGAGAACGGGGCCGTTGAGGTCGTCCAGCGCGTCGTCGAGTGCGGGCAGCGTGGCCCCCATGACCAGCCCGACCGGCCCGAACGGCGTGTGCCCCGCGTTCGCCCCCGCCGCGGCGGCGATCACCTGGCCGGCCACGTGCCGCTGCAACGCGGTGGCCTCGGGGTTGGAGGTGCGGGCCAGCACGAACACGCCCGCGTCGTTGACCATGGCCGACGTGATCGCGCCCTCGAGCGACCCGAACCCCAGGTAGGGGCTGAGCGTCACCGCGTCGGCTGCCAGCGGGCCGCCCCGGTCGAGGTACGCCTCCGCGTAGGCGGCCATCGTGCTGCCGATGTCGCCCCGCTTGGCGTCGAGCAGCACCAGCGTGCCGGCCTCGCGCAGGTCGGCCATGGTGCGTTCGAGCACGGCGATGCCGCGGCTGCCCCAGCGCTCGAAGAAGGCCGACTGCGGCTTGACCACCGCGGCCACGTCGCCCACCTCGTCGACGACCGTACGGCTGAAACGCTCCAGACCGGCGGGGGAGTCGTCGAGCCCCCAGGCGTGCAGCAGCGCCGGGCTCGGGTCGAGGCCCACGCAGAGCGGTCCGCACGCGTCGAGCCTGGCTCGCAGGCGCGCCCCGAACGTGTCATTCATCGGCTCCTCCTTCGCCGGAGACGCCGGACGTCAGCCCTCGACACGGTGCTCGCCCGGCCTCTCTCACGACCACCGCCACGGCCCTCAGCGCCGGCCCCGGCGGAACGGTTCTCCGGCGACGATACGGGACAGGACTCCCGATGCTGAACAGGGTGTGCGATCCGAGTCTTCCTCGCTTGGCCTTGGGGGTAGATCAGCAGACATGTACGAGATCGCCCATCGTGTGCTGGTGCTGCGTACCGATCCGCCCCGTGACGTCGTCGTCACGCTCGGCCTGCCGTACGAGGAGCCGGCGGGCGAGTGGTCGTGCCCGTACCGCATCGACGGGCTCGCCGGGTGGGAGCACGAGCGGAAGGTCACCGCGTTCGACTCGCTGGAGGCGATCGGGCTGGCGATGGTCACGGTGCGGGCGGCGCTCGCCGGGTCCCACGAGGCCAAGGGGGGCCTGCTGAGCTGGGACGACGCGCCGCCGGGCCGGCGGGCGCGGACGGTTTACGTGAGCGTGGACCAGGAACACGACATCGCCTACGTCTCCATGAAGCACGAAATGTCACCAGGTGAGGCGGTACGTCAGGTCGAAGCCGACGACGTCATCGTCGACTACGGCGAATCCGGGCAGATCCTCGGCCTGGAGATCTTGAACGCGGCGGCGGTGCTCCCGCCCGAGCTGCGGCTCTGATCGGAGAGGCGTCCTCCACGAGCGCTCGCCGGCGGGCCGGCGACCACGGCCGGTCACCAGGGGCGGGGGAGGGAGCACACCCGCGTACCCTGCGGGCGAGCACGGCCGGGGATAATCGCCCGGGTGAGCATCGTGATCTCGCCGCGCATCGTGGCCACCGACCTCGACGGAACCCTCCTCACCTCCACCGGCACCATCACCCCGCGCACCAAGAAGGCTCTGCGGTCCGCACGAGCGGCCGGAGCCGAAATCGTCTTCGTCACCGCCAGGGCGCCGCGCGGCGTCCGCGAGATCGCCGAGCAGACCGGCATCACCGGCATCGCGATCTGCAGCAACGGAGCCGTCACCTACGACGTGGCCGCCGACGAGATCATCGACAGCAGTCCGCTCCCGCCCGAGGCGGCGAGAAAGGTCGCCGCCGCGCTGGCCGAGGCCATTCCCGGCGTCGGCCTCGCCGTCGAGACCGGCAGAAACGTGCTGACCGAAGTGGCCTACACCCGGCGGGTCAGCCACGACCTCGCGCACTACCGCGAGGTGTCGTCGGTCTTCGACGAGAACGAGCCCATCGTGAAGCTGCTCGCCATGTCCGCAGCGCACACCGCCGACGAGATGTTCACCGCCGTGGTGGCGGCCGTCGAGGGCCAGGCCGAGGTGACGTACTCCAGCGACGAGGGGCTGCTCGAGATCAGCGCGCCGGGCGTGACGAAGGCGGGCGCGCTCGACCGGCTCTGCGGGGAGCGAGGCGTCGGGGCCGGTGAGGTGGTGGCGTTCGGCGACATGCCCAACGATCTGGCGGTGCTCGCGTACGCGGGCGCCGGCTACGCCATGGCGAACGCGCACCATCTGGTGCTGGCGGCGATCGAGCGGCGCACGCTCTCCAACGACGAGGACGGCGTGGCCGCGGTGCTGGAGGATCTCTACGGACGACCCCGCGGGTGACGTGCCCGCCCACGCGGGTGGACGGGCACGTACGGCCTCAGGCGTCGTTGGATGATCACGTCACCGACGAGCGACCGCCCATCAGAACCCCCACCCCCGGCACCACCGCGTCACGGCGAGATGCGCCGGCCTGCCGAGGCGGCCTTCATGCCGACGGGGTCGACGCCGTCGGCGGTGTCGTGCTGAGGCCGCCCGCCCTCCATCATCCGGTCGACCAGCGCCGGCGCCGATACCACGAAGGTCAGGTGGATCAGGGTTTTCCATTGTCAGTGATGCCGGTCTGGCCGCGTCGATGAAGATTTGGCGGGGGTGGATGGACGAGATGCCGATGATGGCCATGGCCGGCTTGACCTTGAGTCTCCTTGTTGCAGGACCGGGACGGCGGTGGTCACGGCTGCAGGCAGCCGGCGGCCGGGAGCTCGGGCGGCACGGTCAGCGCCGCGGGATCGACCAGAGCGGTGAGGTCGCCCGTGGGTTCGAGCAGGCAGGTGCCCAGGTGAAGGGGGTCTATGACGGCATGGGGGGCGGGGGCGGCGGACAGCGCCAGAGCGCCGGCGGCGAAGCACGGTGAGCGTGATCCGCCGAGATGTGGACAACATCGAACCTCCTGGGTAGAGGTGGAACGACCGCTGGTGCTACCCAGAGTAGTGGAATAGTAACTCTTGGTTAAAGGGCTCTACAGGTTGTGATCGGAGGATCGGAGGTCCTGGGCGGCCATGACCTCGTCGGCGTGGTCGGACGCCCACACGCCGAACGCCTCGATCGGCCCCAGGAGGCTGCGGCCCAGCTCGGTCAGCTCGTACTCCACGCGGGGCGGCGCCTCGGCGTACGCGCGCCGCGCCACCAGGCCGTTGAACTCCAGGCGGCGCAGCGTTTCCGTGAGGACCTTCGGGCTGATGCCGCCGATCTCCTCCCGCAGCCGCCCCGGACGGCGCGGGCCGTGGCGGAGCGCCCAGACGACCACCGCGTTCCAGGTGTTGGCGATCAGGTCGAAGGCGAGTCTGGCCTGGCAGTCGGCGAGGAACAACGAAGCCTCCGTTAGGCACCGGATGGTGTGCGACGGGATTCCTATCGTCGTCATCCAAGCAAATCCCTTTGGAGGACGAACATGCGTATCGGGATCCTGGGCGCCGGCGGCATGGCGGACGCCCTCGGCACGCAGTGGGCCAGGGCGGGCCACACGGTCATGATCAGCGGGCGGGACCCGGGCAGGAGCACGGCACAGGCCGGTGAGATGCGCGCCCAGGCCGTTCGGACACCGGCCGGGCAAGCGGATGTCCGGGCCGGGACGTGGGCGGAGGCGGCCTGCTTCGGCGAGGTCGTGATGGTCGCCGTCAGGGAGGCGGGCCTCGTGGACGTGCTCCGGGCCGCTGGTGCGTCGATGCGCGGCAAGCCCGTCATCGACGTGACCAACGCTGCCGCTCCTGACCGCTATGACCCCACGCGACCGATCGCACGCCTGATCAGCGACCTCACCGGAGGTCACGTCGTGAAAGCGTTCAACCTGTGCCACGTGGACGTGTGGCGGATGACGCCGCCGGTGTTCGGCGGGCGGCCACTGGCCGTGCCGCTGTGCGGCGACGACCCGGCCGCCATGGACGCCGCCCGCACGCTGGTCGCCGACCTCGGCTGCAAGCCGCTGAACGGAGGAGGGCTCGACCGGGCGACGCAACTGGAGGCGACCGCCGCGTTCGTGATCGGACTGTGGTTCGGGGGCGCCGACGCCCAGGCCATCCTGCCGCCGCTGGACTCGTCGGGCGCTCACGGGCAGGGCTGACGTACGACGAGAGGCGTAGCGGGGATGACGACGGCCGGCGGATGCCGCGCGCGCCGCCAGGGAGAATCCTGGAGGCCTTCATACGAGGCCGAAGGAGAAGTCCAGTGGTAACCGAGGTCGCCAAGGGCAGTGGGTACATGACCGCGTTCAAGGTCGTCGCCATCCTCAACACGGCATCCGTGCTCGCTCAGGCCGTGACGGCCGGGCAGCTGATGAGCGGCGCCGGCGCCGCCCTGCACGGGCAGGGGTCGTTGGCCGTGCACGTGCTGGGGCTGGTGCAGCTCATTGTGGCCGTGCTGCTGTGGCGTCCGGGCCGCGGAGCCGGCTGGCCCGCACTGGTCAGCCTGGCGATCCTGCTGCTCGGGTTCGTCCAGTCGATGCTGGGCGGCTCCGGGGCGGTGACGACGCACGTGCCGCTCGCTGTGGGGCTCTTCGGGCTCAGCGTGTGGCTCGTGGTCTGGTCCTGGCGCCGCTGACCCGTCGGCGGCACGGGGTCAGGAGGGGTGGCGGGCCAGGTGGTCGGCGTGGCGGACGGGCTCCGGGAGGCGGAAGCGGGCGGCGAGACGGAGAACCTCGTCGGTGGCCGTGTCCAGGGAGATGCGATGGCCCTGGGAGACGTACACCGGTTTGACCCCTCGTTGCGTGCGCAGCGCCCGTCCGACCGTGCCGCCCTCGTACACGATCGGCGTCCACGCCCCGCGCTCCGGCCCGGGAGGCTCGTGCGTGCCGATGAAAGGCGTCTTGCCCACCCCCAGAGCCGGCAGGCCGGTGAGCACCCCCAGGTGGCAGGCCAGCCCGAACCCGCGCGGATGGGCCAGCCCGTACCCGTCGCAGACCAGCAGGTCAGGGGTCACGGTGAGCTGTTCGAGGGCGTCGATCAACGCGGGCAGCTCGCGGAAGGCGAACAGCCCCGGCACGTACGGGAACGCCACCCGCCCCTCGGCGACCACCTGCTCCACCGGCGCGAGCGTGCTCCCGTCGAGGACGACCACGGCCGCCGTCACCGCTTCGTCGCCGTGGTAGTGCACGTCCAGGCCCGCCACCAGCGCGAATCCGGTGGGGCCGGTCAGCTCGACGTGCCCGCGCAGCCGGTCCTGGATGGACTCCGCCTCCGCGACGCTGGAGGGCCATGGATGAAGTCGTCGTACCTGCACAGCGATCAAGGTACGGGGTCGCGGCAGGAGATCGTTGCGTAGGGTCGGTCGTCATGAGCGAAGTTCCGGTGGACATAACGGTGATCGTCGGTCCGGGGGTCGTCGCCGACCCGGCGCTGCTGGCGCGGATCGCCGGCCGCGAATTCGCCGCCCTGGGCGTGCGAGGCACCCTCGTCCACGCCCGCGACGCTTCTCACCTGCTCTCGCTCGTACGGGACGGGGCGGTCGTGATCCCCGGGCCCGAGGCCGAGGTGCGCGCCCTCATCGGACGGCCGCTCGGAGCCGTGGTCTGGGTGGACACGCACCGGACCGACGGCGTCGAGCCGGGCGAGGGCGCGTCCCACCTGCACGGGCGCGGGCTCAGCGGCCTGAGCTGGGGCATCCGGCACGCCCTGCATCGGCTACGCCACACTCCCCTGCGGGTCCCTTACGGGCCGTCCCGCGATCAATGGGGTGATCTGTACGTGCCGGAGGGCGTGCCCAGGCCGCCGGTCGTGGCGCTGGTTCACGGCGGATACTGGCGCTCGATCTGGGCCGCGGACCTCATGGAGGCACTCTGCGCCGACCTGGCGGGGCGCGGGTTCGCGGTGTGGAACCTCGAATACCGCCGTCCCGACACGCACGGCTGGCACGCCACCACCGCCGACGTCGCCACCGGCCTGGCCACCCTCCACGCCCTTCGCCCCCGCACCCCGAGGAGCGCCCCCGCCCGCGACGGCCACCGTGACGATGACCCGGGGCCGGACGCCGGGATCGGGCTGGACCTCGATCGGGTCGCCGTAGCAGGACACTCGGCCGGTGCCCAGCTGGCGTTGCGGGCGGTGGCCGACGGGGCGCGGGCCGCGCTGGCAGTGTCGCTCGCGGGCGTGCTCGACCTGGTCGAGGGCGAGCGGCGGTGGCTCGGTTCCGGTGCCGTCGCCGCCGCCATGGGCGGTCCCGCGCCCGGAGAACGGCCGTCGGGAGGCGCGGACGTCCACGGGGCCGGATCGCCACTGCTCAGGGTGCCGATCGGCGTGTCCCAGCTCGTCGTCCAGGGCGCCTCCGACGACCTGGATCTGATCGACTTCGGCCGCCGCTACGCCGAGGCCGCCGGACGGGCCGGCGACGACGTGACGTACCTGGAACTGCCCGGCGACCACTTCGACGTCATCACCCCCACCACCTCGATCTGGCGGGCAGCGGCGGAGGCCATCGCCGCGGCGCTCACCTGAGCGTGGTCAGGAACCCGCGGCGAGGACGCCACCCGCCCGAAGGGGACGAACCGGTCACCGCCTAGCATGTCCAGGTGATCGTCGGAGAGGTGCTCGGACTGCTCGGCGTCGGTGTGGTGGCCGGCGTGGTGAGCACGGTCGTGAGCCTCGCGTCGATCGTCTCCTATCCGGCGCTGCTGGCGTTCGGCCTGCCCCCGCTGACCGCGAACGTCACCAACACCGTCGCCCTGGTCTTCACCGGCATCGGCGCCGCGGCGGGCTCGCGGCCCGAACTGGCCGGTGAGGGCGGCCGGATGCTCCGGCTCGGCCCGGTGGCCGCGATCGGCGGCGCGACGGGCGCGTTCCTGCTGCTGGTGACCCCTGCCGAGACGTTCGAGCTGATCGCGCCGTGGCTGATCGCGATGGCCTCGCTGCTGCTGGCCCGCCCGCCGTCCGGCCGGGCGGACGGCGAGCACGGGATGGCGGCGCGGGTGGGGCTGTTCGCCGTGACGATCTACGTCGGCTATTTCGGCGCGGCCGGAGGCCTGATGGTGTTCGCCGTGCTGGCCGCCACGTTCGCCCAGCCCGCAGCCAAGCTCAACGCGATGAAGAACGTGTTGTCCGGGCTGGCGAACGCGGTGGCGGCGCTCGGGTTCGCGCTGTTCGGCCCGGTGGACTGGGGTGCGGCGGCGCCGCTGGCGGCCGGGTTCCTGCTCGGCGGATGGACCGGCCCCAAGATCGCCCGCAGGATGCCGGGCTCCGGCCTGCGGTACCTGGCGGCGGCCTGCGGGCTGGCCGTGGCGATCAAGCTGGGCTGGGATTCGTACGTGACCTGACCGGGACGCTCGCACGTTCCTTCACGAGCGCGGCGAACCTGCCGGTGACCCGGCGCCAGATCGGCGTGGAGACCGGCTCGTCCGCCACCGCCCGCTCGTAGATCTCGCCGGGGTCGAACCCCTCGGCTCGCCACTCCCGGATGCGCGCGGGCGTCACCTCCGGATGGAACTGCACGCCCCACGCCCGCTCGCCCACCCGGAACGCCTGGTACGGGCACGCCGCCGTCTCGGCCAGGTGCACGGCCCCGTCGGGCAGCCTGGTGACGGCGTCCTTGTGGTGCTCGACGGCGGGAACCACCGGGGGCAGGTCGTGGAAGAGCGGGTCGGTGGCGGCCTCCGGCCGGATCGTGACCGGAACGCTGCCGTTCTCGGGCGCTCCGGTGTCGCCGGTCACCACGCCTCCCGCCACCTCGGCGATGAGCTGGCCGCCCAGGCAGATGCCGAAGAACGGCACGCCGTCCGCCAGCGCCTGGGCCGCCAGCCGCCGGGTGCCGGCCAGCCACGGCGCCCTGTCGTCCTGGCTGGGCAGGTAGCCACCGCCCAGCACGATCATGGCGTCGTGCTCCAGGCGGCCGGGCAGGGGAACGCCGTCGTGGGCGTGTACGACGTCCAGCTTCAGCTCGGCGTCCTCGAGCCATCCGCCCACGCGGCCGGGGCCGCCGCTGCGGCTGTTCTGGACGATCAGGACATCACCCATCGTGGGCCTCCGCTGGGGTTCGCGAACATGGGGGTGGAAGGGACCGGGGTCACGGCAGGTTGGCGGCCCTGGCGGTGTGGCGGAGCAGGAGGGCGGTCGTCACCGGCCCCACGCCGCCGGGCACCGGGGTGAGCGCGCCAGCCACGGCCGCGACCTCGTCGGAGGCGACGTCGCCGGTCAGCCCGCCGTCCTCGGTGGGGTTGGTGCCGACGTCGATCACCACCGCGCCGGGCGCGACGTGCGCGGCGCCGATCAACCCGGGCCGGCCCGCCGCGGCGATGAGCACCTCGGCCGTGGAGGTGACGCAGGCCAGGTCGCGGGTGCGCGAGTGGCAGACGGTGACGGTGGCGTTCCGGTCGAGCAGGAGGTGCGCCAGCGGCTTGCCCACCACGGTCGAACGGCTCACCACCACGGCGTGCCGCCCCTCCAGCCCCACCTCGTGGTGGTCGAGCAGCGCCATCACGGCGGCCGCCGTGGCGGGCGGGAACGCGGGCAGCCCCGCCGCCAGCCGGCCGAGCGAGAGCGGGTTTGCGCCGTCGACGTCCTTGCGCGGGTCGATCGCGCCGGCCAGCTCCTGCGCCGAAGCGCCCTCCGGCAGGGGCGTCTGCACCATCACGGCGTGCACGTTGGCGTCGGCGCTGAGCCGGGCCAGCGTCTCGCCGATCTGGTCGGGGGTCGCGCCGGGGCCCAGGTCGACCAGGTCGCAGGCGACGCCCACGCCGGCCGCCGCCTTGGCGATCGAGCGGACGTACCACAGGCTCGCCTCGTCGGCCGTGGCCACCACCACGGCCAGGCGCGGCTGCGGGCCGGCGGCCGCCTCGGCCTGCGTCCGGGCGCGGATGGCGGCGGCCAGTTCCTTGCCCGGCAGCGTCCTCACGGGTTGATCTCCTCGCGTACGGAGGCGGTCACGGCGCCGGCTCTGGCGATGGTCGCGTCGACGCCGGACAGGCGGCCGGTCAGCTCCTGGCGTGCCCGCTCGTCCTCGATGCCGCCCAGGTTGACCTCGACGTTCACCCTGGCGGTGGAGAGCGCGGCGCGCGCGGCGTCCGCGGCGGCGGCCACGTCGGTGACGAGGTTGCGGTTGGCGACGGGCAGCAGCATCTCGCACAGCTCGACGACGCGCGTGGCCGTCTCGGCCACGCGGGCGGGCGGCTCGGCGGCGGCGGCCAGGGCTCTGGCGATGGCGGCGCTGCGCTCCTCTCCCTTGGGCAGGCGGTAGGCGTCGGTGACCGCGGTGAAGGCCGCGGCGTCCTCCTCGGCCAGCTTCAGCGCCTGCCCCCGCAGGGCGTCGGTCTCGGCGATCACGCCGGCGACGGTGCCGGCGTGGTCGGCGTACTTCTCGCCGGTGGTGTAGCGGGCCACCATGCCGAGCAGCGCGGCGGCCTGCGCCGCGTGCAGGGCCGCGGTCGCGCCGCCGCCGGGTGCGGGCACCCTGCCGGCCAGCTCGGCCAGGAAGTCGACGATCTTTGAGTCGCGCATGGCGGCATTCTGCCAGGCTCCGCCCGGCTCATTCGCGGAACATCGGCCGCGTGGTGTCGCCGGGGCCGCTCTGCGGCGGGTACGGGTCCTGAGCGGGGCCGTACGCGTGACCGTAATCGAGGCCCTGCTCGAGGTGATGGTCGGGAGGCGGCGGGCGGTGGGTGGCCCGCCACCTCGACGGGAACATGGAGACGACCAGCGTGGTGATGCCGAGGAAGAGCAGCAGGCACGAGTAGGCCAGGGTCTGGTAGCCGCTCCCGACGGTGTCGGGCAGCCACTGGCTCGGCAGGAGCCGCTGACGGGTGAACATCTCCAGGAGGGGCAGGACGCCCAGCGCGGTGAACATGAGGCCGCCGAGCAGCGACGCCACCGGTGACAGGCGAGAGCCGACCAGGAAGGCGAGTGCGATCGCCGACACGGCGATGACGGCCAGCCCGAGCCAGGAGAGCTCGAACGCGACCCTCAGACGCGTCGCGAAATCGCCGACTCCGAACGACAGTCCGACGGCGATCAGCGGAGGCAGGAGCAGCCCGGCGACCACTCCGAGAGCATGACGGGCACCGTTTGACATGTTAAAACCCCGTTTGTTCGGCTCTGTCCAAAGCTACCGTGCGACATCCGTTCGTGTGAGGGGCCCCGTTCTCCGCGTGGACGTTCCTGCGAAATCGCTGTGAAGCCCGCCGGCGGCCGTTGCCCGCCTCGGCGTGCGCGGGCATCGTGGGCCGCATGAGATCCGCGATCCTGAAGACCGCACTCGGCGCCCTGGCCGTCCTCCTCGTGGGCGGTGTCCCCGCGCAGGCCACGGGCAAGCCCGGCACGCTCGATCTACCCGACGGGTTCCAGCCCGAGGGCATCGCGATCGGGCCGGGCCCGTACGCCTACTTCGGCTCCCGCGCGACCGGTGACATCTACCGGGCCGACCTGCGTAGCGGGAAGGGGTCCGTCGTCAGCGAGGGGCCGGGCACGCCGTCGCTCGGTCTCGAGACGGACGGGCGGCGGCTGTTCGTGGCCGGTGGGACGGGCGGCGACGCCCGGGTGGTCGACCTGCGCACGGGCAAGGTGATCAGGTCGTACACGCTGGCCACCGGCGAGTCGTTCGTCAACGACGTCATCCTCACCCGCGGCGCCGCCTACTTCACCGACTCCACCAACCCGGTGCTCTACAAGCTGGAGCTCGGGCGCGGCGGCGCGCTCCCCGCCAAGGCCGTCAAGATCCCGCTCAAGGGCGACATCCAGTACGGCACCGGCATCAACGCCAACGGCATCGCCCCCAGCCCCGACCACAGGTCACTGCTGATCGTCCAGTCGAACACCGGCAAGTTGTTCGAGGCCGACCCGTCCTCCGGCGCCACCACGGAGGTGGACCTGGGCGGCGAGGCGCTCACCAACGGCGACGGCCTGCTCCTGTCAGGCCGCACCCTGTACGCCGTGCTCAACCGGCTCAACACGGTCGCCGCCATCGAACTGGCGCGCGACGCCTCGTCCGGCAAGATCGTCAAGCGGCTGACCGACCCCCGCTTCGACGTGCCGACGACGGTCGCCGCCCACGGCCACCGCCTCTACCTGCCCAACGCCCGCTTCACCACGACGCCGACACCGGAGACGCCGTACACGGTGGTCGCCGTCAAACGCTGACAAGGACCGCGGGGCGCGGCCGGTCCGCGCTCCCGCGGTGGTCAGCGGACCTGGCCGTTCGCCGGGCGCAGGGCCGCGAGCTGCTGCTCGAACGGGACGACCTCCTCGGCGTCGTCCCGCCGGGGCGCGCGGTGCTCCATGAGAGCGGCCAGCTCGCCCGCCGCGCGGGCGACGCGCTCGCCGAGGCCGTCGGTGAAGGCGTCGCCACCGCCGCCCCAGTCCTCCGAGGCTGCGTAGACGGCCGTCGGGACGACGATCGCGCGCAGGTAGGCGAACAGTGGCCGCAGCGCGTGCTCCAGCGCCAGCGAATGGCGGGCGGTGCCGCCGGTGGCGGCGATGAGCACGGGCTTGCCCTCCAGCGCGGTGTTGTCGATCACGTCGAAGAAGCTCTTGAACAGTCCGCTGTACGAGCCGCTGAAGATCGGAGTGACCGCGATGAGCCCGTCGGCCTCCGTCACGTCCTCGATCGCCGCCCGGAGCCGGGCGTTGGGGAAGCCGGCCACGAACGCGCCGGCGACGTCCACGGCCAGCTCGCGCAGCTCGATCACGCGGACGTCCACCGGCTCCGCCCGCTCCTCCAGCCGCCGGCGCGCCGCCTCGGCGAGGCGGTCGGCGAGCAGGCGGGTGGAGGAGGGCTGCGTCAGTCCGGCCGTGACGATGGCGAGCTTCATGTGCGTCGCTCCTTCCGGAGGTTCTTCGGGGAATCGGGGTCAGGCGGTGACGGGCGCGCCGGAGTCCTTCGCCGCGAGCAGGGAGGCGTGGGTCGGGGCGCCGGGCACCTCGGCGGGGCGGCCCTTGGCGAACTCCTCGCGCAGCACCGGCACGACCTCCTCGCCGAGGAGGTCGATCTGCTCCAGCACCGTCTTCAGCGGCAGACCCGCGTGGTCCATGAGGAACAGCTGCCGCTGGTAGTCGCCGAAGTGCTCTCTGAACTCCAGCGTCCTGTCGATGACCTGCTGCGGGCTGCCCACCGTGAGCGGCGTCTCCGCGGTGAACTCCTCCAGCGACGGCCCGTGGCCGTACACGGGGGCGTTGTCGAAGTACGGGCGGAACTCCCGGACCGCGTCCTGCGAGTTCCTGCGCATGAACACCTGGCCGCCCAGCCCGACGATGGCCTGCTCGGGCGTGCCGTGGCCGTAGTGGGCGTAGCGCTGCCGGTAGAGGTTGATCAGGCGCATGAAGTGCTCCTTCGGCCAGAAGATGTTGTTGGCGAAGAAGCCGTCGCCGTAGTAGGCGGCCTGCTCGGCGATCTCGGGGGTGCGGATCGAGCCGTGCCACACGAACGGCGGCACCCCGTCGAGCGGGCGCGGCGTCGAGGTGAAGCCCTGCAGCGGCGTGCGGAAGCGGCCCTCCCAGTCGACGACGTCCTCGCGCCACAGCCGGTGCAGCAGCGCGTAGTTCTCGATGGCCAGCGGGATGCCCTGCCGGATGTCCTGGCCGAACCACGGGTAGACCGGCCCGGTGTTGCCCCGGCCCATCATGAGGTCCACCCGGCCGTCCGCCAGGTGCTGCAGCATGGCGTAGTCCTCGGCGATCTTCACCGGGTCGTTGGTGGTGATCAGCGTCGTGGCCGTGGACAGGACCAGCCGTTCCGTCCTGGCGGCGACGTAGCCGAGCATGGTGGTCGGCGAGGACGGCACGAAGGGCGGGTTGTGGTGCTCACCCGTCGCGAACACGTCGAGGCCGACCTCCTCGGCCTTGAGCGCGATCGTCACCATCGCCTTGATGCGTTCGCGCTCGGTCGGCGTCCGGCCCGTGGTGGGGTCGGTGGTCACGTCGCCCACACTGAAGATCCCGAACTGCACTTTAGTCACCATCCATGACTGTTGAAGCTTTGACGATAAGCGTAGCGCCCAAGCCCGTCCCGGTATTCCATCATCCGCCATCGCCGGTGGACGAGCCGTGGACGGATGACGCCGGTCCAGGAAGCGCGGGTCAGAGCGCGTTGATGTCGGCGGGTCCGAGCACCCGCCGGGGCGCGCCGCGCTCGGCGACCGTGATCATCGCCCGGCCGATCTGCCCGGCCGTGGTCGCCGTCGCGGGGAAGACCCTGCGCAGGACGGGATAGAGCGGCCGGACGACGATGTACGCCAGCCGGTGGAGCCCGGTCCGTGCCGTGACGCCGCCCGCCGGCCGGGCGGGGCCCGGCCTGAACACGTAGGCCCGCAACGGCAGCGCGAGCAGCGCGTCCTCGGCCGCGCCGTCCGCCCCGCCCGCCGACACGTACACGAAGGCCGAACCGGGGGTGAGCCGCGCGAGCGTCTCGCCGGCGGCGTACGCGTGTTCCGGCTCCCCCGGGCAGAAGAAGCACGCGTCGTGGCCGCGGAGCCCGGCCTCGATCGGCGTCAGGTCGAGCAGGTCGGCGTGCACGATCTCGCGCAGCCTGTCATGGACGACCCCCGTCGGGGCGGGGCCGACCGCGAGCACCGCGGTCACCCGGTCGTCGAGCAGGCACGCCCGCAGCACCCCGCGCCCGACCGTCCCGGCCGCCCCGAACAGGATCACCTTTACGTCTGGCTCGCCCCCTGCTCCGGCCTCGACCCCGGTGGCTCCCTAGTCTGTCATCGGGTCCGGGCGGATCTCGGTGAAGAGCCTGAGCCTCGCCTGCCGCAGCCGGTGCCGGGCCTCGGGCGGCCAGCGCAGCGCGAGCGACGGCAGCCGCGTCTCCAGCACGATCTTCAGGTACGGGCGGCCGGAGCGTCCCCCGGGCACCTCCGCGCACAGGCCCGACACGCGCGCGAAGGCCTGGCGCCGCCCCAGCCGCAGGGTGCCCTGCCCGCTGATCTCCTGCGGCACCCGGCCCGCACCGAGCTCCACCGCCTCCCACACCAGCTCTTCCCGGTCGGGCAGCGGCAGCGGGAATCTCAGCGCGAAGCCGGCCAGCGATCCGGCCGGCCGCAGGTAGATCGAGCCCTGGAACGACGGCAGCGTGCGCAGGAGCCGCGGGCCGGCCGAGATCAGCCCTTCGCTGGCGTCGACGTCGATCCGCGGGAATTCCGGGTCGGCGTAGGAGGCGTCCGGAGTGGACGGCACGGGGAATCACCTCGTCCAGGAAGCTCGGCTAAGAACAGATCTACTCATAAGACGCATTACGCCGCGCAAATGTGACAAGGGTCCGTTGTGGGGCGAGGGCGCGCTCACCCGGGTCACTGTTCCTGGTCGGTGACCCAGACGGCGATCTGCGTGCGGGAGGTGAACCCGAGTTTGGTCAGGATGTGCTCGACGTGTCCCTCGGCGGTGCGCTGCGCGATCACCAGGGTGGCGGCGATCTCCTTGTTGCTCATGCCCTGGGCCACGAGGCGGGCGATCTCCATCTCGCGACGGGTCAGCGGCTGCGCCGGCGCGGCCCTGCCGGGCTGGGCCGCGCCGGCGCGGGGCGCGCTTTCCTGCGGCGCGTGTTCTTCCAGGACGTACGCGAGCGCCTCGTCGTAGGAGAGCCGAGAGCCCCGCCTGACGGCCTCCTCGAAGTCCGCTCCATCGAGCGCCTCGCGGGTGCGTGTCTCGGAGTCGTCGTAGTGGCGCAGGACGTAGACGTATTCGAGCGGCATGACGTCGATCATCCGGCGGACGGTCCGCAGCGCGCCCAGCAGCACGGCGGCCCGCTCGTGCCGTCCCTCGCAGGCGGCGATCCACGCCAGCACCTCCATGTTGAACCTGACCCCGAGCAGGTCGTCGATGGTCCGCTGGAACCGCAGGCTCTCCTTCGCGTACGCCGCCGCCCGCCGGGTGTCGCCGTGGCGGCACGTCTCCACGCCGAGCGCCATGTGCGCGTAGGACCTGACCCAGCGTTCGCCGTGGGTGTCGCAGAGCGCGATGCACTGCTCGCCCGCGGAGAGGGCGCCTGCCGAGTCGCCCCGCAAGGAGCAGGCCAGGCAGGACCAGACGAGGGAGAGCGCGAGCCCCATGGGGTCGTGCACCGCGCGGTGGAGGGCCCTGGCCCTTTCGTAGCAGGTGACGGCGGACCCGGGGTCGCCCCGGTACATGTGGATCATTCCTGAGCAGAGCATCGCGTACGCCTGGGCCGACTCGTCGCCGAGCCTCGCGCCGATCGCCCCGGCCTCGCGCAGCATCGTCTCGGCGGAGTCGACGTCGGCCTGGATGATGGCCAGCCAGGCGCGGGACCACAGGGCCCTGGCGTACACCTCATCCGGTTCGCCGGCCGCGGCCAGCCCTCGGTCCAGCCAGTCGCAGCCCTCGCCCAGGTAGGCGCCGGCCGCCCACTGGTGGAACAGGTCGGCGGCCATGGCCAGCCCGGCCGGGGCCTCCTGGGGGTCGGCGAAGCAGTATTCGAGAGCCTGGCGCAGGTTGGCGTGGTGGGCTCGCAGCTTGGCGGACCAGGCCACCAGCGAGGGCCCGAAGACGTTGGCGCGGTATCCGCCCGCGAGGCCGCGGAAGTAGTCGTGGTGCCGCCGCCGCAGCGCCGCCTCCTGGCCCAGCGCGGTGAGCCGCTCGCGGCCGTACTGCCTGATGGTCTCCAGCAGCCGGTAACGCACGGCCGGCGCCGCGGGGGAGCGGTCGTCGCGGACGAGCACCGACTTGTCGATCAGCCCCGTCACGAGATCGATGACCTCGTCGCGGTCGATGCCGTCGCCGGCGCACACCGCCTCGGCGGCCTCCAGGTCGAGACCGCCGGCGAACACGGAGGCGCGGGCCCACAGCAGTTGTTCCTTCTCGGTGCACAGGCCGTGGCTCCAGTCGATCAGCGCCCGCAGCGTCTGCTGCCGCGGCATCGCCGCCCGCCTTCCGGCGGTGAGCAGCTGGAACCGGTTGTCCAGGCGGGCCATCAGCTGCTCGACGGAGAGCGATCGCAGCCGTACGGCCGCCAGCTCGATCCCGAGCGGGATGCCGTCCAGGTGGCGGCAGATCCGCTCGATGACCTCACGGTTGGACTCGGTGATGGCGAAGCCGGGCAGCACGGCCGTGGCCCTGTCGGCGAACAGCCGCACCGCGTCCGGGTGCGTGGCCAAGGAGCCGGCGCGCGGTCCCGGGAGGTCCGGCTCGGGCAGCGACAACGTCGGCACGGCCAGCACCTGCTCTCCCTCGATGCCCAGCGCCTGCCGGCTGGTGGCGAGAATTCGCAGGCCGGCGATCGAGCGCACCATCGTCTGGGCGATCAGGGCGCATTCGTCCAGGAGGTGCTCGCAGTTGTCGAGGACCATGAGGATCTGCTGGTCCTGCAGCCGCTCGATGAGCGTGTCCATCGGCGGGCGCGAGGACTGGTCCCGGATCTCCAGGGCGCTGATCAGAGCTCTGGGGAGGAACGCCGGGCTCTCCAGCCCGGCCAGCTCGACGAGGAAGACACCGTCGCGGAAGGCCGGCCGGACCTCCGCGGCGACTCGCAGGGCCAGCCGGGACTTGCCGACGCCCCCGACGCCCGTCAGCGTCACCACCCTGGCCGCGCCGAGGACACGCCGGACCTCGGCCACTTCGTGCCGGCGCCCCACGAAACTCGTCACCTCGACCGGCAGCCGTGACACCGCACGCCGCTTGTTGAGGGTCGTCGTCACCACAGTCACCATTGCCTCGAAACCTGCGCCAGCGGATCAGGCTGCCCGAAAAGGACCAGACATAACCACGTTATGTGCCAGCCGATTCAGAGTCTGTCTCCGGCGCGGTGAGATGACGGTTGCCGCGCGCCGGCTTGTCCAGGGTCGCTGCGTTCTCTCCCCCAGCTGGGGGAGGCGGCGCGGCGGGGCCCTTCCTAGCGTGGTGCGGCGTGATGAGAGCTCTCCGGACCGGGCCACCGTGTCGCTGACGCATCCGATCCGGCTCACACGCGACACCACACGTGACACGTTCAGGGGGTCTTCCATGAGATCGAGCACGTACAGGACGCGCCGTGCGTGGCGCCTCGTCCCCGTGGCCGCGCTGGCCCTGGCACTCGTGCCGGCGGCGCAGAGCGGCGCCGCGACGGGCACGCGTGCGGATCTGCAGCGTTCACTTGACGCCATCGTCGAGGCGGGGGCGGTCGGCGCGCAGGCGGAGGTGGTCGACGCGCGGGGCCGGTGGCGCGGCGTCAGCGGCACCGCCGAGCTGGGCGAGCGGCGGCCCGTACCCGCGCGGGGCCGCTTCCGCATCGGCAGCACCACCAAGACGTTCACGGCCACCGTCCTGCTTCAGCTCGTGGCGGAGCGGCGCGTCGGCCTGGACGACCCGATCGAACGGCACCTGCCCCACCTGGTGCCCGGCGGCCGCGGCATCACCGTCCGCCAGCTGCTCAATCACACCTCCGGGCTGCGCGAATACCTGGAGGACACCGACGCGCTGCCTATGAAGGGCGAGGGATTCCTCACCAAGGTGCGCTTCGCCACGTACGAGCCTGAGCGGCTCGTACGCATGGCCGCCGGCCATCCGCCCTATTTCCCGCCCGGGACCGGCTGGCACTACTCCAACACCAACTATGTCCTGGCCGGCCTCATCATCGAGAAGGTCACCGGCCACACCTACGCGGAGGAGGTCGAGCGCCGCATCCTCCGCCCGCTGCGGCTCAGGCACACGTCCGTCCCCGGCACGCGGACGGCGATCCCCGGACCCCACGCCCACGGCTACCTCAAGGTCACCGATCCCGGCGGGGGCGTACGATCCGTCGACGTCACGCGCCTCAACCCGTCCTGGGCCGGAGCGGCCGGTGAGATCATCTCGACCACCGGTGACCTCAACCGCTTCTTCGCCGCCCTGCTCGGTGGAGAGCTGCTCCCGCCCCGGCAGCTGGCGGCCATGAAGACCACCGTCGCGACCGGGAGCCCCGACGGCGGCAGGGACGGTCTGGGCCTGGTGCGGCTGCCTCTGCGGTGCGGGGTGACGGTGTGGGGCAAGGACGGCGGCATCCAGGGCTTCTCCACCCAGTCGCTGCACTCCGAGGACGGGCGGCGGCATGTGTCCCTGTCGGTCACGCACCGCGACTTCTTTGGTGCGGACTACCAGCGGGTGATCGCCGCCCTGCAGCAGGCCGCGACCGCCGCCTTCTGCGGACGGCAGGCGTGAGAACGTCCTGGCGGTACGCGCTGCTGACCATCGCGTGGACGGCTGCGGCGGCACTCGTCCTCATAGCGCCGGGCAACCTCGTCATGCGGCTGGCGTTCGGCAAGTACGACGACCCCGCGCTCGTGCGCCAGGCACTGCTCGCCGGGGCGGGACTGCTCCTGGCCGTGGTCACCGTCCGCTTCAGCACGCGCACCGCGCCGCGCCCGCCCGAGCTCCGCCCCGACGGGACCGTCGGGCCCCCGACCTGGGCCAGGGTCGTGACCTGGGCGGCGGCGGCCGTGCCTGTGCTGGGCTTCTCGGTGCCGCATCTGCTGTGGGGGCTCGGCGTGCCGTTCGGCGTGGCGGCGCAGGCCGGTACGGAACTGGCGGCTCTCGGCGACTCCGCGGTGTTCTGGGTGATGCTCGTCATCGGGCCGCTGGCGGGCGCCCTGCTGACGCTCGGGCTGGTCAGCCGCTGGGGGCGGACCGTGCCGGGATGGGTGCCGCTCTCGGGCCGCCGGCGGGTGCCACGCGTGCTCGCCGTCGTTCCCGCGACCCTCGTCGGCCTGCTGGTCGGCCAGTACGGCGCGATGATGACGACCTGCCTGGCCTTCGGCATCACGCGGACGTGCGCCCCCGGCGGCGACACGCAGATCCTCGACGGCAGCTGGGGGTTCGCAGGGACGTATCCGGTCTTCCTGCTCTGGGGCGGGTTCCTGCTTGCCGCCGCCGTCGGCTACGTCCACACGACCAGCGCTCACGCCGGACGGTGAGCACGGCGACCGGTTCGTCCTCGCGTACGAGTGCCCGACGCGCGGGCGACCGGCCCGAGCCGGTCGCCCGCCGGGCGGCTACCCTCCGGTGCTCTCGCCGAGGGCACGGCCGTGTGTCTCGGGTGCCATGGCCAGGGAGACGACCGCGCCGGCCGAGCTGATGACCCCGACGCGGCGAACAGGGTGATCGCGGCGATGTCGACGACGTACATGACCCGCCGCCCGAACAGGTCCGCCCGGGAGCACGCTCACGGTGGACCTCGCGCCCGTAGCCGGCCTGCACACGGCACCGGTGCTGGACGTCGTCCCCGGCCCGCGCGACGACTGGTTCACCGCGGACGCGCTGCGCCTGCTCACCAGCGTTCCCTACACGGTCACCGCCGAGGCCGATCGCGTCGGCATCCGCCTCAGCGGACCCGCGCTCGGCCGCGCGAGGAACGGGGAGCTGCCGTCTGAGGGCATGGTGACAGGCGCCCTCCAGGTGCCGCCGGCGGGCCAGCCGATCCTCTTCCTGAACGATCATCCGCCCACCGGCGGCTACCCCGTGATCGCCATGGTGACGTCGGCCTGCCTGCCGCTCGCAGCGCAACTGGCCCCGGGCGGCACGGTGCGGTTCCGGAGCGTGCCGCCCCCAGAGATCACTGGAGGACGGCCAGGACACGCCCTGTCCAGCTGAGCCGTCGGTAACACGCGGAGGGGCGCACAATCCCGCCCAGAGAGCTGACACGCTGCGGAGTCTGGTGGACGATACTGGGATTGAACCAGTGACCTCTTCCGTGTCAGGGAAGCGCTCTCCCGCTGAGCTAATCGTCCTCGCGTGGTGAGGTGGTGACGGGATGCGGGTCACCGCCTCGCCTCTCGGCCGCGCCATCGAGCCGGAAGCTCCGAGCGGAAGACGGGATTCGAACCCGCGACCCTCACCTTGGCAAGGTGATGCTCTACCACTGAGCCACTTCCGCGTGTGCCCCGCTCGCGCCGGGCGACGAGAGAACTCTAGCGAATCCCGGCCTGGTCCCCAAACTGAGGAGATCCGCCCAGGTCAGGTGTGGCCGCCGTTGACGGTGAGGCATTGCCCGGTGACGAAGGCGGCACCGTCGGAAGCGAGATAGGACACCGCCGCCGCCACGTCGCCGGGCGTGCCCATCCGGCCCAGCGGCACCTCGGCGCGATAGCCGCTCTCGTCGAGGCCCGCGTGCCGCTCGACCGGGATCCAGCCGGGGGCGACGATGTTGACCGTGACGCCGTACGGGCCGAGCTCGCGGGCCCACGCCAGGGTCATCGCGTGCTGGGCGGCCTTGGCGGCGACGTAGGCGGACATGCCGGGCAGCTTGCGGTCGACGATGTCGGAGCCGATCTGGATGACGCGGCCGCCGCCGCGTTCCTTCATCCCGGGCAGCGCCGCCCGTACGAGCAGCGTGGGGCTCTTGACGAAGAACGTCAGCTGGTCGAGCTGCGACTGCCAGGTGAGGTCCTCGACGGCGACGGAGGGCTGCGGGCCGGTCGCGTTGGCCACCAGCACGTCCACCGGGCCCAGCCGTTCGGCGACGGCGGCCACCAGGCCCGTGACGCCGGCCTCGTCGGTGACGTCGGCGGCGAACGCCTCGGCGGTGCCGCCCGCCTCCCGGACGGCGGAGACGACCTCCTGGGCGCCGGCGCCGTTGGAGTGGTAGTTGACGGCGACGGCCAGGCCGTCGGCGGCGAGCCTGCGCGCGATGACGGCTCCGAGGCCGCGCGACGCGCCGGTGACGAGGGCGACTGACATGGGCCCGACTCTAGCGGCCGGGCTCCTCGTCACCTGAGCCGGAGGCCCGCGGGATGCGGCCCTTCGGTCTCCAGGCGGTACTCCATTCCGGTGATGGCCCGGTTGTCGTCGACCACCACCTCCGACGGAGGCTTCTCGCCGCCCATGATCGCCTCCTGCATCTTCGAGAACCGCTCATGGGCCTCCCGTACGTAGCCGGTGCCCAGGGTGGTGTGGTCGATCTGGGTGGCGAGGAGATCGCGGACATACTGCTTGTTCGGCTCGAACGTCACCGGCGGCGGCAGCGCGGGCGCGAGCACCTGGTCGGGGTCGCGGCCGTCGTGCCGCTTGAACAGCTCGGCCGCCAGCCGCAGGTGCTCCAGCTCCATGTTGAGGTGCAGCTCCCAGATGATCTTCACCTTGGGGTCGGACTCGGTCTCCATGAAGGAGTAGTAGAGGTAGCACTCGTTGTACTCGTGGTTGAGCAGCATCTCCCACCAGCTCTCGCCGGGGTCGACCAGCGACTCGTAGTGGGTGACGTGTTCCTCCTCGACGAGGCCGATCTCCTGGTAGAGCTGCCGGGCGATCGGCTCCATGTACATGGGGCCGACGTTCATGTAGAAGTTCATGGTCTGCTGCTCGGCCGACATGACGGTCAGCGCGTGCAGCCGCGACAGCGGCTCGGTCCTGCGCCGGTCGTAGGGCTCGCGTACGTTGTCGACGGGGTCGCGGTGGTGCAGGTAGGTCGGCCGGCCGGGCATCACCTCGGTGAGCTGGTCGACGATCTTCTCGGCCTTGCGGTGCTCGATCATCTCGTAGAGGTTGGCGTAGCGGTAGAGGTGGTCGAAGTCCTCCAGCACGCCGAACTCGTAGGCCTGCTTCAGATACGCGTCCGGCTCCATCCGGGCCACCCACGCGGTCAGGTCGACGGCCACCTGCTCGTACGCGATCGTCGTCTCCAGCACCGAGGCCGATCCCGGCAGCAACCAGTTGACCGCCTTCTGCTGCTGCGCCTCGATGGAGCGCACACGAGCGAGCTGCCGCCTGATCTCCTGATCCTGGCAGTGCCGGGCCAGGTGGTGGCTGAACATCATCGCCTCCACCTCGATGCCGTTCATGGTGATGATCCGGCACCGCGTGTACGGATCGCAGCGGTCGGCGTCGATGGGCGTGACGTGCAGCTCGCGCCAGTCACGCACCTGCTCGTCCAGCGGGACGCCCCGCTCCTGCAGTGGGTCGAAGGCCATGCCGCAGCGCGTACCCGTGGCCTGACCCGGCAACCTCCGCGTTCGGTCCCCGAACGGCCCGTGTTCGGTAAGTAAGCGCGTGCCCGCCGGGGAGCGGGGGTAGGGGCGCACTCGTGGGTGAACACGATGTCATCGATCTCCTGACGGCCCAGCACGGCCGTATCAGAGACCTGTTCGACGAGGTGGAGAAGGCGCCTCCGGACAAGGTCGAGGAGGCGTTCGACCGGCTGACGCGCATGTTGTGCGTGCACGAGACCGCCGAGGAGGAGATCGTGCACCCGTACGCGCGCAGGAAGCTCGACAACGGCCAGGGCGTGGTGGCCGACCGGCTGCAGGAGGAGAACCGCGCCAAGCGGCTCCTCGTCGAGCTGCACGAGGACGGGGTGGACCACCCGGAATTCTGGGACCGGCTGGCCGAGCTGCGCACGGCCGTGACCGCGCACGCGCGCAGCGAGGAGCGGTACGAGTTCGTCAAGCTGCGGGCGCACACCTCCATGGTCGAGCGGCGGGCCATGGCGGCGGCGGTACGGGCGGCGGAGGCCCTGGCGCCCGTGCGCCCGCACCCCGGCACGGAGTCCGTCGCCAGGAACATGCTGATGGGTACGCCCCTGGCGTTGATGGACCGGGCCCGGGACATGATCGGCAAGGCTCTCGGCAGGCGTTGACGGCACCTTTCGACAGTGGGCGAAATGTCGTCGTACTAGCGTCGCAGGCATGGAGTTCATCGCACGTGACGCCGACGTCGCGCCCGTCGCCTCGCTCATCGCGGATCCGACGAGGGCCGCCATGCTCACGGCGCTGCTCGGCGGGCGCGCGCTGGCGGCGGGGGAACTGGCCAGGGTCTCCGGGGTGAGCGCCGCCACCGCGAGCGCCCATCTGGCCAGGCTGCTCGACGGCGGGCTCGTGGACGTCGTGCGCCAGGGCCGCCACCGCTACTACCGGCTGGCCGGTCACGAGGTGGCCGAGGTGCTGGAGACGCTGGCCAGGATCAGCGGGCGCCCGCCCGTGCGCTCGCTGCGCCAGTCCCGGCAGGCCCGCCTGCTGGAGGAGGCCCGCACCTGCTACGACCACCTGGCAGGGCGGGCGGGCGTGGCCCTGCTGGACCGGCTGAGGGAAGGCGGCTACTACGCCGCGTACGACCTCACGGACGCGGGGGAGCGGCTGCTCGCGGGGCTCGGCGTGGACGTGGCCGGCGCACGCGGGTCCAGGAGGCGTTTCGCCCCTGAATGCCTCGACTGGACCGAGCGCAGGGCACATCTGGGCGGTGCGCTCGGGGCGGCGATCACGGGAGTGCTGCTGGAGCGCGGCTGGTTCCGCCGGGGCGCCGTGCTCAGAGCCGTCGTCCTCACCGAGGAGGGCAGGGAGGGGCTGTCGGCGTTGTTCGCTGGTAAGGAGCTAACATCGGGTACGCCGGTTACCTAGCAGCGAGAGAGACATCATGCGCGACAACGGAGTCGTGAACGTCGGCACCGAGCCCCTGACTTTCCGCGACGTCATCGAGGTGGCCCGCCACGGCGCCCCGGTGCGCCTCACCGACGACGCGGTCGCCGCCATGGCCGCCGCCCGCCAGCGGGTCGACGAGCTGGCCGAGAGCCCGACCCCCGCGTACGGCATCTCGACGGGGTTCGGGGCGCTGGCCACGCGGCACATCGACCCGGCGCTGCGCGCCCAGCTCCAGCGCTCCCTGGTGCGCTCGCACGCGGCCGGCAGCGGGCCCGAGGTCGAGACCGAGGTCGTGCGCGCGCTCATGCTGCTGCGCCTGCACACGCTGGCCACCGGCCACACCGGCATCAGGCCGGTCACGGCGAAGACCCTGGCCGCGCTCATCAGCGCGGGCATCACGCCGGTCGTGCACGAATACGGCAGCCTCGGCTGCTCCGGTGACCTGGCGCCGCTGGCGCACGTCGCGCTCACGCTGATGGGCGAGGGCGTCGTACGCGACGCCTCCGGCGCGCCGCTGCCGGCCGCCGAGGCGCTGAAGCAGGCGAGGATCGACCCCGTCGAGCTGGCCGCGAAGGAGGGCCTGGCGCTCATCAACGGCACCGACGGCATGCTGGGCATGCTGATCCTGGCCATCGACGACCTCACCAGGCTGGTCAGGACCGCCGACGTGAGCGCCGCGATGAGCGTGGAGGCGCTGCTGGGCACCGACCGGGTGTTCGCGCCCGAGCTGCAGGCGCTGCGGCCGCACCCGGGCCAGGCCCTGTCGGCCGCCAACATGACGAAAATTCTGCATGACTCCGGCGTCATGGCGAGCCATCGCGACCCGGAGGCCTGCACCCGCGTCCAGGACGCCTACTCCCTGCGCTGCGCACCCCAGGTCGCCGGCGCCGCCCGCGACACCATCGCGCACGCCGCCACCGTGGCAGGGCGCGAGCTGGCCAGCGCCGTCGACAACCCCGCCGTGCTGGCCGACGGCCGCGTCGAGTCCAACGGCAACTTCCACGGCGCCCCGATCGCGTACGTGCTGGACTTCCTGGCCGTCGTGGCCGCCGACCTGGCCTCCATGTCCGAACGGCGTACCGACCGGTTCCTCGACGTGGCCCGCAACCACGGGCTGCCCGCGTTCCTGGCCCACGATCCCGGCGTCGACTCCGGTCACATGATCGCCCAGTACACCCAGGCCGCCATCGTCTCCGAGCTCAAGCGGCTGGCCGTGCCGGCGAGCGTCGACTCCATCCCCAGCTCGGCCATGCAGGAGGACCACGTCTCCATGGGCTGGTCGGCCGCGCGCAAGCTGCGCAGGTCCGTGGACGGGCTGACCCGCGTGCTGGCCGTCGAGGTGCTCACCGCCGCCCGCGCGCTCGACCTGCGCGCCCCGCTGGAGCCCGCGCCCGCGACGGCGGCCGTGCTCGGCGCGTTGCGCGAGACCGTCCCCGCCCCCGGACCCGACCGGTTCCTCGCGCCGGAGATCGATTCCGCCGTGCGCCTGGTCGCCGACGGGGGCGTGGTGGCCGCCGCCGAGTCGGTGACCGGCCCCCTAGCGTGACGGGAGGGCGACGATCAGGTCCACCTCCAGCAGCAGCCCCGGCATGAACAACTTCGACACCTCGACGGTCGTGCTGGCCGGGGGCGTGCCGGTGATGTACTTCCTGCGCACCCGCCCGTACGCGACGCGGTCGTCCATGTCCGTCAGGTACGTCCTGATGAACACGACGTCGTCGAACGTCGCGCCCTGATCGGCGAGGATGCGGGCCACGACCTGGAACACGTGCTCGGCCTGGGCCGTCATGGAGCCCTCGCCGACGATGTTCCCCCGCTCGTCGAACGCGGCCTGGCCGGAGACGTAGAGCGTGTCGCCGGCGCGGACGGCGTGCGAGTACATGCCGTTCGTGGCCGGGACGGTCGCCAGGTTGAGCGGCACCGCCCGCCGCGCGCCGGATCCGGCCGCGGGGCCCGCGACGTGCTCCACGACGGCGGTCACGTCCCGCTCGCCGAGCCCGGCCGCCCGTGCCTCCTGCAGCCGCGTCCTGGCGGACGCGCTCATCGAGGCACCGTCCCACGCGGCCAGCTCCAGATCCTTGGCGGCGTGGGCCAGGGAGTAACGGGTCTCCCCGGAAGGTATCCGCAGCCGCTCGGCCGCCACGCCCAGCGGGGTGTCCGCCAGCACGTCGACGAGCGCGTCGCGGTCCACGCCGTGCGCCCCGGCGTACGCGAACGTCTCGGCGAGCAGCACCTGGACGGGCACGAGCGCGCTCATGACGGCGATCTTCATGGCCGCGCCCGCCCCCAGCGGACCGAGCTCCCTGACCCGCCCGAACGCCGACAGCACGTCGCGGCACCCCGCCACGTCGCCGCCGGCCAGCACCGTGAGGGTCCCGGACGCGGCGGGGCCCACGCTGCCCAGCACGGGCGCGTCCACCAGCCCCACCTCCGCCGGCAGCAGCGCGCGCAGTTCGCGCACCGCCTCCGGGCCGATCGTCGACATCTCCACCACGGTGGTGCCGGGCCGCAGCCCCGGCAGCGCCGCCGTCACCACCTCCCGCACCGCGGCCGGGTCGCTCAGCATCGTGATGACCAGGCCGGCGCCGTCCACCGCCGCGGCGGCCGTGACACCGTTCCCGCGCCGCCACGTCCGTACCTCGTGCCCGGCCTCGACCAGCCGCCGGGCCATCGGCGCTCCCATGCGCCCCTGTCCGAGAAAAGCAATCATGCGCTCAGTGAACTGGGAGTCGAGGCATTCCACCACCGACTAGATTGCATATCAGCCATGCTTGACACGAATGCCTTTGACGCCGCCACGCTGCGGCTCTTCGACGAGGTCGCGACGAGCGGCTCGTTCACCGCCGCCGCCGAGCTGTTCGGCTACACCCAGTCCGCGGTCTCCCGCCGCGTCGCCGCCCTCGAACGCGCCGCCGGAGGGCCGCTCTTCGAGCGCCTGGCCAGGGGCGTACGCCTGACGCCCGCCGGCGAGGCGCTGCACCGCCACGCCGTCGCCGTGCTCGACCGGCTCCAGCGGGCGGGCGAGGAACTGACCGCCATCCACGCCGGGCGAGGCGGCGTCCTGCGGGTGGGCGCGTTCGCCACGGCCAACGTCGGCCTCGTGCCCGGCACGCTCAGACGGTTCGCCGACCGGCACCCGGGCGTCGATCTGCGGCTGACGGAAGGGCTCAGCGCGCGGCTGGTCGACGGTCTGCACGCCGGGACGCTGGACGTGGCCGTGATCAGCGACTACCCCGCCGGGCTGCCCGCCGGCGTCGCCAGGACGGTGCCGCTGCTGGACGACCGGCTGCTCGTCGCGCTGCCCGGAGACCACCGGCTGGCCGCCGAGCACGACGTCGACCTGCGCGACCTGGCCGGGGAGAGCTGGATCGAGGCGGCCCCGCGCGGGCAGCCCACCCTCCTCGTGACGGCGTGCGCGGCGGCCGGGTTCACGCCGCGCACCGGGCTGCGGGTGGCCGAGTGGTCGGGCAAGTTCGGTTTCGTCGCCGCCGGGCTGGGCGTGACGCTGGTGCCCGAGCTGGCGGCCAGGGCCGTGCCGCGCGACCTGGTGCTGCGGCCGCTGCGGGGCATGGCGCCCGCGCGTAAGGTGTACGCGGCCCTGCCCGGCACCCCGCTGCCCGCCGCGCTGGAGCTCGCCGGGATGCTGGGACAATGGCAGATGTGCACGACGGATACGCCTGCTTAGGCGGCGTGCTCGCGACGGAGTTGCGCGATGTGACCACCGACCTCGCCGCCCTCGACGGCCAGGGCTGGTGGGCCGTCGTCGTCGACTACGAGGGCAAGGCGACGTGCGCCCGGTTCGACCGGGTGCGCCAAGCGCCCCTGCCCGCGCCGGCCCGCCCCTGGCGCGGGCCCCGCCCCGGCGAGTGGCGCAGCTCGCTCGACCGCGCCGCCTACGAGAGCGGCGTGCGGGCGATCCGCGCCGCCATCGAGCAGGGCGAGGTCTACCAGGCCAATCTCTGCCGGATCCTGTCGGCGCCCGCCCCGCCCGGCGCCGACCCGCTCGCGCTGGCCGCCCGCCTGGCGTCCGGCAACCCCGCGCCGCACTCCGCGGTGATCCAGGTGCCCGGGCTGAGCGTGGTGTCGGCCTCGCCCGAGCTCTACCTGTCGCGTGACGGCGACGTCGTCGAGTCCCGGCCCATCAAGGGCACCGGCGTCACCGCGGCCGACCTGCTGGAGAAGGACTACGCCGAGAACGTCATGATCGTCGACCTCGTCCGCAACGACCTCGGCAGGGTCGCCGACGTCGGATCCGTCGAGGTGCCCGCGCTGTGCGCGGTCGAGGAACACCCCGGCCTCGTCCACCTCGTCTCCACCGTCAGGGCCAGGCTGGCCCCGGGGGCGGGGTGGCCCGAGCTGTTCGCCGCGACGTTCCCGCCGGGGTCCGTCACGGGCGCGCCGAAGTCGTCGGCGGTCCGCATCATCAATGAGCTCGAACCAGCCCCCCGGGGCCCGTACTGTGGGGCCGTGGGCTGGGTCGACGCCGACCGGCGCACGGCGGCGCTGGCCGTGGGCATCAGGACGTTCTGGCTCACGGGCGGCGAGATCCGGTTCGGCACGGGCGCGGGCATCACCTGGGGCAGCGACCCCGGGCGCGAATGGTTCGAGACCGAGCTCAAGGCAGCCAGGCTCATCGCACTGGCATCCACAGGAGGAGACTGAAGTGAACATCCCTGTCTGGGTCAACGGGGAGCTGATCGACCCCGCTCAGGCCACCGTGTCGGTGTTCGACCACGGGCTGATGGTGGGCGACGGCGTCTTCGAGACCATCAAGATCGTCAAGGGTGAGTCGTTCGCGCTCACCCGGCACCTCGACCGGCTCACCCTCTCAGCCCAGCGCATGGACCTGCCCGAGCCGGACGTCGAGGCCATCGCCGACGGCATCGGCAAGCTCCTGGCCGCCGCTCCCGCCTGGCCGCTCGGCCGCATCCGCGTCACCTACACCAGCGGCCCCGGGCCGCTCGGCTCCGACCGCGGCGACCAGGGCACCACGTCCGTCGTCATCGTCGGCGAGCAGAAGCCGTTCCCGGCCGCCGCCGACGTCACCGTCGTCCCGTGGCCGCGCAACGAGCGCGGCGCCCTGGCCGGCGTCAAGAGCACGTCCTACGGCGACAACGCCAAGGCCCTGCTCTACGCCAAGCAGCGCGGCGGCGGCGAGGCCGTCTTCGGCAACCTCGCGGGCAACCTCTGCGAGGGCACCGGCTCCAACGTCTTCGTCGTGCGCGACGGCCGCCTGCTCACCCCCACCCTGGAGTCCGGCTGCCTGGCGGGCGTCACCAGGGCGCTGGTGCTCGAATGGTGCGGAGCTGAAGAGGCCGACATCCCGCTGGCGGCCCTCTACGAAGCCGACGAGGCCTTCCTCACCTCCACCACCCGCGACGTGCAGCCGATCAGGCGGGTCGACGACACCGAACTGCCCGTCGCGCCCGGTCCGATCACCACCAAGGCCATGCGGATCTTCGCCGAACGCTCTGCCGCCGACCTCGACCCATGAGCTAGGGTCATGCCTCACAACTGATCGTGTGAGGCATACGTGGCAGTCGATCCGCTCCGCCCGGGGGACCCCGAGGCGGTGGGAGAGTTCCGCATCGTGGGCCGTCTCGGCCAGGGCGGGCAGGGCATCGTCTACCTGGGCGAGTCGCCAGGCTCCGGCCAGGCGGCCGTCAAGGTGATGACCGGCGGGATCGACCGGGCCTTCGCCCGCGAGCTCGCCGCCGCGCGGATGGTCGACGAGTTCTGCACCGCGCGCGTGCTCGTGGCCGACCTCGACCACGACCCTCCCTACGTCGCCGCCGAGTACATCGACGGCACCGCCCTCGCGACCGCCGGGCCGGTGCGGGGCGCCGCGCTGACCCGGCTGGCCATCGGCACCGTCACCGCCCTGGCCGCCATCCACCGGGCCGGCGTGGTGCACAGGGACTTCAAACCCGCCAATGTGCTGCTGGGGCCCGACGGGCCGCGGGTGATCGACTTCGGCATCGCCCGGCTGGTGGACGCCACCGCGACGGCGGGCTCCACCTCGGGGACGCCCCCGTACATGTCGCCCGAGCAGTTGTCCGGTGACACCGTCGGGCCCGCGGCCGACCTGTTCGCGTGGGGCTCGACCATGACGTTCGCGGCGACGGGTGAGCCGCCGTTCGGGCGCGACACGTTCGCGGCGGTGGCGTACCGGATCCTGCACGGCGAGCCCGCCCTCGGCGGCCTGCCCGAGCCGCTGCGCGGGATCGTGGCGCGCTGCCTGGCCAAGGACCCTTCCGCCCGGCCCAGCGCCCGTACGGTGCTGCTGGAACTCCTCGGCGAGCCCCCGGACCCGCCCGGCGCGAGCGCCGCACCCGCACCGGAGAGCCACGTCCCGGACGACCGGGCTGGTGGGGCGGATGTCGCCGGTGGCCAGGCTCGTGGGGCGGGGCCTGGTGGTGATCGGGCTGGTGGTGCGGATCCTGGCGGTGGCCAGGCTCGTGAGGCGGATCCTGCCGGCGGCGAGGGAGGGGCCGGCGCAGCGGAGCGGGAACTGCGGGAGCTCAGCAGGGGAGCGCGGGCGGCTGCGGGCGGAGGGCGAGGCCGGGTGTCGCGGCGGGCGCTGCTGCTCGGGGCGGGCGCGGTCGCGGGCGCGGTGGCCGTGTCGGGAGGCGTGCTGTGGTGGCGCTCAGCTCAGGGCCCGGCATCCGGCGGGCGGGTCGCCGGGCCCGCCACCGCGGGGACCCCGGACGTGAGCGGCTCCGTGACGCCCAGCGCACCCGCGGGCTCGGCGACCCCGGCAGCGCGAAACCGCTCGCCTGGCGCCACCGCGACACCCGAGCGCACGATCGTCCCGCCGCGGCCCGAAGGGCAGGACATCGTGATCGCGATGCAGAGCGCGATCACGGTGCAGCCGATGGCGGACCTGACCTTCGACGGCGCCCTGACGCAGAGCGAGTTCGCCGCGAAGGCGCACGGCCGGATCCGGTTCCACCCCGAGGTGAGCTTCAGCCCGCAGAACTGCGCCTACGCCATGACCGTCACCCCGGCCGGCGAGCCCGCGATGGACGTGACCATGGTGTTGTCCGAGGGCTCCGCCGAGCTGTTCGTCGACGGGAAACCGCAAGGGGAGCGCGAGCCGCGTGGCCAGGACTACCTCGACATGGTCGTCACCATGTCGGGAATCGGCGTCATCCTGGACCTGGTGGGGCGCACGGAGCGGGTGGACGCGGCCGGCCTGCGCTACTCCGGCAGCCTGCCCGCGGAGAAGGCGCCCGGCGCGATCCAGGAGCAGCTCGCGGGCATGGCCGCCTGGAAGACGAGCGAGCTCAAAGGCACCAGGATCAACTGGCAGCTGGAACTGGACCGGCAGAACCGTCCCCGGCTCTTCGTGCTCTCCTGGGTGACCGAGGTGCGCGGCACCGAGCTCGCCTCCACCTACTCCACGACGTTCGGGGGCTGGCGGCAGGGGGAGATCGCCGCGCCCGGCTAGGGATCCGGACGCGCCATGGGATCGCCTCAGGCGCGTCCTGCGGCGATGATGAGGGACATGGAGACAGCCCCGGTGCCGCCGATCTCCACCATGGGTGCCATCGTCACGGTGGAGCGCGTGCTCGCCCGAACCCCCGCCCTAGCCGTCCTGCTGCCGATGATCCAGGCCTTCGACACCGGCTGCCTGCTGAACATCGACGTCGTGGCCCGCAACACCGCGGCGCCGCGCGGCCTGGCGCTGCAGCTCGATTCCGCGTTCTCCGGCGAGGAGAGCACGTCGCTGCACATCACGCTGCGCTATCCGGACGGCGTCGAAGTCGCCTCGGACGCCGACCACCACTGCGCGCCGCCGAGCCTTTCCTGGTTTCCCGGCGGCGTGCGCGGCGACGCGACGTTCACCCTCTACCAGACGCCCCTGTGGCTGCACCCACTGCCGCCGCCGGAGGACTTCGTCCTCACCATGGAGTGGCCGTGGGCCGGCATCGGCCTCGAGACCGTGCGGCTCGACGGCGCCGCCATCGCGGGCGCGGCGGCGCGGTCGAAGCAATGCTGGCCGTCCTGGAGGACCACCGAGCTTCAGTAGGACTTCTGCGTCTGTACGTTGAAGTCGTCCATCTTGACCTGCCTGGCCGGGTCGGTGAGCGGATGGTCGATCCGCAGCACGTCGAGGCCCTGGCGCATGTCGCTGGAGTAGATGTAGCCGTTGTAGTAGTACGCGGACCAGGAGCCCACGGTGCCGCCGGTCTCGTCGGGCCCGCGCTCGAAGAAGCCGATCTCCTTCGGGTTGGCGGAGTCGGTGAAGTCCCAGATCGACACGCCGCCCTGGTACCACGACTGGACCATGACGTCCTTGCCCGGCACCGGGATCAGGGAGCCGTTGTGGGCGACGCAGTTCTCGTCCGGCTGCTGCTCCCTCGGGATCTTGAAGTAGCTGCGCCGCTCCAACTGGCCGTTGATCAGGTCGTAGACGGCGTCCGCGCCCTTCGTGGGAGGGGTGTTCCTGTCGCAGGTGGCCATGGCGCCGCCGCCGAGCTCGTCACCGAACACGATCTTGGTGCCGTCGTTGTTGAACGTCGCCGAGTGCCAGATCTGGAAGTTCTCGGGATCGTTGAGCCGCTGGACGACCTTCGGCTCGACCGGGTTGGAGATGTCGAGGATCACACCGTCGCCGAAGCAGGCGGCCGCGGCCACGTTCTTCTCCGGGTAGGCGGTGATGTCATGGCAGCCGGAGCCGCCCTCGCTGTTGGAGCGCTCCGGGAAGAGGTCCGGCTTCGCCGCCATCTTCGCCGACTGCGGGTCCTGTACCGGGATCTCCACGATCTGGATGAGCTCGTGGGGCGGCTGGCAGGTCTCCGACTCGGGCTCCGGGCCGGGGGAGGAGACGTACACGTACACGGTCTCCCCGGCGGGGACCATCGTGTGCGTGTGGGAGCCGCAGTCGGTCTGGACCGCGCTGACGTATCTAGGGCTCTTCTTGTCGCTGATGTCGAAGATGCGCAGACCTTCCCAGCTGCGGCGGTCATCGCGAGAGTCGCACTCGGGGCCGCTGCGCGGCTCGTCGATCGACAGGATGAGCAGGTCGCCGTAGACGGTGACGTCGTTCTGCTGCGCCGGGCAGGACACCTGGCTGACGATCTGCGGCTTCGTCGGGTCGCTGATGTCGTAGATCGTGAACCCGCCGAAGTTGCCCATGTACGCGTAGTCGCCCTGGAAGGCGAGGTCCGTGTTGAGGTCTTCCGAACCGTCTAACGGGGCGGTCCTCGGAATGTTGGCGACGTGTTCCACGTTGTCGCTCTTCATCACGCCGTCCGCGGTGGTCTTTGCCGGAGCGCCGGTCTCCTGCGACGACCCGGCGGGCGTTTCGGGCATGCCCCCCAGCGGGACTCCGGAGCACGCGGAGACCAGCAGCAGGACCGTACACAGCAACGCTCCGCGCAGCTTGGCAGAGATCAACGCGCATTCCCCTTCAGGTTGTGGCTCAGTATGGAAGCTATGTCAGCAGGTTCGACGCCGCGCACGGTCTTTTTCACGGTTCTGACCATATTGGGCCTCAGTGCCTGCTCGCAGCCGCCTGCCCAACCCTCTGCCGTGGGTACGCAGGCGCCGGTCATCGTGCCGGGCAGCCCAGGAGGCCAGGGACGCACGGCGACACCGGGGGAGCGGCTCGGGCAGACGCCCGCCCCGACCGTGGCCTCCGACGTACGTTTCGCCGAGGCCATGATCCCGCACCATCGCCAGGCTCTGGAAATGACGGCGCTGGTGGACGACCGCACGACCACGCCCACCATCCGCTCGATCGCCCGCGCGATCGACGCCGCCCAGCTGCCGGAGATCAAGGGCATGACCAGCTGGCTCTCCGAGCTGGGCCGCTCCGCGCCGTCGGGACACGACCACGGGGAGGCCGAGGGCTACGGGATGGCGACCGAGCAGCAGCTGAACGCGCTGGGCGCGGCCAAGGGGACCGCCTTCGACCGGTTGTTCCTCCAGTTGATGATCAGACATCACCAGGGGGCGGTGAAGATGGCGGGAGAGCAGCTCGCGACCGGCCGGGATCGGCGCATGCGGCTGCTCGCCAAGGATGTGTACTCGGGTCAGAGCATCGAGATCACCCGCATGAAGCGGGTGCTGGAATCGCTGCCGGCCTAGCTCCGGGTCGGGGGGTGCTCCGGGTCAGGGGAGGCCGGGGGCCGCGTGGTCGCTCCCGGTCGCGAAGCCGCTCTCGGTCACGAGGGCGCTTGCGGTCACGAGGGCCAGAGCATGTTGGTCAGCTCGCTGTCGAGATCCATGAAGTCGGTCTCGCGGCCCGCGGGCACCTTCTCGTACGTGCGGTGGAGGAACTCCGTGAGCGGGGCCAGCGGTACTTCGAAGAGCGCCTGCCCGAACGGTGACGTGAGACTGATGTGCAGCGTGCGCTCGCCGTCGGCACGGGCAGGCCACACCTGCACGTCGCCGTCGCCGACACGTCGCACGATGCCCACGGTCAGCAGTTCGCGAGCAAAGATCCACTCGACCGGCTCGTCGTTCCCTACGTGGAAGGCCATGCGGATGGCGTATGGGTCGTCAGCTGTGTAACTCAACCCGGCGAGCAGGGGGACGGTTGTACGGTCGGGGACCACAAGCCGAAGGCCAAGCTCGGCGGAGACGGTGGTGCTGTTCATCGTCAGCCAAACCTTTTCGTCGTAGGTCCCCTCTACGGGGCTTTCACTGCTCTGACGGACTTCGTCCTGAGCATGACGCAGGGAACGAAGAAACCCGTAGGAAAGATTCCGCTCCTAGGGCCTTCTGTAACGCACATCACAGCTGGACATTTAGGCATCTACCTGGCCAAACGGCATCAATCGGGTCGTATTTGCAAGGGTTTTGCGTGCGGTGGACCGTGTTCCGGAGGCGTCGGTCATGAACGTTTCTTGCGAAATGATCGCGACCGGCGTCTTCCGGAACACGACTGATGGTATGCCACCGACCCGCCATGCCGATGGGCAACCGCCGCGTTTCACCCGAATCCCTACTGCTGCGCCGATCCCGTCCCCCGCCGCCCCCTCCCGCCGCCTGGCCCACCCGCTTCTGATCACATCGCTTCGCCAGCAGGCGCCAGAGTGCGGTATGGTTTTCCCCGTCGGCACCAAGCGGAGCCGGCAGGGCGGGCGATTAGCTCAGCGGGAGAGCGCTTCGTTCACACCGAAGAGGTCACTGGTTCGATCCCAGTATCGCCCACCGAGGTCAAAGGCCACCTCCCAACGCGGGAAGTGGCCTTTTTGATCTTTGCGCAGCAGCAAAGTGCAGCAGTCACTACCGGTCGAGACTGTCCCCCAGGCGCCTGAGAGCGTGGCCGCCTGGGTTGGAGAGCCGGGGGAGGGTTTCTACGCCGCCTCCAAGGCGGCACTGGCCCGTTACTCCGAAGCCCTGCGCCACGAGGTGTGGCATCTGGGCATCCACGTGGCCCTGGTCGAGCGATAACCACGCCTCGGAGGGTGCCCCGTTCTCGCCCGGCAGGCCCAGCCCCGATCTTCAACGTGGACGGACCGGCAGCAGCAGGGGCACGCCACGGACATAGACGACCATGCCTACCACCTCCACCAGGGTCTGGGTGACCACGACCGCAGCGGCGACGGCCAGCGAGTCCGGCAGGGCCAGCGCGAGCGGCAGCACGACCAGGGAGTTGCGGGTGGCGCCGGTGAACACGATCGCCCGCCCGGCCGGCACGTCCAGGCGGAACAGACGGGCGACGGCCAGCCCGGCAGCGGCCATCACGGCCAGAAACAGCACGTAGAACGGCACCACGGCGGCCACCGCTGCCAGGTTGCCATCAAGCTTGGGTAGCTGAGAGGCGACCACCGTGATCAGCGTGGCCGCCATGAGCGGCACCATCGCCGCACCGGCCCCGCCGGCGACCGCGCGCCCGGCCGGGCGGCGGGCCGCCCACGCCTGGGTGAGCCAGGCCAGGGCCAGCGGGATGACGATCAGGACCACGAACGCCTCGACGAACGGCCCCGGCTTGACGATGTGGGTCAGCTCGGCGCCCATGAACGCCACCAGCAGCACCGGCACCGCGACCATCTGAGCGAGCAGCAGCAGCGGGGTAGCGGCCAGCAGCCGCCGGCTGTCGCCCCCCGCCAGCCCGGAGAAGACGATCACGTAGTCGACGCACGGGGTCAGCAGCACCAGCAGCACGCCCAGCCGCACGGACTGCTCGGCCGGCAGAAAGGCGAACATCGCCGCGACCACCAACGGCACCACGGCGAAGTTCACCACCAAAGCGGCCGCCAGGAACCGCCCCGCCCGCAGCGAGCGCACCAGTTCCGCCGCCGGCACCTGCAGGAACGTCACATACAGCAAGGCCGCCAGCACGGGGTTGATCGCATGCTCCAGCACCGGCCCCAGCTCCGGGGCGGCCCATCCCGCCACGGCCCCGGCGGGGATCGCTCCCACGTAGATGGGGACCTGGTGCCGCTCCATCCCCGTCACCGGGCCCGGCACCTGCTGTGCCTGCTGCGTCACCGCTCATCTCCCGCTGTTGTGGTCACATCGCCCGAGGCGACCGGATCGGCAGCACCTGGCCGGTCAGGACCAGGGGTGAGAGCGCTGCCGAGCAGGTCAGCATCCGCAGCCTCTTGCGCCGGCGGCATGGCTGGTGGCCGGGCGTGAGGTGCGGCGGCGGTGCAGCCACCACATGCCCGCGGCGGCGGCGATTTGACCCCGGCCTGCTCGGCCACCTGCCCGCTGCGCAGATACGGCCCGCCCTGCAGCACGATGTCCTGCCTCACGACGGCCGTCCCGCCACAGTGGCCGCGCCGCTGGCGGTATCCGGAGCCTCCCCCGAGCGCCTCACGCGGGCGCCGCCGCGCCGGCGCGTTCGCTCAGCGCGTCCAGCACCTCGACGTGCTCGGCAGGGACCGCCACCTCCAGCACCAGGCTGCCGTCGGCGATGGTCAAGGTGAAGGTGAAAAAGGAGCAGCAGCCGTTCTCCCGCGCAGCCAGCTCGGCGGCCTGGGCGGCGTGGTCCGGGCCGAAGACGAGCTCCAGCCGCAGCAGCGTCGGCTCGGGCCGCGCGACCGCTCGTACCGCGTCAGCGAAAAAGGCGTCGAACTCGGCCACCCGCAGCGGCTGCTCGGCGGTGGGCAGGGTGCACGCTGACGGAGCCCATCCCAGGTCAGGGGCGACGTTCTGGATCATACCTCGACGGTAAACCTGTACCTAGGTACCGAATGCAAGTCCTACGGCAGAAGTTCGTACACCGGCGGCAACAGGGCCGTCGCCGGCCGGCTCAGAGGACAAGAGCCCACCGCGGTGCCCGTCGAGGTGCCCGTCGAGGAGAGCACCAGCCCGGCGGCCGCCACCACCATCGGCACCCGTGCGGCAGCCACCCGACACCGTAATCACTCGCCGCATATCCGCAACTCCGAACTGTAGGCGGCAATGGCATCGCGGAGTCCTAGCGGAAGGGCCCGTCGTACTCTCCCGAGCGACAGGCCCTTCGCCATCTTCGGAGACTTCACTTGCGACCCAGGATCTTCGCCCCGAACCTCACCGAATGACCGACGCCGTTACACGCTCGGCACTTGCCGAACGCCCCCTTGAACGTGGTCGAATGCGATTCTTTCGAGCGGTTGCAGCGCTTACACCGCATGTACGGGTGAAACGCGCATGACGTCATGTAGACGGCAGCAACGATGATGCCTAACGCCAGTAGTGGATGCATGTCGCCAGCGTGCACACACAGTGAAGCCCCTGTCACAGGAATCTCAAGACGAACGCCTCACTTTGGGTATCAGAATTGTCACAGTGCGCTTACCTGGCCCGCGCCGAGGTGCCAAGACAGCGGGAGCGACCGGGTAAGGGGCGTCCAGGCCATCGCGGTCCCAGGCGCATCGACGACCGTCCCGCCGGACTTTCCGCGCGTCACGAGACGCGTACGAGTCGCCCGTACCGGTACAGGCCACTCGTAGCGGTACGGGCGACTCGGCGGTGACCGCCCAGTACGGGATCCCGGTGACGCCCGCGAGCATGCCCTCTGACGACGCCGTCACCAATGCCTGGTCGGCCAGGGAGAAGCGGTCGGAGAGGACATGCTAGAAGCCACGGGGCGAATGAGGGGTTCAGCGTACGCGGAAGGCGCGCTCCACGGTCTGCCTGACCGTGTTACCCGCCGTGTCGCGCGCCGTAAGGCGGAGCGACGCGACCTCTCCCTGTCGCGCAAGGATCGGAACGATCGCCTTCCAGCTGTCCTTGCCGGTGGGCACGACTATGGCCTTGATCCACGACGAGCCGTCGCGCGACACCTCGACATCGATGCGGGACAGTGGCCGGGTCGCCCCGGTCATGCGCTCCAGCCGCAGGGGCAGCACGAGGGCCCCGGGCCTGGTCGCGTTGTCCAGGTCGAGCTCGGGGTAGGCACGCAGCACGAACAGCGGCACGGGACCGGCACCCGACGAGGTGAACGACCACTCCGTCCTGACCTTGGTGGACAGCTCGCTGGCCTCGGGGTGAACCGTGCCGTCCAGGACGAGCTGGAAACGCCCGGGACCGGACTCGACGGGGAAGGTCACCGTACCGGGCAGCTTGTCGGCCGTTCCCACGACCTGGCCGTCACGCAGGAGCGTCGTGGTGCCGCCGCCGTAGTCGCTGCTCACGGTGGAGCGGCCGGGACGGGGCGGGTG
Organism: Nonomuraea sp. B5E05; assembly: GCF_039880665.1. NCBI lineage: Bacteria > Bacillati > Actinomycetota > Actinomycetes > Streptosporangiales > Streptosporangiaceae > Nonomuraea > Nonomuraea sp. B5E05. The sequence goes on from NZ_JBDPMJ010000014.1 coordinate 78,617, forward strand.
CCACAGCGGTATGCGCGTGAGCGTGAACGCCTTGTCGTTCCTGGTCACGGTGGCGTTGCTCGGCAGGGCCGGGCCCACGACGCCCGTGTTCCACCACTCCTTCTCGGTACGGCCGGCCCGGTAGGAGTCGGGCTCGGCGTGCTCGTCGGTCTGGTGGAGACGCCCGGCCGGCATGGTCTCGATGGAGCGCGCCCACGGCACGCCTGGCGTGAAGTACCAGGTCGGCGTGGCCGGCAACGACACGACCGCCTGGCTCCACGAGGGGTAGGACCCGCCGGGGCCGTCGGTGACGGGTCCCGCGCCGAACGCGCCCGTGGCGTCGGCCCGGAGGGTGGCCAGGTGCGCTCGTACGGTGCCCAACTCGCGATCACGTACCCGCAACGCGCCAGGCACGGATCCCTCCCTGCGCAGCAGCAGGTTGTACTGGTAGGGCGTGTCGGTGAACGTGCCGTCCGCGCGCAGGGCCGCCAGCTGGGTGAACGTCTCGAAGCGGAACCCGCGCGCCTTCCCCTCGGTGGGCGACACGCGGAACCGCAGCGGATCGGGGGAGACGTTCCGCGGCAGCGAGAAGCGGTCGAGGGAGAACCGCGCACTCCACTGCCGGCCGTCCTGGCGGTCCTGGATGAAGGTGAAGGTCTCTCCGGCGGTCCTGGCATCGGCGTGGTCGGTCGCCACGTTCAGCAGCCGCGCGTCGCGGGCGTCGAAGACGAGCTCCCGGTCCTCCTTGACCTCCAGGCCGGGGACCGGCACCACGCTCAGCTCGTCATGATGGTCGGGGAACGCGGTCCGCAGCACGGCATAGGCCAGATAGCGGCCCGCGGGCACGCGGACGGGTCCCTCGCTGTCGCCGTGGTTGACGCCGATGCGGATAGGGGCGCCGCCGCTTTCCGGCATGAGCGTCATCGGCATGTAGTCGTCCGGGCGGTCGGGGACCGTACCGAGCTGGTCGATCATCTTCACATGCAGGTCGTAGCTCTCCACCTCGGTGGAGAGGTTGACCAGGGTGGAGATGGTGACGCCGCCGCCCGTCGCGGTGACGCGCCCGGGGAAGGCGCCGGGGCGGGACGACTTCACCTGCGCGGTGACGGTGACCGCCGCGGTGCCGTTCGCGGGGACGGTCACCTGCGTGGCGCCCAGCCTGTACACGCCCTCGGGCGCGTCCAGGGCGAGGTCGAGCGTGACCGGCGCGGTGCCGGAGTTGCGGTAGGTGAGGGTTCGCTCGATGGGTTCGTCCTCGTACGGCCAGCGCAGGTGCCCGAAGGACAGCGTGCCCGCATCGGCGGCGACGTTCTGCTTGACGGCCTTGGCGACGTCCACCCGCCCGGCGCCGTTGTCGGTGAGCGGCCCGCCTGGTTTGACCGAGCCGACCAGGCCCGCCTTGAGCTGCTGCCACGTCCAGTCGGGGTGCTGCTGGGCCAGGATGGCGGCGGCGCCGGCGACGTGCGGGGCGGCCATCGACGTGCCGGAGTACGCGATGTGGCCGGTCGTGCCGGCCCGGGCGGCGGTGATGTCCACGCCGGGGGCGGTCAGGTCGGGCTTGATGGCGAAGTCCGCCACGCGGGGGCCTCGGCTGGAGAAGCTCGCGAGCTCGTCCTCGGAGTCCACCGCGCCCACCGTGAGCGCCGAGTCCGCGCTGCCCGGGCTGCCGAGGGTGCTCGCGCCCGGCCCGTCGTTGCCCGCGGCGATCACGAAGAGCACGCCGCTGTCGGCGGAGATGTGCTCGACGGCCTGCTCCAGCGGGTCGAGTCCGGGCTCGTCCGGGTGGCCGAGGCTCAGGTTGACGATCTTGGCGCCCTGCTGGGCGGCCCATTCCATGCCGGCGATGATGCCGGAGGCGTTGCCGCTGCCGCGGTCGTTCAGCACCTTGCCGCTGATCAGCCGGGCTCCGGGCGCGACCCCCCTGCGCGCGGGCGTCCCCGCGACACCCTGACCGGCGATCGTGGCGGCGACATGGGTGCCGTGGCCGTGCCGGTCCACGGCGTCTGGGCTGTCGGTGAAGTTCTGGGCGGCCTCCACCCGGCCGGCGAGGTCGGGGTGTTCGTCGTCGACGCCGGTGTCCAGAACGGCCACCTTGACGCCCTCGCCGGTGAACCCGGTCTGCCAGGCCTCGGGCGCGCCGATCTGCGGAACGCTGCGGTCGAGCGAGGCCTTGACGGGCGCGTCCAGCCACACCTTCGCCACCGCGCTGTCCTGGTCGAGCTGCGCCCACACGGCTCGCTCGCGCGGAGCGGTGGCCGCCACGGCGTTGATCGAGGCCAGCGTACGGGCGCCGGCCAAGGAGGTCATGGGCGCGGCCCCGTCCCGATACTGCACGATCAGCGGCAGCCCCTTGACCGAGGCGTCATCCAGCCCGGCCGCGATCAGCCGGGGAACCTGGAACAGGCTGCGATCCAGCACACCCCTGGCCACGTCGCCGGCGACGTCCAGCGGGATGAGCGTCCAGTCGTCCTTGGTGCCCTCCGTGACGTACCGGACGTCCTTCCTGCCGGGACCCGCCTCGAAGTCGACACGATCACCGTCCACGGTCACGCGGTCTCCGGTGATCAGCGTCACGCTCTTGGCGGCGGCCGAGTCGGGCGGTGGGGTGTCCGCAGCGGCCGGGGGGACTGCGACCAAGGGGATCGCCAGCGCGACCACCGCGACGAGCGTTCTGGCTAACATCGTCGTTTCCTCCTCATAGGGCATGAGGAGTCAAGCAGGGGAGTAGTTGCACGATCAAGCAAGCTGGGTGGCGCCATCGGTCATGGCGCATGTACGACACGGCGCCCGAGCCCTCGCAGCCGGTCGAATGTCAGCCCAGCCTGACAGGGGACGGGACCCGGCCCTGGCGGGCCGGCGTGCCCTCCTTCTAGCCCAGGACCTCGTACCAGTAGGTGGTGCTGAGGCGGTAGGGGTAGGAGCCGCGGCACATGACCAAGGACGATTGGCGCGGGCCCTGTGCCACACCTCCATAAATGCGGCTGCGGTCGGAGTCGATGTCGCTCTCCTTGTAGCACCAGGTGCTGACCTGGAACTTCCAGGTTGTCGTGCACTTGAGAGCGACCGTGCCGTATTTGCCGGTCTTGTTGGTGGTGGTGGAGCAGGACGCGGCGCCGCTGCTCCGTGCGGTGGCGCCGGCCGGTGCGGCGGTCACGCTGCCGGCCAGGGCGACGGATACGGCGAGGAGTCCAAGGGCGCGGAAACGAGTCATCTGATCTCCAGACGGTGAGGTACCTGATCGGTGTAGTCACCGCCATCGAATCCCAAAGCGCTATAAAAGAGCTATGAGCTCGCTATTCCCCCCACCGGACCTCTGACGGGGGATGCGGGCCCACCAGGCCCGAGTCCGGCCTCGCCTGCGTGGGAGCGCTTCCGCAAGGGCGGATCCCGTCAGCCGGAACAGGAAGCCGCCGCTCGACCGGCGCCCATCAGGAAGTGCCACGGCATTTCCCCTCCGCCGCCTTCGCGCGCCCCAAAGATGCGCAGCCGGAGGGGGACGGCGGGAGTGATCAGCGGGCGGCGAGCGCCGGTTCTCCGCGGACGGATCCGCCATGCGTCACCAGGCAACCCGGGACGCCAGGTGCCTCATGGCCGTGGTTTCGCGGGACACATCCGGTCCGGGCCGAATACGGTGACTTGTTGACGATCGGCCAAGCCCGTAAGCCTTCCGGAGTCACTTCATGCGCACCGCAGCCGCAGTCCTCTCCTTCGTGCTCGCCATCACCCTCCTGCCCGCCCCGCCCGCCACCGCCGCGGTTTCCGCCTCGCCGCTGCCGGGCGGCAAGACCACCTATGTCGTGTCACAAGGTCATCTGAAGGCCGCCTCCCGGCAGAACTGGGTCCGCCTGGGCAGCTACCGCTTCGCCGCCGACGGGACGGTGAGCGCCGCCCTGTACCTGTGGTGGCAACGCCATCCCAAGGCCAGGCAGCGCACCGGCACCGTCCCCGACCCGAGCTGCACCACCAAGGCGGGCGGTGCCGCGTCGCGGCCCCGAGCCTGCGAGGTGCTCACCGCCGGGGGCTTCACCGGCGGCCCGAGCGAGAAGCGCACGGGGACGTACACCGTGGCGGGCGACGTGCTCACGATCCGGTGGAAGATCGCCCAGACGTGGACGGAGCAGTGGTACGTGCGGCGCTCGCCTGACGGCAGGCTGGCCCGCCTGGACCTCAAGCGGAGCACGCTGGCCACGCACGGGTACGCCTACGGCAGCAACGCCGCGCTCGGCACCCGTCGCGCGATGAGCTCGGTCAAGGCGTTCCCCGGCTCGCTCAGGCAGGACCTGACGAGCTGGGCGAGCGGCACGCTCGTGAACTCCGCCGACCAGCCGTTCGGCCACTCCGCCTTCCGCGCCTGCACCGGCACCACCTCGTGCCTGACCTACCTGCAGCCGTCCTCGCGCGGCGCGTGCCAGAAGTCCGGCGGCTGCCCCAAGTACGGAGGCGGAACGCGCCCCGACATCAGCTCCATCCAGTACTACCTGACGATGATCTCCAAGTCCGACCGTCGTGACACCTTGTGGCACTGGTGCACCTGCCTGGCGATGGAGCGCCGTGAGTTCTGCTACACCGGCAACTCCCACGTCAAACCGCTCATGCAGATCATCGACGACAGGGGAGCCTTTCGCGGCTGGGTCGGCGCGGAGGCCTCCTTCTCGACCGGCTCCCGGGCCACGGACATGCTGGCGGTGCTGCGCATCTCCGACTTCCGCTGACCGGTCCGCACCTGAACGCCCGCGTCCGCCGGCGCCTTCATGAAGGAGGTCAGGGTCATCAAGAGGGCGCCCGCCGACTGGCGTGACGTGGCCCTCGACACGGGTCAAGAAGGAGATCGGCTCCTGAGCGTCATCGGGTGCCGCGGACAGGACCGCAGGCGGGGCGCGCCGGTGGCGTGCTGCTAAGGTGCGGCGGATGAGCGGACGTGGAGTTCTTGTCACCGGCGCGTCGCGAGGCATCGGACGCGCGATCGCGGCGGCCTTCGCCGCCCAGGGAGATCGGGTCGCGATCCACCACCGCGACTCCGCGAAGGAGGCGCAGAGCCTGCTCGACGAGGTGCCGGGCCGGGGTCATGTGATCGTCCAGGCCGACCTGGCCGACCCCGACGGCGTGCGGCGCATGACCGACGAGGCGGCGCGCGCCCTCGGCGGCATCGACATCCTGGTCAACAACGCCGGGCTCTTCCTCCACCACCCCATCACCGAGATGTCCTACGAGCAGTGGCAGGACGCCTGGCGGCGGACGCTCGACGTCAACCTGACGGGCGCGGCCAACGCCACCTGGTGCGCGATCCAGCACATGCCCGCCGGAGGCCGGATCGTCAACGTCTCCTCGCGCGGCGCCTTCCGCGGCGAGCCCGACAGCCCGGCCTACGGCGCGAGCAAGGCGGGGCTGAACGCCTTCGGCCAGTCACTGGCCGTCGCGCTCGCCCCGCGGGGCATCGCGGTGGCCTCGGTGGCGCCCGGGTTCGTCGAGACGGACATGACGAACGAGCACCTCAAGGCGCCGCGCGGCGACGCGATCAGGTCGCAGAGCCCGTTCGGGCGGGTGGCGCGGCCGGAGGAGATCGCGACGGCCGTGCTGTACCTCGCGTCGCCGTCCGCCGAGTGGGCCAGCGGCACGGTGCTCGATCTGAACGGCGCCTCATACCTCCGCTGACAAGCCACCCCAAATCCCATGATCTCCGTGAATTAGGCGGTTATTGTGAATTTCTAGGGACACTTCGGAAACTCGCTTCGAGGGGGACGGCGTGGCCAAGGGGTGCTTGTACGCGCTGGCATCCGGCGCGGGATGCGCGACGCTCGTCGTGCTCGGCTTCGTCGCCTACGTCCACCTCGGATCAGGCGTCCTGCTCCTCGCCCTGCTGATGGCGCCCATCGGCCTGTGCGGACTGGTCGTCGCGCACGACGTCATGAACCACCGGGCCGTCAACGCCAACGAGAGGCTGCGGCTCGCCCGCGAGCGTGACCGGGTCCGGCGTACCGTCGACCTCGTCACCGACCCCTCCCTCACCGATGTCGAGCGCCTGGCCGTGATCGACTGCTTCATCCCCAGGCTGGGACGGAACCCGGCGCGGTCGCCGTACCGTGACAGGTTCGTGGCGGTGGACGAGCTGTCCCCGCCGTCACACGCCCTGCTGGAGCGCGCCAGAGCAGCCGTCATGTCCGTCTACACCTCCCAGGTCATGAGGCGGCGGCTGCTGGACGACCTGGCCAACGAGACCCTGTTACCGAGGCAGCTCTGGGAGATCGCCATGCTCCTGCGGGTGCAGACGCGCCTGCAGGAGGAGCAGGACGAGGCCCGCCAGGGACGCGTCACCCCCGAACTGCTGGCCGTGCTCGAACCCCAGCAGGAGGCCCTGCGCCGCTCCGTCGCGTCGGTGACGGCCAGGGTGGAGAGCCTGGAGCGGTACGCCGGGCGGGTCCAGGAGGCCGACGCCGCACTGCGGGCCATGGACGCCCTGGGCAACAACCACAAGTACCGGGCCCTGCTGGCCCACACCGACGACACCGAGGGCCTGCGCGAGCTCGAAGCCCAGGGAGACACGCTGCAGGAGACCCTGAGCAGGAGCGTCCGCGACGCCATCGAAGCGGGCCAGACCCTCCAGATCACGTGAGCCGGCGTTCCAGCAGGTGCGCTCCCCGGCCCGCCAGCAGCGAGCCGCACCACTCGCGCAGATCCGCCGGGTCGGGCCCGCGTACCTCGCCCTCGGCCAGCAGGCCGGCCCAGTCGAGCAGGGACTCGGCCAGCATGAGCGGCACCCCGCGCCGCTCGTGCACCTCGGCCGCCGCCTCGAAATGCTCGGAGGCCCGCCGCGGATCCCCCATGGCGACGCGCAGGTGCGCCAGGTAGTGGTGGCCGCAGTGGTGCGCCACCGTGCCGTGCCCGAAGGTCTCGCCGTCGGCGGCCAGCGCGTCGTACAGCTGCCCTGCGAGCTCGGCCCGCCGCAGCCGGGACGCGGCCACGGCCAGGTTGTCGAGGGCGGGCCGGTAGGCCATGTTCCGTGGCGGCTCGGCGCCCTGGTCGGCCAGGATGCGGTCGAGCAGGGGAGCGGCCTCCTCGTCGCCCAGCTCGCACAGGAAGCGCAGCACCGCGTGCACCGGGTCGACGCGCGGCGCCCGGGCGGCCCGCCGCAGCCGGTCGCCCAGCTCCCACAGCCGCCCCTGCAACCGCCGGATCTCGCCGATCTGCTCGGCGTAGATGGCCACGGCCTCCAGGCGGCGGCCGATCTCCGAGCCGAGCCGCATGGCGGCCTCCGCCTCGGCCTCGGCCAGCGCCAGGTCGCCCTGCATGAGGGTCAGCCCGGCCCTGGAATAGCCGATCACCCAGTTGAGCTGGGGTTGCGCCAGCCGCCGCGCCAGCTCGTCGGCCTGGTCGAGCAGCGTCGCCGCCCTGGCCGCGTCGCCGCTGTCGAGCACCGGGGGTGTGCGCTGCACGTACGCGTGGAACAGCGCGAGGTCGTCGCCCGTCATGCGGGCGGCTTCCAGCATCTCGTCGCCGTCGCGGTGCCGCTGGTGCAGCGGATCGGCGGGGATGATCGTCAGGCTGCGCAGCCCCAGCACGCCGGCCAGCGTGCGCGGGTCGCCGGACTTGCGGGCCAGCGCCACCGCCTCGTCGCTCAGCGCGAAGCGCCGCTCGCCGTCGGGCGCCCAGATCAGCTCCGAGGCGAGCTGGGCCGCCAGCAGCGCCCTGGTGCTGACGTCGGTGGAGTCGACCAGCCGGCGTGCCTCGGTCAGCAGGGCGATGCGCTGCGTGTCGGGCGCCGCCGAGATGGTGGAGAAGCCGCGGTCGCCGCCGAGCGCGGCCATGACGATCAGGTCGTGGCGCTCGCACTCCCTGGCCAGGTCGGCCGCCCGCACCAGGGTCTGCCTGGCCTCCGGGTGGCCCGCCAGCCACATCGCCCTGCCGCACTCCATGAGCAGCTCCGCGCGCCGCTCCCGCGTGGTGCCGGGGAAGTCGCCGAGCAGGTCGAGCACCCGCTGGTACCAGGTGACGGCCTCGCGGTGGGCCAGCCCGGCCAGCGCGTGTTGCGCCGCGCGCACCGCCGCCTCCGCCGCGGCGCGCACCCGGGCGGGGTCGCGGCCGTGCTCGGCGGCGGCCAGCAGATGGGCGGCCACGACGTACGGCCGGGCCTCCATGGCGTCCGGGTCGGTCCGCGACAGCGCGTCGGCCACCCGGCCGTGCAGCAGCCCGGCGCGCGGCGCGGACAGGTTGGCGTAGAGGGCGTTCCTGGTCAGCTCGTGCGTGAAGTGGCAGGAGCCGCCGTCGGACATGCTCACCAGGCCCGCGCCCATCGCCTCCTCGACGGCGGCCACGAACCGCGCCTCGTCGAGGTCGAGCCCGGCCCGCAGCTCGGCCGGTTCCATGCGCTCGCCGACGGCCAGCAGGTTGACCAGGTCACGCGCGTCGGGAGGGAGCTGCGCCATGCGGGCCACGGCCATCCTGGACACCGAGTCGGGCACGGCCAGCGCGTCGAGGTCCTTGCCCGCGGCCAGCTCCCTCACCACCTCGCTGACCAGGAACGCGTTGCCGCCCGTGATCCGGTGCAACTGCTCGGCGTCGCCGCGGGTGCGCAGCCGCGCCAGCGCGTGACCGACCTCGTCGAGGCCGAAGGCGGGGACCGGGATGACGTGGCCTTCCGCGGTCACCTTGTGCAGCTCCGGCATGGCCGACTCGACGGGCAACGGCCGCGACATGGCGAGGACGAGCATGGGCAGGGCGTCGGCGTCCCACATGAGGGCGTTGAGCATCTGCAGCGACTCCAGCGTCGCCCACTGCAGGTCGTCGATCACCAGCAGCACCGGCCGCACGGTGGCCAGGCGTTCGATCAGCGTGCGGGCCGCGGCCATCAGGTGGTAGCGCTCCGAGACGGGCTCGGTGGCGGGCGGCACCTCCAGCGACAGCGGCGGCGCGGCCAGCGACGGCGCGAGCCGGACGAGCTGGCCGCACTGCTGGTCGATCCCGGCCCGCAGCAGCAGCGCGGGTGAGGTGCGGGCCAGCCGTTCGACCGCGCCCGCGATCGGTTCGTACGCCTGCCGCGCCGGATCCGTGCACCGCCCCGCGAGCACCGTGAACTGCCGCTTGAGCGCCCGCCTGGCGACCTCGGAGGCCAGCCGGGTCTTGCCCACCCCCGGCTCGCCCTGCAGGATCACCAGCCCGCTGCCGAACTCGGCAGCCGCCAGCTCGCCGTCCAGCGCCCGCAGTTCCTCCTCCCTGCCGACGAAGGGCAGCACGTGGTTCTCGTCCAGCCAGGGCGCCGGCCCGCCGCTCTGGTGGTGCTCGGCGCTCTGCCAGTGCAGCTCGTACGTGTGCAGCGGCTCCCGCAGCCCCTTGCCGGGCAGCCGGCCCAGGTCCTTGAACTCGTGCCTGGCCCGCCCCTGCGCCAGCCGGCGTACCAGGTCGGTGCAGAGGACCTGGCCGCCCTCGGCCAGCGCGACCAGGCGTGCCGCCTCCACCGTGGGCAGCCCGCTGACGTCGTCGCGCCCCCAGCACACGTCGCCGGCGGCGAGCGCTGCCCGGATGGAGATCTTCTCCGGGGCGCGCTCGTTCTCGTCGGCGACCGCCTGCTCGACCGCGATGATCGCGTCGAGCCCGGCCGTGGCCGAGTCGAACACCGCCATCAGCCCGTCGCCCAGGCTCTTGGTGAACGTCGAGCCGTTGGCGGTCACGACGGACCGCAGCAGCTGGTAGAGCCGGCGGAAGACGACGTTGGCCCGCTCCTCGCCCACCCTGACGCGCAGGGCGGTGGAGCTCACGACGTCGGTGAACAGGATGGTCGCCGTGGTGAGCGCGCCGGGCGCGTGCGGGGGAGTCACGCGCGCGGCCCTTGCGGCGTCCGCCCTTTCAGGGCCCGCACGGGCGCGCGCAACCTGCCCCGGACGTCACGGCGGACCGCCCGGGTCGCCACCGCGGCGCGCGACTGCCCGATCCGCCAGGCGCGGGCCAGCTCTTCGGGGATCCGGAACGCCGCGGTCCCGTCGGAGTGGCGGTCGATCAGCGCGATGACGATGTGCCTGCCGGCCTTGCGCGTCAGCCGGCGGGCCACGCCGTCGACAGGGCCGGCCAGCCAGGAGTGCCGGTGCGCCGACCGCGCCGCCGCGAACACGGCGGTGAACCACCATGCGGGCTTCGGCACCTGGAGCAGCTCGGGCACCCGGTCGGCACGGTGGGCGGCGTCGCGGAAGACCCAGTGCACCAGGCTGCGCGGCAGCTTGCGCCACCCCAGGGGCATGAACTCCTCCATCTCCGCCAGCAGCGTGGCCATCAGCCGGCGGCCCTCCTCGCTGGATTCGTAGAGGCGGCCGAGACGCTCGCTGACCGGCTCGACGTCGGCGAGCGTGAGAGGCCTGTCACGGCAGGCCTCGACGCCCATCAGATGGCCGAAGACGCTCCACGTGTAGAGGTGGGCGGCGCGCTCTTCCTCGGTCAGCACGACGCCCATGCGCTCCAGAGCCTCCCACGTCACCACCGAGAAGTCGAAGATGGTGGCCAGCAGAAGTTCCTGGTTGACCGGGGGCCCGTATCTCGCGGTGTCCCAGTGGTCGGCGTAGCGCTCGTCGACCACGGCGCGCACGAACGAGTGCAGGATGCGCAGCCCGATCGCCGTGGTGTGCCCGGGGCCGCCAGGACGCAGGCTGCCGGTCGCCCTCAGCCCCATCACGTCGATCAGCATCTGCCCCGTCTCGGCCACCCGCCGGGTGAGGCTGTGCGTGGCCAGGTCGGAGACGCCGGCCAGCACCTTGGCGCTCGACACCTCCACGTACGCCATCGGCAGGCACTTGCAGAACAGCGCGGCCGACTGGTAGAGCCCGTAGTCGGCGAACACGGCCTGCCCCCTGGCCAGCAACGCGGCGTCGTCGCCCCAGCCGGGCAGTTCCTTGGCGAAGTCGATGGCGTCGAAGATCTCGGAGGCGGGCGGCTCTCCCGAGGGCGCCCTCGCCTCCCGCTTGGCCTGTCCCAGCTCGGCGACCACGGCCTTGAGCAGCTCCAGCGGGCCGCTCCCCTCGGGCTGGGCCTCGAGATAGTCGGCGACCACCTTGTCGATGTCGGGATCCGCCTGCTGCCTCAGCTGCCGGAACCGTTCCTCCGGCCAGCGCTCGTCCTGTTCCGTCATATGCCCCGTACTCCAGATTCGGTCAGAGGCCGCCCCGTTTGCGCAGGGCGGCGACATCCAGCAGCGTGATGGTCCGGCCTTGGACGGCGATGAGATTGCGCGACACGAGCGACTGCAGCGCCCGGTTGACCGCCGGTCGCGACGCGCCGATCAGCGCTGCCAGGTCGGACTGGGTCAGCCCCGGCATCTCCACCACGCCGTCGGCGTGGCCGTGCTTGTCGGCCAGTTGCAGCAGCAGCTTCGCCAGCCGCCCGCCGAGGTCGAGAAAGGCCAGGTCGGCCGCCTGGTCGGTGAGCCTGCGCACCATGTGGCCGAGCATGCGCAGGAACTCGTCGGCCAGCCCGGGGTGCTCCCGCATGAGTTCCAGCAGCCGCGCCCTGGGCAGCGCGAACACCCACGCCGCCCGCGCGGTCACGATCGACGCCGAGCGCGGCGAGCCGTCCAGCAGCGCCATCTCGCCGAAGGTGTCGCCCCTGCCCAGCATGTTGAGCACGATCTCGTCGCCGTGCTCGGTGGTGAACACCACCTTCACCAGGCCGTCCAGCAGGACGTAGAGGGACTCTCCCGGGTCGCCCTGGTGGAAGATGATCTGCCCCGAGCGGTATCTCCGCGCCAGCCCCGTCTGAGCCGTGCTCCGGATGCCGCTCTCTCCGAGCACGCGGAACAAGGGGATCTCCGCCAGCACGGCGGCGATCGCCTCGGCGTCGTGGGGGAGATGCCCTTTCATGCAAGAACTTTAGGCCGCATTCCGCGCTTGGACAGGGAGCCGCCGCCGGTGCCTGGAATGTGACGAGGAACACAGTCGTACTGTGTCGTCCGGAACAGACCGGACAGATCGCTCGACGCACGGTGGACCTGCCGGACGGGGTTGGCCCCCCGAGTACCCGGACCGGCAGGGAGAAGACAGACATGCACGTGGAGACCATCGAGCGTCCCGGCACGGCCACGGCCGCGCTGGTGTCGGCCGCGCAGGACGGCGACGCGGCGGCGTGGGAGCGGCTGGTCGAGGAGTTCAGCCCCATGCTCAGGGCGCGCATCCGCAGGTTCAGGCTCAGCCACGAGGACGCCCAGGACGTGCTCCAGACCACCTGGCTGCTGGCCTGGCAGAACCTGAAGAGCGTGACCGACGGCCAGCGGATGGCGGGCTGGCTGGCGACCATCGCCTTCCGCGAGTGTCTCAAGCTCACGAGGCGGACGAAGGAGATCTGCACGCCCGACCTCGATTCGCTGGGCAGCACGGACGACGTCGACAGGGAACTGGCCAGGATCTGGCTGGCGGGCACGCTGGCCGAGCTGGTCGAGGAGCTGCCGGCGGCGCAGCGGGTCCTGTTCAGAGCGCTCACGGAAACCTCCGAGCCCCACTACGTGGACGTGGCACGCAGGCTGGGCAGGCCGGTCGGGAGCATCGGGCCCACCCGAGCCCGCTGTTTCGCGAAGCTGCGCGGGCTGCTCCAGGCTCGGGAGATCACCCGCGACTTCCTTGACTGACTCACTTCGTGTCCGGGCCGAGCGGGATCGCCTCCAGGAACGGCTCGAAGTCGAAGTGCTCCATCTCGTACGCGTCGGGATCGGTCTCCGACGGATAGCGGTAGACCTTGCGCGGGCGGCCGAGCCCCGGGTCGCCGGCGAACATGTCGCTGACCGCCTGGGGGACCAGGCCGCGCTTCATCTCCGCCGCCAGGCCCTCGGAGATCTCCTTGGCGAACGGGACGTCGTAGAGCGCGGAGACGTTCTGGTAGACGCGGAAATAGCTGACGATGAAGCGCATCCGGTCGCGGTAGGACACCCAGTCGGTGACGCCCGCCATGGACGCCTCCTGGTCCTCGGTGATGAACTCCTCGGCCAGCTTGCGCACCTTCTCGTTCCGGATCGGCGCCCACACCTCGGCCAGGTCGACGCCGGCGGGCGCGGTGAGCGGCCTGCCGACCTTGACGTCGCTGAGCGGCGTGCGCACCGCGAACATGTGGCGCGTGTAGAGGGAGGACCACGCCGACTCCAGCAGGCGCGTCAGCCACGGCTGGTCCTCGTGCCGCGCGCTGTAGAGGCGGAACCTGGGGAAGGGCCGCCGGGTCACCAGCGAGCGCAACGACCGCCACGACACCCGCGTCAGCCACCTGACGGGCCGGTAGAGCACGAGTTCCAGGGCCTTCTGCGCGCGTGCCTGCTCGTAGGCGGACAACGCGATGTTGGCGCCCAGCACCAGCTCGGCCCGGGCCGCCGGGTCGGTGGACTCCCGGGCCTCCACCAGCAGTTGCGCGGCGTCCTTCAGGTAGCGCTCGTCGGCGTCGGCCAGCAGGTCGGTCAGGAACCGCGGCGGCGTCGGCGTCAGGCCGGACTCGGGGCTCACCCTGAGGTAGCGGTCGGGCGTCTCGTTCCACAGGTTGACCGCGAGGCTGGCGGTCTCCAGGAAGATGGCCCGGTTGGCCAGCGACAGCCCGAGCCGGTAGCTGGGGCCGAGCAGGGTGAGCAGCGCGGCCCTGAACACCCGCATGAACCGCTGCGGCACTCCGAGCCGGCGGCCGACGTCCTCGATGAACGGCGAGCCGGGGCTGAGGTCGAGGCTCTCCCCGACCGCCTTGGACGTCCAGGTGGCGTAGCAGTACCAGTTGGTGGCGTCCCTGCCGAGGTGCGCGGCCAGGTCACCGGCGACGCGGTGGTAGCTGTGGGCGATGACCATCGCTTCGAGCGCCGGGCTCCGGTCCTTGTAGGCCGCGATGCGCAGCACGTCGTCCGCTGTCATCGGAGTGTCGGACATGGGGTCTCCCGTGTTGCTGGTCCCGTCGCCTCGAAGAGCGTGCTCCAGCGGCGTCGGATACGGTCGGCGGCCGGCTCTGCCCCGTGGCCGCCAGCCAGGAGCGTAGGAGCCGCCGCTTGCGACGGGCTTGCAGACGAATCGTCGATCCGCCGCCCCGGACGGCGCTCCCGGGGCGGCGCTCTCAGTCCAGCACCACGATCTTGCTGAGCACGACGTACCCGCCGAGCGCCCCCGCGCTGCCGGCGGCGGTCGCCGTGGTGAGGTTGACCACGAGGTCATAAGTGCCGGCGCTGAGCCGGCCGCGCATCGGGACGGAAGCGGTGTACCGGCCCGAACCAGGGGTGAAGGTCAACTCCATGGGCGGAGAGGGGTGCCGTGACTCACCACCTCCCGGCCGGTCGGTGATGATCTCCAGCTTCCAGCAGCCCGTCAGCCAGTCGACCAGCTCACCGGTGACCTCCCAGCTCACGTCCACGGTCCAGCCCTCGCCCCGCCGCACGACCTTCGTGGGTTGAGCACCCGGATCGACCACCTGACCGTGCAGAGTCCCGGTCAGCTGCTCGGCCGGCACCTTCATCACGTGGAATTCCCCGGTCGCCATGTCGCTCTCCTCTCCGCGGGGCGGTGCCCCGTGCGAAGGTGCAGAGCGCCGGTGATGGCGGGGAAATACGCACCCTTCTGGTGACGAATGACGGGCTTCCGGCCGTCCGTCTAGCGCAGGCGGACCGCGTCGGGGCCCAGCTCGGTGACGTCGCCGACGCCCAGCAGCTGCAGGGTGCGTACGAGCTCGGCGTGCAGCAGGTCGAGCACCCGGCGCACGCCCGGTTCGCCGCCCGCCATCAGCCCGTAGAGGTAGGCGCGGCCGATGAAGCAGGCCTTCGCGCCCAGCCCGACCGCGGCGGCCACATCGGCGCCCGTGCGGACGCCCCCGTCGAGGAAGACCTCGGTGCGGTCGCCGACGGCGGCCACCACCTCGGGCAGCAGCTCCAGCGGCGTGGGGGCGCGGTCGAGCTGCCGCCCGCCGTGGTTGGACACGACGATCCCGTCCACCCCCACCGCGGCCAGCTCCTTGGCGTCGTCGACCCGCTGCACACCCTTGACCAGCAGCTTGCCCCGCCACGCCGACCGGATCCAGCCGAGGTCCCTGATCGTCACCGAGGGGTCGAACATCAGGTTCGTGATCCCCGCAAGGTCGTCGGGCGCGCCGTCCACGGTGGCGAACCTGAGCGGCTCGCTGGTCAGGAAGTCGAACCACCACGCCGGGTGCCGCACCGCCTGGAGCGCGCTCCGCCAGCGCAGGGACGGCGGGACGGTCAGGCCGTGCCGCACATCGCGCAGCCGGGCCCCCGCCACGGGCACGTCCACGGTCACCACCAGCACGTCCATGCCCGCCTCCCGCGCCAGGGACAGGACGTCCAGGTTGCGGGCGCGGTCGCGGACGACGTACAGCTGGAACCAGTTCCACCCGCCGGGGGCCGCGGCGGCCACGTCGCCGGCGCTGGTGGTGCCCATGGTGGACAGCGTGTACGGGACGCCCGCGCGTTCGGCGGCCCGCGCCACCGCCGGCTCGCCCTCGCGGTGCATCATGCGGGTGAAGCCGGTGGGGCCGAGCACGACCGGCATCGCGATCCGCCGCCCCAGGATCTCGACCGCGGTCGGGGCCTCGGCGACGTCGCGCAGCACGCGGGGACTGAACTCCACCCGCTCGAACGCCTCCAGCGCCCTGGCCATCGACCGCTCGCCCTCGGCCGCGCCGTCGACGTAGTCGAACACCATCCGCGGAGCCCGCCGCCTGGCCAGCAGCCGCAGGCCGGCCACGTCGGCGGCGCCCGCGATGCGCTGCGCCGCGGACCAGGGGGGCCGGCCGGGCATGACGGCGCGCAGCTCCCGCCAGCGGGGCAGGCGCCGCGGCTGCTTCGGTGTGGCGTCGATGACCAGGACGTTACCAAACGATCCTGGACGAACCGCGTACGGTGGGATGGTGATCGACGACTGGACCGCGCTCGCGGGCGGCTCGCCCGCGAGCCTCGCCACCGGGGCGGAACTGGTCGCCCGCTGGTCGGAGCCGCACCGCCGCTACCACACCCTCGGCCATCTGGCCGCCGTGCTCGCGGCCGCCCGCCGGCTGGCCGGAGACGCGGACGATCCCGCGGCGGTGCTGCTGGCCGCCTGGTTCCACGACGCCGTCTACGACGGCAGGCCGTTCTGGGACGAGGAGCGCAGCGCCCAGCTCGCGCAGTCGAGGCTGCCCAGGTGCGGCGTGCCCGCCGGCCGCGTCGCCGAGGTGGCCAGGCTGGTACGCCTGACGGCCGCCCACGACACGCTGGCCGACGGCGACCGCGACGGCGCCGTCCTGTGCGACGCCGACCTCGCAGTCCTCGGCGGCCCGGATTACGCCGGCTACGCCGCGGCCGTCCGCGAGGAGTACGCCCACGTGCCCGGCGACCTGTTCGCCGAGGGGCGCTCCGAGGTGCTGCGCCGGCTGCTGGCCGGGCCGTCCCTCTACCGCACGGCGCGGGCGCGCGAGTGGTGGGAGGAGGCCGCCCGTGCCAACCTGGCCGCCGAGCTATCGGCGCTTGCGGCGGCGCAGGCCGGCGGCGACGAGCCGCTGTAGCAGCTCGCGGGAGCTGACAGCCTGGGCGCCCAGCGACACCGCGCGGGCGTGCACGGTCTCCGGCACGTCGTAGTGATCACGGTCGAACGCCCGCTCCGGCACCCCGAGCCGCAGCGCGAAGTCGTGCAGCTCCCGCAGCGAGCTGTCGCTGACCAGGTGCGACCACATGAGGCCGCGCGGCCCCGGCCAGTTGGGCGGGTCGATGAGGACGGTCACGACCCTCAAGAATAGAAGGACGCCGCGGCCCCAGGCCGGGCGGGATCGGACGCGGAGGAGATGGGCCGCCGGGTCAGCGCCGGACGGGCAGGACCAGGGGCCACCATGGGCCGCCGGGTCGGGCCCGCCGCCTCAGCGCCGGACGGGCAGGACCCGGCCGCGCACGGCCAGTTCGCCCAGGTCGGACAGCACGATCTCGGCGCCGTGCACGTGCAGCTCGGCCGCGCCGCCGCCGTCCCTGGCGACCGCGATCACCAGCCCGAAGCCGCCCTTCCTGCCCGCCTCGACGCCGGGAAGCGCCGCCTCGACCACCGCGGCCTTGGCGGCGGGCAGGTCGAGGCGGCGTACGGCCTCGAGGAACAGGGCGGGGTCGGGCTTGCCCGGCAGGTTCATCAGGGCCGCGTCGTTGCCGTCGACCAGCAGGTCGAACAGGTGCGTGACGCCCGCCGCGGCCACCAGCCTGCGGCCGTGCAGGCTGGCCGACACGGCCGCCGTACGCGCTCCCCGCCGCCGCAGCTCGTGCAGCAGCGCGACCGTGGACGGGAAGGCGGCCACGCCGTATTTGTCCACCTGGGCCATGAAGATCTGGTCCTTGGCCAGGCCGAGCCCGTGCACGGTCGGCGCGCCGGGCTCGTCGTCGGGCGCGCCCTCGGGCACCGTGATGCCGCGCGCGGTCAGGAAGGTGCGGATGCCGTCGAGCCGGGGACGCCCGTCGACGTGGCGGAGGTAGTCGTCGCGGACGTCGAAGGGCGCCGAGCGGCCGCGCAGGAAGGCGTCGAACACGTGCTTCCAGGCGGCCGCGTGCCCCCGGGCGGTGTCGGTCACCACGCCGTCGGTGTCGAACACGACGGCGCCGATCATGCCCAGGTCGATGACGGGCTCGTTCGCGCTGCGCTCGTTCACAGTGCGAACGTAACCGCTCTACCAGGCGACGGGTAGCTCTTTCACGCCGTACACGATGGCGAGTTCCCTGAACGGCACCTCGCCCGCCACGCGCAGGCCGGGGAAGCGGCGCAGCAGCGCCGGGAAGGCGATGCGCATCTCCATCTGCGCCAGCGGCGCTCCGATGCAGCGGTGGATGCCGTGGCCGAACGCCATGTGCGAACCCGCGACGTCGCGGCCGGGCCGGACGGCGTCGATGTCGTCGCCCAGGCCGGGGTCGCGGTTGGCGCCGGTCAGCGAGCAGAGCACCATCTCGCCCTTCTTGATCGGCACGCCGTGCAGCTCCATGTCGTCGCGGGCGAAGCGCGGGAAGGCGACCTGCACGACCGTCATGTAGCGCAGCAGCTCCTCGACGACGTCGTTGACGTAGCCGTCGACCTCGCGCACCTTGGCGGCCTGCTCGGGGTTGCGCAGCAGCCAGAGGGTGCCGAGCGCGAGCATGCTCGTGCTGGTGTCGTGGCCACCGGTCAGCAGGCCGTCGGCCATGCTGGCGAGAGTGCGGTCGTCGAGCTCGTCGCCGTGGTCGCGCAGCAACTGCCCGAGCAGCCCCTCGCCCGGCTGCCGGCGCTCCCTGGCCACGAGGTCCGTGAGGTACGCCATCGCGTCGTTGATCGCCTGAAGGGACGCCTCGGGACCGGCGGTGAAGTCGAAGCGGTCCTTGCTGAGCTTCACGAAGTCGGCGCGCTCGTCGTACGGGACGCCGAGCAGCTCGCACACGACGAGGGACGGGATCGGCAGCGCGAACTCCTCGACCAGGTCGACCGGCATGCTCTCGGCGCCCTTGGCCTCGATGCGGTCGAGGGCCTCCTCGACCATGGCCTCGATCCGCGGCTCCAGCCTGCGCAGCCGCCGCACGGTGAACTCGGGCGTCAGGAACTTGCGCAGCCGGGTGTGCTCGGGCGGGTCGCGGAAGCCCAGGCCGCCCGGGTCCTCCTGGTTGGATCCGAGCCCGATGACCCCGGCGAAGTCGTTGCTGAAGCGTTCGTGGTCGCCGAGGACGCCGCGCACGTCCTCCCAGCGGGTGACCAGGTAAACGGTCTGACCGCCGGGGATCTCCATCGGGAAGACGGGGTGCTCGGCCCGGATGCGGCCGAGCTCACCCACGGGATCGAACCCGTCACGCATGAACTGGACGAGAGGGAACTCGTTGTCTGCCATCAATATCCGTCCTGCTGGGATGCATCACACCATGTCGGGATAAACCCCTCCATAGATGGTCCCATCCGGAAAGGCGACTGTTGCCCTACCAAAGGAGGAATTTGTTCTCGACCCGGTGGAGTTCGTCCCCTACCCTACGGCTCCGCCCGCGGACGGGCCCGCTGCTCCCGGCGCTCACCTTATGTGACAGCCGGGTTACCCGATCGTGGGCTGGACGGACCGTCCGGACGATGGCAGGCAGAGGGCCGCCGGGGGTGTCCCCGGTCGCCTCGTACGGGTTTTCCGGAGTCGATCAAGCGTCGGAACTGGGGTGAAAGCTGGGCAAAATGGGGCGGCAGATGCCGTTTGGCGTACAAGATGGCGACATTCTGCGATGATCTCGTCGCATAGAGCCGGAGTTAGAGCCCCCACGGATAGTGACTGATGCCGACATTCGAGGAAATAGCAGCCTTCGTCACAGAGAAGCCGCTCGCCACCGCTGTCATCGCGCTGCTCAGCCTGGCCGGGCTCGCGCTGGCGTTCCTGGTCATCAGGGTCGTCTGGCGTGCGGTCGCCTGGTTGTTCGCCCGATACGTGGCCCGGCGTCCCGTCGAGGACGTGCTGACCATCGTGGCCGCGTCCATCGCCACAGGCGTGTCGGCGCAGGGCATGTGGCGCTTCTCCGGCGACGTGCTGGGGCTCGACGGGCCGCTGCGGCTGCTGCTGTTCGCGTTCATCGAGGTCGCGATCATCACCTCCGCCGTGCGCGCCCGCCGCAACATGCGCGAGAACTTCTCCGCCGGGATCGACGGCATCGCCGTGTGGGCGCTGACCTGCCTGACCGCCGTCCTGTCCAGCATGGACGCGCGCAGCGCGCCCGAGGCGCTGTTCAGGCTGGCCGCCCCGCTGGTGGCCGCCTGGCTGTGGGAGCGCGGCATGGCCATCGAACGCCACCGCATCCGCGGCACCGGCCGCATCAACTGGCGGCTGACGCCCGAGCGGCTGATGGTCAGGATGGGCCTGGCCGAGGTCAGCGACCGTACGGCCAGCGAGGTCGACGCCCACCGCAGGCTGACCCGCGTCGCGCTGGCCGCCAAGCGGGCCAAGGCGTTGCGCGAGGGAGGGGCGTCCGAGCGGAAGATACGCGGCGCGCTGAGCAAGCTCGACAAGGCCATGGACCAGGCCGTCGAGCACACCGGGCTGGCCGTGGACCAGAGCCGCCAGGAGGCCCTGCTGGCCCAGATCGCCGCCCTCTACAACACCTCCGCCCTCATCGACGCCGACCCCCGCGTCCCCTGGGAGCCGCAGGCCGACCACCAGCCAGTGCCCGCCCGCCCCGCCCTGCCGCCCGCGCTGGCCGAACTCGTCGAGGACGAGGACGAGGACGTCGAGGTGCTCGACGCCACCCCGCAGGTGGTCAGCACCGCCGAGCGGGCCGCCCTGATGCGGGCCGCGCGCGGCTTCTGGGATCGGCAGATCGCCAAGGGCATCGTGCCGCGCACCGTCGACATCGCCCAGGAGATCGGCATCTCGCTGGCCACGGCGCGCGAGTATCGTGCTCTCTGGAAGCTGGAGCCGCAGGCACACGCCCTCATCGAGGCTCTGTACCACCAGCACGGCATCGTCGACACGGGCGCCTTCCCCGCGCTGGGGGCCGACGGGAGGGTGCTGACGAAGTCCTGAGGCGTCGTTGGAGGAGCACCGTTGCGGGAGCGCACGCTGGAACGTGTCAGGAAACTCCTGGCCAAGGCCGAACGCACCGACAACGAGCACGAGCGGGCGACCTTCATGGCGGCCGCGTCGGCGCTCATGGCCAGGCACGGCATCGACGCGCTTCCTCCCGCGGGCACCCGCCAGACGCCCGGCGACCGCATCGTCTCCCTGCCCCACCCGTGGGCCAGGGAGAAGGCCCGCCTCGTCAGCCTGGTCGCCCAGGCGGTGCGGTGCCGGCCCCTGCTCATCGGGCGGGGTGAGGGCGGGCAGCGGGTGCACGTGTTCGGGTTCGCCGCCGACCTCGAACGCGCCGACCTGCTGGCCACCTCGCTGCTGCTGCAGATGGCCTCGGGGCTCGCGCGCGTACGGCTCCCCGAGGGGATCACGGCCGTGCGGGCCTACCGGCGGTCGTGGTTGCTCGGGTTCACCGACGAGGTCTACCGGCTGCTGTGTGAGGCCGAGTCCCGCGCCGAGGCCGAGTCCGCCGGCACCGGGACGGCGGTGGTGCTGGCCGACCGCAGGGCCGAGGTGGAGCGGGTGGTGGCGGCCCGCTACCCGGACATCCGGATGAGCGTGCCCAGGACGAGCGGCACCGGCTACCGCGACGGGGTCGCCGCGGGTCGCCACGCGGACATCGGCCGCGCGGCGGTGGCCGGGTTCTCGCCGCGGAGGTGACCTGACCGCGGCCGTTTCAGCGGGTGGGCCTGACCAGGCCGCTGTCGTAGGTCAGCGCGACCGCCTGGGCCCGGCTGGTCAGGCCCAGTTTGGCCATCACGCGGTTGAGATGGGTCTTGATTGTGCCCTCGCTCACCGACAGCCGTTCGGCGATCTCCTTGTTGGACAGGGCGTGCCCCACCAGGCGCAGCACCTCGGTCTCGCGGGCGGTCAGGGCGTGGAGCGGCGCGGCGGGTGCGGCCGGGACGATGAACGCTTCGATCAAACGCCTGGTGACGTTGGGAGCCAGGAGCACGTCGCCCGCGGCGACGGCGTGGATGGCGGAGATGATCCGCTCTGGAGGGGTGTCCTTCAGGAGGAAGCCGCTGGCGCCCAGGCGCAACGCGTTGTAGATGTACTCGTCCAGGTTGAATGTGGTCAGGATGAGTACTTTAGGCGGCGGTCCTTCAGCCGCCACGATGTGTTCCAGGGCGGTGATGCCGTCCATGCCGGGCATGCGGATGTCCATGAGGATCACCTCGGGCCTGAGCTCGGCGGCCATGCGTATGGCTTGTTCACCGTCGGCGGCCTCGCCCACCACGTTCAGCCCTGCGGCCCGCAGCAGTGAGGCTAGGCCGGCTCGGATCAGCACTTGATCGTCCACCACCATGACGTCGACCATCGCCCTGCCTCAGGTCAGTCGGCCCTCCTCAGACGGGAAGAGCGGGAAAGTCGCCAGTACGTCGAACCCTCCCCCCGGAGGCGATCCCGCATGGATCATTCCCCCGTAGAGGGTGACACGTTCCGTCATACCGATCAACCCATGTCCACCGGGTCGAGCGCCGGGCACCGCCCCCGGGCCGTCGTCGGTAACACGCAGGTTCAGCGCGTCGGGCTCGTACGTCAGGCGGATGTCCACGTGCGCGGGCCCGGCGTGTTTGAGGACATTTGTCAGTGACTCCTGGACGATGCGGTAGGCGCACAGATCCAGTCCAGGAGGGAGCGTCCTCGGCTCCCCGTCGACGGTCAAGCGTATGGTGAGCCCGGCCGCGCGCATACGCTGGACCAGAGCGTCGAGGCTGCGCAGTCCGGGCATTGTCGTGTACGGCGTTTCGTCATCATGGTCGGGGGCCTCCGGGCGCAGGATCGACAGCAGACGCCGCACTTCGGCCAGCGCTTCGTGGCTGGCGTCGGCGATGACGCCCAGCGTGGTGTGCGCGGTGGCGGGGTCCGACAGGGCGACGTAACGGCCGAGCCCGGCCTGCACGGAAATGACTGACATGTGGTGGGCGACGACGTCGTGTAATTCGCGGGCTATGCGTACGCGCTCGTAGACGACCGCTCTTCGAGCGGCGGCGTCATGTTCCTCGGCAAGTTGCCTGCCGCGCTCGACCAGTAGTTGCACGACGATTCCCGTGCTGACCGCCCAGACCGCCACGATGATCGACTGGCCTAACGCCGACCACAGCGCCACACCGGGCTGGTTGGCCGAACTGTGCGTCCACTCGGCGATCACCAGCACTGCCCCGACCCCGGTGGCCTTCCGGGAGGCATGCGCGGCCACGGAGTAAAGCGCCACCAGCGGGCCGATGCTGTTGAGCCCCATGTGGTAGCCCAGGAAGTGATACGTCAGCGACGCTCCCACCGAGACGACCAGGACCGTGAACGGGGCTCGCCTGCGCCATGTCAGCGGTGCGTTCACCAGCACGGTCAGTGTCATGGACAGGGGCGTGGGCGGGTGCCCCTTGCCCTGCTCGAGGGTCTCCCATGCCCAGCTGCCGACGACGAGCGCGGTCGCGAGCGTGCCGTCGATCAGCCGGGAGTCCAGCGCGGACAACTGCCGGGCGAGGAGCGCGAGGCTTATGCGCAAGGCTCACCCCGGTGCCGCGACCGAGCAAGGGTCATGGGCCTGGCCTCCGGCGAAGAGATCCTCGTGACGCCACGATGCACTGTTGGGGCAACCGTTGCAACGGTCCCCTTCACAGGGGTCCCGCTCGTGGCCCGGGGGCGCAGGAGCGTGGCCGACGGGAGATCGGCGTGCTCCTTCACCGCGCCACTGGGGTCAAGACAGATTCCAGACGTGCCAGGCGTCGATCTCGACCCGGGCGCTCACCCGCGGTCGCTCGCGGTCGCCGTAGGGCACGCCCATGTAATGACGTGAGATACGGTCGATGTCCTCCAGCCCTTGATCATCTGTCAGGGACACCATGCGCCCTCGAAGACTGATGTGTCGGTACCAGCTGTCGGCATCGAGGACTGTCAGTGAGACCCGGGGGTCGGCACGCAGATAGTCCAGCCGCTTGCGCTGGGCATCCATATTGACCAGGAGCTTTCCGCTCTCCCACAGATACCAGGTGGCCACGGAGACGGGCGCGCCGTCCGGGCGGATCGTGCTGATCACGCAGGGGTTCGGCCGGGTGAGGGCTGAGACGAGGTGCTCGGGCAGAGCCGTGCGAGGCATGAGCGAGGAAGACCTTTCATCGGTGTCGGCGCGGGCGAAGGGCGGTCCACGTCACGGTGTGTACGCCTCGGCTTGGAGCTTGAACAGCGACGCGTAGAGGCCGCCGAGATCCATGAGCTCCGGGTGCGTCCCGCTCTCGGCCAGGCGTCCTCCGGCCAAGACGTAGATCCTGTCCGCCATGAGGACGCTGGTGAGCCGGTGCGTGATCAGGACAATGGCCTGCGGGGCCGCGGGATCGGTCTCGGCGAAGTGGCGGATGGAGTCGAAGAACGCGTGCTCGGCTCGCGGGTCGAGGGCGGAGGTGGGCTCGTCGCAGAGGAGGAGAGGGGCGCGGCGACAGAACCCGCGGGCTGCGGCCACTCGTTGCCACTGTCCCCCGCTGAGCTCGTGGCCCGTCTTGAACCGTGGATCGAGCAGGGTGTCGTACCCTTCAGGCAGTTCCTCGATGGTGCGGTGGATTCCGGCGAGTTCGGCTGCGCCGATGACTGCATCGTCGTCGGTGTCCACCCCGGCGGTGATGTTCTGCCGGGCGGTGAGCGGCCATGGAGTGTGATCTTGAGGGATCATCGCGATCTTCTGCTGTACCGCATCGCGGTCGAGCAAGGCCAGAGGGGCCCCATCCCACAGGACGGTGCCGGAGTCGGGTTCGTACAGACCAGCGATGATCTTCGCCAGCGTGGTCTTGCCCGAGCCGTTCTCGCCGACCAGGGCTATGACCTCGCCCTTTCCGATCTTGAGCGAGATGTCCCTCAGCGCGGCCCTCTCCGCACCGGGGTAGGTGAAGGAAACCTCGTGCAGTTCGACACCGGCGAATTCCGGTGCCGGCAGGCCGAGGCGGTGTTGCGACGTACGGTGTTCGGCTTCCTTGCAGAAATCCAGGTAGTCGGAGAAGTAGAGGCCTTCGTCGTAGACGTCGTTCGCCGCGCCGACCAGCGCGGACAGCGACGACCTGCCCATGCGGATGGCCAGGATCGTTCCCCCTGCGATCGCCAGTGGAACGGCTCCTGCCATGAGGAGCACACCCAGGGCGGCATAGACGAGCGCGGCCACGACGCCGTTCGTCGCCTCTCCCGCGAACCGGGCGAGTGCCTGGCGACGGGCCAGATCGACGTGCGCGTTCTCGGACAGACGGGCGACGTCGTCGTACTGCTCGAGCAGGAAGTCCCGCATGCCGAAGGCGCGGATCTCCGGGGCCGGACGGCGGTCGGCCATGAGATCCGAGAGGATCCATTGCCGTCGCATGCTGGTCGACAGCTTGTAGATGACCTGGTACTGCATGCGAGCTGAGTGGGCTGTCGCCCAGCCGGCCGGCAGCACGCTGACCAGGAGCAGGGGGAGGAGAACCGGGTGAAGGACGGCCAGCGTGCCCGCTGCCGCGGCGATGCCCGCGGCTGACGTGATCAGCCCGACGCCTGCGTCCACCACCAGCGCAGCTCCCCGTGCGCCGCGGCTGCGGGCTCGTTGCATGGCGTCGTAGAAGTCGGCGTCGTCCATCGCGCGGAGGGCGACGGCCGTGGTGAGTTCGAACAGGCGGCGCTCTGCCAGCCGGTCCACTCTCGGCTTGAGCCTGGACTGCGTCCACGCGGCAGTCGATTGCAGGAGCGAACGCGCGGTCAGGGCAGCGGCCACTCCGATCAATGCGGGCATGGCCGCGCGGAGCCTGTCCGGTGCGGGGCCGCCGGTGAGAAGGGCGTCAAGGACACCTGTGGTGGCGAGCAGCCCAACCGCGCCGAGGAGGCCCACGATCACATTGAGCCCGATGGTCGCGGCGATGTCGGCGGGGGAGGCCTTCCACGCCAGCTTGAGGGCCGTCCTCACGAGGGCGGGCAGTCGCCTGACGATCGTGCGGAGCCTTGTCCGGGGCAGGGCCTCCTCGTGGTACCACAGAGAGTGGGGTGCGAGTTCGATCGCGCCGGCGCTCTCCGGTGCTTCATGGTCCTGCGCGTCGTCGACTTCTTCTTCCTGTGGCGTGGCCGCAGCCTGCGAGGGTTCATGTGGCACGTTCGCTGCCTTCCTCTCTCCTCCGCACAAGCCGCTCGCAGTGCTAATCCGACACGCCGGACAGGTAGTCGGCCATGGCCGAGGCCAGATTCAGGCCGGGTGTCTCATCGTCGAGCCAGGCGAACTGGCCGGCGGGGTTCACCTCCAGGAAGTAGTGTTCGCCGGTGCGATCGACCGCGACGTCGATCGCACCGTAGACGAGCTCGAAGGTGTCCATCAGCCGTCTGAGCCGCTTTTCGATCTCGTCGGGGAGCGTGACCTGCGTGTATCGGCTGGTGCCTCGGAAGTTCCGGGAGTCGACGTGCGGCTCGCCATCGTCGTTCCTGTTGTCGACCCGGACGGCGAAGATCTTCTTGCCTATGACGGTGATCCGCAGTTCGTACGCCTTGTCGATCAGCTCCTGGAAAATGCACGGAGAATAGCGCACCCGGGGCAGGATGTCCGGCGGAATGTCGGGCAGGGCAGTGGTGAGCAGCCCTCGTGGCCAGCCGCCGGGCTGATGGAGGAGACCGCTGTTGAGCGCCTTGTAGACGATGGCCCCGCCACATTCGCGGTGAAAAGGGGGGACCTCTTCCGGGTTGTTGGTGATGAGTGTCTTGGGGATTCGCAGCCCTACCTCGCGCGCGATCTTCAGCTGCAGCGGCTTGTAGTGCGCCCGCAGCTCGAATGCCGGAAGATTCATCCATCGTGCGGGAAGCGCGGTGAACACGCCGCCCATGGCATGGGCGCTTTCTTTTACCGCGAATTCCTGGTGAGCCTTCCCCAAGGAAGGGTCGGCGGTGAAGGGCGTCGGCCGGCGATACCAGACAGAGGTGACCTCTTCGAGGCGGAGTGATCGATGACCGTGCGTTGTGTCCACTAGTGTCGAGTGCCAGCCGGAGTCGGTGGACTTGTAGGTCAACGTCGAATTCTGCGGGAAGTAGCTGGTGTCGTAGCGGAAAACCGCCACGTCGCGCTCGCTGAGAATTTTGACCACGCTGTCGGCGGTGACATCGAATTCTTGGGTCAGGACGAGCACGATCGGGTCTGGCATTACTACTGCCACCCATCGTCGACGTTGTTGTCGAATCCCCAGAAGTAGCCACACGTTCCCCTGAAGCAGAACGTCAAGGCGGAACGGATCTGCGTGGAGTCGTGCGAGCTCGACCAGACCTGGGCCTCGGGGTCGTAGTTGTGCCCCGTGATCTCGTCCTCCATCGAGTGGAACTGCGTGATCATGTCCACGTCGATGGTTCCGTCGAGTTCGAAGGCGTAGCCGAAGGGCTTCGAGTCGTCGGACACTCTGGATCTCAGCTCGTCGGCCTCCCGGGTGTCCTTGAGCTCCTCCTCCAGATCGAGGAATGAGCGGGACGCCCCGAAGTTCTCCTTGATCAGCTCGCGGTCGAAGAAGTCGCCGATGGTCGTGGTCGCTGACATGGTGTATTTCCTCTCTGTTGTCCCGCTCATTGTGGGCGGGGAGCGTCGAAGGTGACAGGGAGCGAGGTCAGTCCTCTGGTGGCCCCGTTGTTCGCGTAGACGAGTTCCTCGGCGGGAACGGCCAGGCGCAATGTCGGTACGCGTCCGGCGAACTGCTGGACCATGACCTGCAATTGCATTCTGGCCAGACTTGCGCCCAGACAATGGTGATGGCCGTAACCGAAGGCCATGTGTGGATTGGGTGAGCGGTGAATGTCAAATGCGTCCGGATCGAGAAAGCGACTCTCGTCGCGATTGGCGGAGGCGATGGACGGGACGACCGTCGCCCCCTTGGGGATGGTGCCGGAAGGCAGCGCGACGTCCTCGGTGGCGACTCGAGGCTGTCCGCCCTCACCTGGAATATCCAGCCGGAGCAGTTCTTCCACGGCGGACGGCACCTGGGAGGGGTCGCTGAGCAGGCTGAACTGGTCCGGGTGGCGCAGGAGCGTGCATGCCGCTCTGGCCATCATGGCGACCGCGGTCCCGTGCCCCACTGTGACGATCGCGTAGATCAGGCCGTGCAGTTCCTCTTCGGTGAGTCTGCCTTCCTCCTCGCGCGCGTTCGCCAGGGTGCCGACCAGTCCTCGCACGGATCTGGCCGACCGTGCCTTCATGAGCAACGCGATCACATGTTTGTTGAACTCGCCGGCCTGCTTCATGCGTTCGGCCAGAGTGAGTGAACTGGTGAACATGAAGCTGCCGAAGTGCCTGATGACATCTTCGCGGCCGTGGTCCGGCGTACCGAGAATGTCCAGAAGGAGGTGGGCGGAAAATGGTGCGGCGAATGCCTCGATGAAGTCGGCCGGAGGCGCTGCCATATCGTCGATGAGATCGTTCGCGAGTCGGAGTGCGCGAGGACGAAGTTCTTCTATTCGGGCGGGCGTGAACAATCCGATGACGATGCGCCGCAAGCGCGTATGGTCCGGTGGATCCGTATTCATCAAAGAACCCACCATGCGCAGAGGTGCGCTACGGGCGAGCGCCAATCGAGCGTCCGCATGCCCGAGTTGCAAGGCCTCGACGCTGAAGGAGGGACTGCCAAGCATGGCGCGGACGTCGTCGTAGCGGACGGCCAGTACCACCTCGTCCGTCGTGGGGAAGATCACGCGGCCCAAGGGGTCGTCCATTTGACGCCTCCTGTGCTCTGGCGGAGGAGCACCGAAGGGGCCAGGTTCAAAGGGGAAGTTTCTCGGTCGACTCATGTGAGCTCGTCTCCTCGCTCGGCTGGACGGCTCCGCGGGCGATAGGCAGGCAAGCGCGACAGGCATGCAGCCAGGCCTCGACGTGAACCCGGCTCCTCGAGATCGCTAGCACTGAACGGGTTCGTCGCCGCTGGCCGTCGGACCAGACCGGCCCAGTTCATTCGCGTTGGCTTGCTCGCGAACTGCTACGTTCGTGACGATGAAATCACGGTGGCCTGAGGCCGTAGTCAATCGGAGGGCTGATTTCGGCGGTAAACTTTTGCAGCAGTCGCTGAGCCGTCTCCGACCGGCGGTATAGACGGTGTCAGTCGCCGGGCACGTGTGATGCGTTCGTTGACGGCAGCCGTCCCAGCGCGCCGATGAAATCGTGACGCGCCAGCCACCGCTCCGGCCCCAGGGTCACGGCGCCTGGGGCACTACGCTCCACTGTTCAGCCGAGGGCCGACGAGACCAGGGAGCGGGCCTCCTCCTGGACCTTGGCCAGATGGCCGGCCCCGCGGAAGGACTCGGCGTAGATCTTGTAGACGTCCTCCGTCCCGGAGGGGCGGGCCGCGAACCAGGCGCTCTCGGTCGCCACCTTCACCCCGCCGAGCGCCGCGCCGTTGCCGGGCGCCGACGTCTGCACCGCCGTGATGGGCTCGCCCGCCAGCGACGAGGCCGTCACCTGCTCGGCGGAGAGCTTCCCGAGCACGGCCTTCTCCTCGCGCGTCGCGGGAGCGTCCACGCGGGCGTACGCGGGCTCGCCGAACCGCTCGACCAGCTCCCTGTAGTGGTCGCTCGGCGATCGGCCGGTGACGGCGAGGATCTCGGAGGCCAGCAGCGCCAGGATGAGGCCGTCCTTGTCGGTGGACCAGACGGATCCGTCGCGGCGCAGGAACGACGCCCCCGCGCTCTCCTCGCCGCCGAACCCGAGCGACCCGTCGAGCAGCCCGGGCACGAACCACTTGAAGCCCACCGGGACCTCGTAGAGCCGCCGCCCCAGCGACTGCGCGACGCGGTCGATGACGCCGCTGCTGACCATGGTCTTGCCGACCCCGGCGTCGGCCGGCCAGCCGTCGCGGTGCGTGTAGAGGTAGGAGATGGCGACGGCGAGGTAGTGGTTGGGGTTCATGAGGCCGTCGGAGGTGACGATGCCGTGGCGGTCCGCGTCGGCGTCGTTGCCGGTGGAGATGTCGTACTTCTCGCGGTTGGCGATCAGCGACGCCATCGCGTACGGCGACGAGCAGTCCATCCGGATCTTGCCGTCCCAGTCGAGCGTCATGAACCGCCACGTCGGATCGACCAGCGGGTTGACCACCGTCAGGTCGAGGCGATGCCGCTCGGCGATCTCCTCCCAGTAGGCCACGCTCGCCCCGCCCAGCGGGTCGGCCCCGACCCGCACCCCGGCCGTCCTGATCGCGTCGAGGTCGAGCACGGACGGCAGGTCGTCGACGTACGTCCCGAGGAAGTCGTAACGCTCCGCCATGCCCAGCGCCCTGGAGTAGGGGATCCGCGCCACGCCCTCCATCCCCGCGGCCAGCAGCCGGTTGGCGCGGTCCTGGATCCACTTGGTGGCGTCGGTGTCCGCAGGGCCGCCGTGCGGCGGGTTGTACTTGAAGCCGCCGTCGCCCGGCGGGTTGTGCGACGGCGTGATCACCACGCCGTCGGCGAGCCCCGACGTGCGCCCCCGGTTGTGCCGAAGGACGGCGTGTGACACGGCGGGGGTCGGCGTGTAGCCGTCGCGCGTGTCGATCAGGATCGTGACGTCGTTGGCCGCCAGCACCTCCAGCGCCGACACCCGCGCGGGCTCCGACAGCGCGTGCGTGTCGATGCCGAGGAACAACGGCCCGTCCGTGCCCTGCGCGCGCCGATATTCGCAGATGGCCTGGCTCGTGGCGAGGATGTGGTTTTCGTTGAACGCCGCGTCGAACGCCGAACCCCGGTGCCCCGAGGTGCCGAACGCCACCCGCTGCTCCACCTCGTCGGGGTCGGGGCGGAGCGCGTAGTAGGACGTCACCAGCCGGGCGACGTCGACGAGGTCGGCTGGTCGGGCGGGCTTTCCCGCGCGTTCGTGCGTCATGTTGGCCACTTTACAAATCTGGTCCGGCACGGCGGATGCCCCCCGCCGGGGTGGGGAGATAGATTCGCGTCAGTCACCAGAACGGAGTTCTGTTCTTATGCGATACGGCTTCTTCCTGTCCGAGCGGAACGTGGACGACCCCATCGGCGACCTGCGCGACCAGATCGCCGGCGCGGCCCGGGACGGCTTCACCTCGGCCTGGTTGTCCAACATCTTCGGCCTCGACGCCCTCACCGCCCTGGCCGCCGCCGGCTGCCAGGTGCCCGGCATCGAACTCGGCACCGCCGTCGTGCCGACCTACCCGCGCCACCCGGCCGCGCTCGCCCAGCAGGCCATGACCGTCAACGCCGCGCTCGGCGGGCGTCTCGCCCTCGGCATCGGCCTGTCGCACAAGGTCGTCATCGAGGACATGTACGGCTACAGCTTCGACCGGCCAGGCCGCCACATGAAGGAATACCTCGACATCCTCATCCCGGCGAGCAGGGGAGAGCAGGTCAGGTACGAGGGCGAGACGCTCAAGGCAGACATCCGGCTCAGCACCCCCGGCGCCGGATTCCCCGTGCTGATCGCCGCGCTCGGCCCTCGGATGCTCAGGCTCGCCGGCACCGTGGCCGACGGCACCGTGCTCTGGATGACCGGCCCCAGGACGATCGCCGAGCACATCGCGCCCACCATCAAGGCGGCCGCCGCCGAGGCGGGCCGCGAGCCGCCCAGGATCGTGTGCGCGCTGCCCGTCTGCGTGACCGACGACCCCGCCGCCGCGGTCGCGCGCGCCAACGAGATCTTCGAGACGTACGGGCGGCTCCCGTCCTACCGTGCGATGCTCGACAGGGAGGGCGCGGCCACCCCGGGCGAGGTGGCGATCGTCGGCGACGAGGACACGGTGCTGGCCAGGCTCGCCGAGCTCAAGCAGGCCGGAGTGACCGATTTCGTGGGCTCCGCGTACTCCGGCAGGGAACGTACCCTGAGCCTGCTGATCGGCGCGGCGAAGGGCTGATCAGGAGACATCTCAATAAACTCCGACAAGGTGAAGCGCTTGCTCCTGGGCATAGATGTGTCGAACTGGCAGGGCACCGTCGACTGGGCCGACCACGCGGAAACCGGCGTGTCCTTCGCCTTCGCCAAGGCCACCGAGGGTGGTGACTACGTCGACAAGTGGTTCGCGCGCAACTGGAACGGCATGCGGGAGAGCTGGATCGTCTGCGGCGCGTACCACTTCGCCCGGCCCAAGGGCGACCCCATCGAGCAGGCGCGGCACTTCCTGCGCACCATCGGGCAGGCGGGCGGGCTGCGCCGCGGCGACCTGGTCGCGCTCGACCTGGAGACCAACGACGGTGCGCGCCCCGAGCGGGTCGCCCGCTTCGCGCGCCGCTGGTGCCACCACGTCGAGCGGCACAGCGGCGTGCGGCCGTTCATCTACACCTTCCACGCCTTCGCCAACGGAGGACACTGCGCGGGCCTGGCCGAATATCCGCTGTGGATCGCGAGCCCGGCGAAGCCGCGCGGCCGGCCCGACGTGCCGCGTCCCTGGGCCGACTGGACCATCCACCAGTACTCCAACAGCCCGATCGACCGCAACATCTTCCACGGCACCCGCAAGGAGCTGACGAAGCTGGGGTATCGCCCGCGCCGGCGCTGACCCGCCGCCGCTCCGCCCGGAAGATCGTCCGGGGCGCGGGCACGGTGGCCGGGGACGCCTGTCACCCGCGATAGCATCGGTGAACACCATCGAAGCAGCCTCGGTGCCGGGCATCGGGCGCGATCCCTGAGGAGTCACCGTGTCAGCCGAGCTACGCATCACCCTCGCCGGAGCCGAGCGTGTGGTCGCGGCCGGCACGACGGCCGGGCAGGCCCTCGAGGCCGACGGCCGCACGGTCATCGCGGCCAGGGTCAACGGGGAGGCGCGCGACCTGGCCCACCCCCTGGAGCAGGGTGACGCGGTCGAGCCGATCGAGGTCTCCAGCGAGGAGGGCCGGGCGATCGTCCGCCACTCCACCGCCCACGTCATGGCCCAGGCCGTGCAGGAGCTCTTCCCCGAGGCCAAGCTGGGCATCGGCCCGCCCGTCGACAACGGCTTCTACTACGACTTCGACGTCGAGCAGGCGTTCCACCCCGACGACCTCAAGCGCATCGAGAAGCGCATGCGCGAGATCGTCAAGCAGGGGCAGCTGTTCTCCCGCCGGGCCGTCTCCGACGACGAGGCGCGCGAGGAGCTCGCGGGCGAGCCGTACAAACTGGAGCTGATCGGGCTCAAGGGCGGGGCCGAGGACGAAGAGTCGGTCGAGGTGGGCGCGGGGCAGCTCACCATCTACGACAACCTCGACCCCAAGACCGGCGAGCGGGCGTGGAAAGACCTGTGCCGCGGCCCCCACGTGCCGTCCACCCGCTCGATCCCCGCGTTCAAGCTCATGCGCTCCGGCGGCGCCTACTGGCGGGGCAGCGAGAAGAACCCGCAGCTCCAGCGCATCTACGGCACCGCGTGGGAGTCGCGCGACAAGCAGGACGACTACCTCAAGCTGCTGGAGGAGGCCGAGAAGCGCGACCACCGCAAGCTCGGCG
Organism: Nonomuraea sp. B5E05; assembly: GCF_039880665.1. Lineage (NCBI taxonomy): Bacteria > Bacillati > Actinomycetota > Actinomycetes > Streptosporangiales > Streptosporangiaceae > Nonomuraea > Nonomuraea sp. B5E05. The sequence continues at coordinate 111,471 of NZ_JBDPMJ010000014.1, forward strand.
CCGAGCTCGACCTGTTCAGCTTCCCGCCCGAGCTGGGCAGCGGCCTGCCGGTCTTCCATCCCAAGGGCGGGATCATCCGCAAGGAGATGGAAGACTACATGCGCCGGCGGCAGGGCGAGGCGGGCTACGAGTTCGTCAACACCCCGCACATCACCAAGTCGACGCTGTTCGAGACCTCCGGTCACCTGCCGTGGTATGCCGAGGACATGTTCCCGCCCTTCGAGCTGGAGGGCATCGAATACCGCGTCAAGCCGATGAACTGCCCGATGCACAACCTGATCTTCCGGGCGCGCGGGCGCTCCTACCGCGAGCTGCCGCTGCGGCTGTGCGAGTTCGGCTCGGTCTACCGCTACGAGAAGTCGGGCGTGGTCCACGGCCTGACCCGGGTGCGCGGCATGACGCAGGACGACTCCCACATCTACTGCACCCGCGAGCAGATGGTCGGCGAGATCAAGAGCCTGCTCACCTTCGTGCTCAGCGTGCTGCGCGACTTCGGCCTGTCGGAGTTCTACCTGGAGCTGTCCACCCGCGACGATTCCGACAAGTTCATCGGCGACCCCGCCGACTGGGACGAAGCTACCGAGGCGCTGCGCCAGACGGCCGTGGAGTCGGGCCTCGAGCTGGTCGACGACCCGGGCGGCGCGGCCTTCTACGGCCCGAAGATCTCGGTCCAGGCCAAGGACGCGATCGGCCGCACCTGGCAGCTGTCCACCATCCAGCTCGACCTCAACCAGCCCAAGCGCTTCGAGCTCGAATACCAGGCCGCCGACGGCAGCCGCCAGACGCCCGTCATGATCCACCGGGCGCTGTTCGGCTCGATCGAGCGTTTCCTCGGCGTCCTCACCGAGCACTACGCCGGCGCGTTCCCGCCCTGGCTGGCCCCGGTCCAGGTGGCCGGCATCCCGATCGCCGACGCCCACGTGCCCTACCTCCAGGACGTCGCCAAGCGGCTGAAGGAGCGCGGCATCAGGGTCGAGGTCGACGCGTCCGACGACCGCATGCAGAAGAAGATCCGCAACGCGCAGAAGGCCAAGGTGCCCTTCATGCTGCTGGCCGGCGACGACGACATCTCGGGCGGCGCGGTGTCGTTCCGCTACCGCAGCGGCGAGCAGAAGAACGGCGTCCCCATCGACGAGGCGATCGCCGAGATCGTCAACGCCGTGGAGCGCCGGGTCCAGGTCTGACCCCGCACGCGCGGTGAGGCGACCCCCGACACCCGGGCGCCGCCTCACCGCCCTTCCCGGCCGCGCCCTGCCGGCACGTGCTCGGCCGGCCGCGCCCTGCCGGCCATGTCACGGACCGGCGCGGTCACCTGGTCGGCGCAGCCAGGAGGCCGGCTCGGCGACAGAGCGCCGGTGCGCCCACCGAGCCAGTGGCGAGGACCAAGGGCACGGAGCCGGCGTGGCCGCCGCGGTGACAGGGGCACGGAGGCGGCGGGGCTGAGCGGGGTCAGCGGGGGAAGAGGCGGAAGGAGACGGCGGGGCGGCCGCCGAAGCGTTCGGCCGTCTCCGTGGCGAAGCCCTCGATGAGGTTGCGGGCGTAGGTCTGCGGGTCTTCGGTGGTGAGGGCCTCGATGTAGGCGCGGTGCTCGACGAGCGAGCGCACGCCGCGTTCCAGGCCGGACGTGACGTCCACGGCGTGGGTGGGGGAATTGGATCCGGCCACGGCGACCCAGCGGACGCCGTCCCACGGCTCCGCCTCCGTATCAGGAAAAATCCACCGATTTCCGGCGTCTCCGGCCGCGTCGAGCACGGCCCGGCCCACCGCACGATGGTCGGGCGTGTTCCAGTATGTGCCGTTCCAGGTGTCGTCCGGATTCAGCGTGACCACGAGCTCCGGACGGTGCCTGCGGATGGCGGCGGCCAGATCCTTCCTGAGCGCGGTGCCGTATTCGATCACCCCGTCGGCGTGGCCGAGGAACTCCACGTTCGTCACGCCGACGACGGCCGCGCCGGCCCGCTGCTCACGCTCGCGCACGGCGGCGGACTTGACGGGTTCGAGCGTGTCGATACCCGCCTCTCCCTTCGTGGCGAGCACGTAGGAGACTTCGCGGCCCGCGTCGGTCCAGGTCGCCACGGCCGACGCGCAGCCGTACTCCAGGTCGTCGGGATGGGCCACGATCGCCAGGGCCCGCTGCCAGTCTTCGGGCATGGGTTCGAGCTGAGAGGTCATGGGTGACATCCTGGCAAACCTGCCGGCGGGTCGCGCGGGCTTCGGCCCCCGCCCGGGGGGCGGCGCTCGGGCTCGTACCGGGGGAGCACCCTGATTGGTCCTGGTCCTATGCTGCTAGGTATGCACGCTCAGGCAGGGGCAGGGGGGCCGGACAACTTCGAACGTCTGTGGACCCCGCATCGCATGGCCTACATCAAGGGCGAGAACAAACCGACGGGCACCGGCCCCGGCGACGGGTGCCCGTTCGACGCGATCCCCAAGATGAGCGACGAGGAAGGCCTGATCGTCGCCAGGGGAGACACCGTCTACGCGGTGCTCAACCTCTATCCGTACAACTCGGGGCACCTGATGGTGGTGCCCTACCGCCACGTGGCCGACTACGCGGAGCTGCAGCCCGCCGAGCTGGTGGAGCTGGGGCAGTTCACCCAGAAGTCGCTGGGGGCGCTGCGCAAGGCCAGCGGCGCCCAGGGCTTCAACGTCGGCATGAACCTCGGCCAGGTCGCCGGCGCCGGCATCGCCGCGCACCTGCACCAGCACGTGGTGCCCAGGTGGGGCGGCGACACGAACTTCATGCCGGTCGTCGGCCAGACCAAGGTCCTCCCGCAGTTGTTGCGCGACACGCGGCAGTTGCTCGCCGACGCCTGGGACTGACCCGGTCAGGGCCCACGGCTCACCTTCGTGCGCTCGCCAGCTCTCCCAGAGCGCCTCCGGCGGACGCGGACGCGCGTAGCACGCCGATGCCGGTGGCCAGCAGCAGCGGCACGGCCAGCGCCAGCGCCATGGACAACACGGCCGCACCGGAGTCGTTGACGAGCATGCCGAGCACGCCGCTGACGAGCGTGCCGATCAGCCCGGCGCGCAGGGCGGGGGAGTGCTCGAACGCGGCCGGCACCACGCCGGCCGAGGCCTGCTCGGGCCGCAGGATCGCGTAGACGAGGAAGGCGACGGCCGCGAGCACGATCGGCATGAGGTTGGGGCTGAGCAGGGTGCCCAGCATCGCCTGCAGCTTGCGGAAGATGACGTCGAACGCCTCCCCGGTCAGCACCTGGCCCACGAACCTGCCCAGATGGGTCTGCTGATCCGGCGGCCGCAGGTAGTTGAGCCAGGCGAACGTCATCACGATCACCCCGCCCGCCACGCAGAACACGCCCAGCTTCACCAGCGAGACGCGCTTGCCCGCCAGGACGAGGGTGGTCACCGCGATGCCGGGCACGAACGCGATCACGCCGCCGAAGTCGCTGCCCATGCCCGACCCGCCGAGCACCATCGCGAACGTGCCGAGCAGCACGATCGCGACCACGCCCGCCCTGCCCGGCCAGCGGTGCGCGATGACCGTGGCGGTCAGCAGCGTGCCCGTCGCCAGCAGCGCGAACGGGATGTTGCCGAGCCCGTAGTAGCGGGCGCCGACGTCGGCGCTGTAGCCCATGACGCTGTTGACCTGCAGGGTCGTGCCGGTCAGCAGGTCGCCGACGAGCGTCAGGGCCGTGGCGCCGGCCACGACGGCGAGCGGGCCGAGCGGCGCGCGCCGCCACGGCCCCGCGAACGTCAGAGCGGTGATGGCCGCCGTCCATGCGAGCACCCCGGCGACCATCTGCGGCACACTCGACCACGGCAGCAGGTTGACCAGGAAGCTGGCGGCGGGCACGGCGGCCAGGGCGGCGCCTGCGACGCGTACGGGCACGAGGCCCTTGCGGCGGCGCAGCAGAAGGAACGCGATCAGGTAGAACAGCACCTGCAGCACCGCCATGACGGTGAAGTAGACGCCCTTCACCGAGCGCACGGCCTGCGCGTCGGCGTCGGCGTCACGCAGCCGGTCGACCGTCGCACCCTGACCGCCGACCTGCAGCGGACCGCCCACGACCGTGGCCGGCACCGGCACGCCCAGCTTGGTCAGCACGGTGGCGGTCAGGTCAGGCGTGATCGAGAGATCCTCGCGGCGCGTTGAGGTCGCGCCGAGCAGGTGGCCCGCCGCTCCGGGCTCGCGCAGCGCGGTCACCCGCAGGTGCGGCACGGAGCCGTGGTCGGACAGCCCCGCGAGCACCACCGTGGTGTCCGCGGGCAGGACCGACAGCAGCGCGCCCGCCTTGGCGTCGGCCAGGCGCAGCGCGTCGCGGCGCTCGGAGGCGCTGAGCTGGTCGGGCACCCTGGGCAGCCGGCCGCTCGTGAGGTAGGGGAGGACGAGGTCGTCCACGTCCATGGCGATCATCCGGCACTTCTCCAGGTCGGCGGTCTTCACCTGGAGCGGTGAGGAGTGGTAGTGGCGCACCGCGCCCTGCCGGTCGGCCAGCCCCAGGGCGGCGCCGGGGCCGATGGCGATCGAGCACTGGCCGGCGGCCTTCAGCGACTCGCCAAGGACGCCCGCGTTGCGCTGCCCGGCCACGTCGATGAGGTAGCGGTAGTGGGGGATGACGGCGCCCGCGCCCTGCGGCTCGGGCGTGGGAGGCGCGCCGCAGCGGTAGCCGACGGCCGATCTGGTGCCCGCCGACACGGTCAGCCACGCGTCGTAGGGGCAGGTCACGGTGCCGACCGTGCGGATCGACATGGAGCCGATCGCGCTCGCCCTGGCCAGCTCCCACAGGTTGGGGGTGTCGGCCTGGGTGAGGTCGTTCCAGTGCAGGCCTGACACGCCGATGAGGGCCACCCGGCCGGCGCCGTCGTCGGCCCGCGCCGCCCCGGTGAACAGCCCCAGCCCCGCCAGCACCTGAGCGGCCAGCACGGCCAGCACCACTAGCGCGCGCCTCACCCGAGAACCTCCCGCGGTCGATGTTCCGTGGCACGGCGAGATCAGCTCACGTTCCGGCGCCACCGGACCCGACTACCCTCTCACGCGGCGGGTGTGCTCGGTGCGATCCCGGCCCGCCCGGCGCGGGCGGCGCGGCCCCTGTCTCATCCCGCGCCCGGCCCTCCCTCCACCGGGCGTGATGCTCCCCCTCTCCTTCCCCCGTTCGGGCGCGAACTCCCACGTCACGCATGAGGACCCGCCGCGATGCCGTGCGGCGGGTCCTCCTGTGAGGCGTACCGGAACGGGCGTCAGCCGGCCTTCACCTTGACGGCCTCGCTCTCGTGGTAGAGCCGGTCGAGAGAGGTGACCAGGTAGGTGCCCTCCTTCGCCGCGTACGACGGTTGCGAGACGACGGCGACGAGGTCGCGGGCGTCGGCGGTGTGGCAGTCCTTGCCCGACTTCGGCACCCGGTAGACGGCGTACGCGCGGGCGCCCTCGGAGGGCGTCCACGTCAGCGTGCCGTCGGAGGCCTGGGCGCCGGCGGGCGGCGCGGGAGCCTCGCCGCCGCGCTCCTTCATCAGAGGCGGCAGCGCCGGGCGGGCGTAGCGGGACTTGGCCAGGCGGTCGACCGAGCCCAGCGGGTCGCTGAGCAACTGCTTGGCGCTGAAGTAGACCGACCCGTCGACCTGCTTGAGCTTGCGGTTGACGCCGACCTGCGCGGCCAGCTCACCCGGCTTCCTCCAGGCCTTGTCGTCGTTGGCGCCGACGCGGTAGAGGCCGTGACCGATGTAGAGCTGCACGTCGGTGCCCTTGACCTCGCGGGCCCACCAGCGCGCGAGCGTGTTGTAGTCGGCCAGCCGGTGCCCGCGGGGCCAGTAGAGCTGCGGAAGCACGTAGTCGACCGTGCCGGACTTGATCCAGGCGCTCGCGTCGGCGTAGATCGAGTCGTACGCCGACATGCCCGACGTCTTGGAGCCGCTCGGGTCGTTGGAGGTGTTGCGCCAGATGCCGAACGGGCTGATGCCGAACTTCACGTGGTTCTTCGCGTCGTGGACGGCCTTGTCGACCTCGGCGACCAGGGTGTTGACGTTGTCGCGCCGCCATTCGGCGAGCTTCTTGCCCTTGCCGTGCTTCTTGAAGGCCGCGCTGTCGTCGAACGTCGCGCCCGCCACGGGGTAGGGGTAGAAGTAGTCGTCGAAGTGCACGCCGTCCAGGTCGTAGCGGTTGACCACGTCGGTGATGACCTTGGTCACGTGGTGGCGCACGGCGGGCAGGCCGGGGTTGTAGTAGAGGCGGCCGCCGTATTTCACGGTCCAGCCCGGGTGCTTGCGCGCGGGGTGGCCGGCGGGCAGCTTGGCGGTGTTGTCGCCGTAGGAGGCGCGGTAGGGGTTGAACCAGGCGTGGAACTCCATGCCGCGTTTGTGCGCCTCGTCGATGAGGAACGGCAGCGGGTCCCAGCCGGGGTCCTTGCCCGCCGTGCCCGTGAGATATTGCGACCACGGCTCGAGCGACGACTTGTAGAGCGCGTCGGAGGCGGGCCTGACCTGGACGAAGACGGCGTTGAGGTGGCGCTGGGCGGCGCTGTCCAGAATCCTCACGTATTCGGCCCGCTGTTTGGCGGGGCTCAGCCCGGTCTTGGACGGCCAGTCGATGTTCTGGGTCGTGGCGATCCACACCCCGCGCAGCTCGCGCTTGGGAAAGCGGGCGTCGGCCTTGCATGCCGCGGCGGGGGCGGCCATGGCCGTCTTCTTCTGGCTCGCCGCGGGGCTCTCTCCGGTTCCGGGGCCGAAGACGTAGGCGGCGGCCGTGGTGGCGACGGCGAGCGTGGCAGCGGCTAGGAGTGGGCGTCCAGTTCGCATAGTGCCACCCAGTGTGGCAGTTGCCCTGACATGCTCGGGACCAAAAAAAGAAATGTACTCGTGATGCTTCTGTGATTAAAGGGTAGGGCCGGACGGAAGGGACGAATCCCTCCCGGCCGGCCCGCCGGTTCCTCAGCCGGTCGCCGCCACCTTGCTCGCGAGGTTGGACGGCAGCGGCTCGTAGCGCAGGAACGTACGCTGGAAGCTGCCGGTGCCGTGTGACATGGATCTCAGGTCGATGGCGTACCGCGTTATCTCGAGCTCCGGCACCTCCGCCTTCACCAGAGTGCGGCCCGTGCCCACGGGCTCGGTGCCGAGCACCCGCCCGCGCCGCGACGACAGGTCGGACATCACCGAGCCCACATAGTCGTCGGCCACCAGCACCGAGATCTCGTCCACCGGCTCCAGCAGCAGGGTCGGCACCTTGGACGCGGCCTCCTTCAGCGCGAGCTGGCCCGCGATCTGGAAGGCCATGTCGGAGGAGTCGACGGAGTGGGCCTTGCCGTCGTACAGGGTGACCCGGACGTCCACCATCGGGTAGCCGGCGACGACGCCCCGCTCCATCTGGGCCCGCACGCCCTTCTCCACCGATGGGATGAACTGGCGCGGCACCACGCCGCCCACGATCTTGTCGACGAACTCGAAGCCGCCTCCTGACGGCAGCGGCTCGACCTCCAGGTGGCAGATGGCGTACTGGCCGTGCCCACCGGTCTGCTTGACGTTGCGGCCCATCGCCTGGCACCTGCCGCCGAACGTCTCGCGCAGCGGTACCCGCAGGTCCATCCGCTCGACCTCGACGCCGTGCCGTTTGGACAGGCGGTCGAGCAGCACGTCGGTGTGCGCCTCGCCCATGCACCACAGGACGAGCTGCCTGGTCTCGGCGTTGTTCTCCAGGCGCAGCGTCGGGTCCTCGGCCACCAGCCTGCCGAGGGCCTGTGACAGTTTGTCCTCGTCGGCCTTCGACTTGGCCCTGATGGCCACGGGGAGCAGCGGGTCGGGCATCTGCCAGGCCGTCATCAGCAGCGGCCGCTCGACGTCCGAGAGCGTGTCGCCGGTCTCGGCGCGCGACAGCTTGGCCACGGCCACGATGTCGCCGGCCAGGCCCTTGGCCGCGCCGCGCTGCTGCTTGCCCAGCGGGCAGGTCAGGGTGCCGATGCGCTCGTCGACGTCGTGGTCCTCGTGGCCGCGCTCGGCCAGGCCGTGCCCGGACACGTGCACGGTCATGTCGGGGCGCAGCGTGCCGGAGAAGACGCGTACGAGGCTGATGCGGCCCACGTACGGGTCGCTGGTGGTCTTGACGACCTCGGCCACGAGCGGGCCGTCCGGGTCGCAGGTGATGTCCTTGACCGGTTTGCCGGACAGATCGGTGATCTCCGGCATGGGATGTTCGAGGGGGGACGGGAAGCCCTGCGTGATGAGCTCGAGCACCTCCGTCGCACCTACGCCGAGCCCGCTGCAGAGCACCGGGTAGAAACTGCCGCGCGCGACCGCCTTCTCCAGGTCGTCGATGAGGACCTTGGTGTCGATGGGCTCACCTTCGAGGTAGCGCTCCATGAGCGACTCGTCCTCGCTCTCCTGGATGATCCCCTCGATCAGGACGCCGCGGTGGTCCTCGATCTGGGACGCGTACTCGGCTCCAGGGTCATTCTCCGTGCGCGTGCCGGTGGCGTAGTTGAAGAACTTCTGCGACAGCAGCCCGATGAGGCCGTTGACGTGGCCGTTGGTGATCACCGGGAGGTAGAGAGGCGCGACGCCGTCGCCGAACACGTCCTGGCAGGTGGTGAGCACCTCGTCGAAATCGGCCCGCTGGTGGTCGATCTTGGTGATCGCGACCGCGCGCGGCATGCCGACCTGGGAGCACTCCTCCCAGAGGATCCGGGTGAGGCCGTCGATCCCCTCGGAGGCCGACACCACGAACAGCGCGGCGTCGGCCGCGCGCAGCCCCGCGCGCAGATCCCCCACGAAGTCGGCGTAACCGGGCGTGTCGAGAAGGTTGATCTTGATGCCGTTGAACATGAGCGGTGCCGACGCGAGGTTGACGGAGCGCTGCTGCCGGACCTCGACCTCGTCGAAGTCGCTGACCGTGTTGCCGTCCTCCACGCGGCCCGGGCGCTGGATGGTGCCCGTGGCGGCCAGCAACTGCTCGACGAGGGTCGTCTTGCCCGCTCCCGAGTGGCCGACCAGCACGACATTGCGTATCGCGTCCGCCCGGTCGGCCGCGGGTGCCCTGCCCGCGGCTCCCGCGGCGCCGCCTGAGTGTCTTTCCGCCACATCGCCTCCCGCGTCGTCGGATGTTTCCCAACGCCGCGCCCGCGCGGAAGGTGACAGAAACCGCATGGACGCGGTGTGTTCACCAAATACCCCTGTGGCGGATATCACAAGGGGGGCAGGGCAAAGAAAGTTGTCAGGTCCGTGATGGCCTACGATCGGACGGCGATGCTCAAACTCCTGCGCCCGGCCATGACCCGGATACTCACCCCGCTGGGCAGGGCTCTCGTCGGCCGCGGGATCGGCCCCGACGCCGTCACGGCGATCGGCACCCTCGGCACCGTCGTGTCCGCCCTGCTCTTCTTTCCCCTGGGGCTGCTGACCGTGGGCGCCCTCGTCATCACCGTCTTCGTGCTGTTCGACCTCCTCGACGGCGTGGTGGCCAGGCTCGGCGGCAAGGGCGGCAGCACCTGGGGGGCGTTCCTCGACTCGACGCTCGACCGGGTCGCCGACGCCGCCATCTTCGCCGGCCTGATCTTGTATTTCGTCGCCGGAGGCGACACGCTGATGGCCGCGGTGACGTTGGTGTGCCTGGTCGCGGGCGCCGTGGTCTCCTACGCCAAGGCGAGGGCGGAAGGGCTCGGGCTCACGGCCGACGTGGGGCTGGCCGAGCGTCCTGAGCGGCTGGTCGTGGCGCTGGTCGCGGCCTTCTTCTCGGGCCTCGGCGTGCCGTACGTCCTGCCGGCGGGCATGTGGCTGCTCGCGGTGGCCAGCCTGATCACCGTGGGGCAGCGGGTGGTGGCGGTCTACCATCAGACGAGGGAGACATGAGCGAGAAGGCGTCCGTCAGCGATCGCATCGTGGCCGCGGGCTTCGCGGCCGGTTGGAAGCTCGTTCCGCTGCTGCCCCAGGGCCCGACGGCGGCGGTCTTCCGCTTCATGGCCGACCGCGTCTGGCGCAGGGGCGGCAAGTCCGTCCGCCGGCTGGAGTCCAACCTGGCCAGGGTGACCGGCCTCGAGGCGGGCAGCCGCGAGCTGAGCGAGCTCACCAGGGCCGGCATGCGCTCCTACTTCCGCTACTTCCACGAGATCTTCCGGCTGCCGTCGATGCGCACCGAGGAGATCGTGCGCCGCACCCACGTCATCGGCGCCGAGCACGTGCACGACACCGTGGCGGCCGGGCGGGGCGTGGTGCTGGCCCTGCCCCACATGGGCAACTGGGACCAGGCGGGCGCGTGGCTGGTGGGCGTGGGGCATCCGTTCACCACCGTGGCCGAGCGGCTCAGGCCGGAGTCGCTGTTCCGCCGCTACGTCGCCTTCCGCGAAGGGCTCGGCATGGAGGTGCTGCCGCTCACCGGAGGCGACGGGCACAACTTCGGCACCCTGGCCACGAGGGTGCGCAAGGGCGGGGTCGTGTGCCTGCCCGCCGAGCGCGACCTGACCAAGAGCGGCGTCGAGGTGCGCTTCTTCGGCGCGACCACCAAGGTGCCCGCGGGGCCGCCGCTGCTGGCCGTGCAGACCGGGGCCGCGCTGCTGCCCGCGACCGTCTACTTCGTGGGCGACGACTGGGGCATCCACATCCATGAGGAGGTCCCGGTCCCGGAGGACGGCACCCGGCAGGAGAAGGTCGCCGCTGTGGCGCAGCGCATGGCCGAGGTGTTCGAGAAAGGGATCACCGAGCACCCGGAGGACTGGCACATGCTGCAGCAGCTCTGGCTGGAGGATCTGCGGTCATGAAGGTCGGCATCGTCTGCCCCTACTCGTGGGACATGCCGGGCGGGGTCAAGCAGCACATCGACGACCTGGCCCAGGCCCTCATGGCGCAGGGCCACGAGGTGTCGGTGATCGCGCCGGCGGCCGACGACGAGGAGTTGCCCCCCTACGTGACGGGCGCGGGCCGGGCCGTCCCCGTGCCGTACAACGGGTCGGTGGCGAGGATGTCGTTCGGCTTCCTGTCGGCCGCGCGGGTGCGGCGATGGGTGCGCACGGGCGAGTTCGACGTGCTGCACATCCACGAGCCGCTGATCCCGAGCCTGGGCATCCTGGCCTGCTGGGCCGCCAAGGGCCCGATCGTGGCGACGTTCCACGCCTCGTGGGTGCGCTCGCGGGCGATCGCGGTGGCCGAGCCGGTGCTGCAGAGCGCGCTGGAGAAGCTCAGCGGGCGCATCGCGGTCTCCGACGCGGCCCGTAAGAGCCTGGTGGAGCAGTTCGGCGGCGACACCGTGCTGATCCCCAACGGCGTGACCGTCTCCCGCTACACCGAGGCCGAGCCGCTCGACGGCTGGGGGCCCGACGGCGCCACGCTCGGCTTCCTCGGCCGGATGGACGAAGAGCGCAAGGGCCTGCCCATCCTGCTCGACGCGTTCTCGGAGCTGGCGGCCGAGCGGGCGGACGTGAAGCTGCTCATCGCGGGCCCAGGCGACGAGAAGGACGTCTACGAGCGGGTGCCCAAGCGCTTCCACGACCGGGTGACCGTGCTCGGCATGGTGAGCGAGGCCGACAAGATCCGCGCCTACCACTCGGTCGACGTGTTCTGCGCGCCCAACACGCGCGGCGAGAGCTTCGGCATCGTGCTGGCCGAGGCCATGGCGTCCGGGGCCACGGTGCTGGCCAGCGACATCCCCGCCTTCCGCCGGGTGCTCGGCGACGGGCAGGCGGGCGCGCTGTTCTCCAACGGCGACCCCGGCGCGCTGGCACGCGAGGCGGGCGCGCTGCTCGACGCTCCGGAACGCCGGGCCAAGCTGGCCGCCGAGGCGCTGGTCGCGGTCAGGAAATACGACTGGTCCACGGTCGCGCGCGACGTCGTGCGCGTCTACGAGACGGTCACCACGAGCGGCGCGGGGCGTGTGGAGGAAGACCTGTGACATCCACCATGATCGTGTTGATCGTGGGCATCGTCGTGGTGCTCGTGGCCGTCTACATCTCCTGGCGTGCGGGCCGGCTCGACCGCCTGCACATCCGGCTGGAACTGGCTCAGGAGTCGCTGGACGCCGCGCTGATGCGGCGCAGGGCCGTGGTGCTGGAGCTGGCCGGGTCACGCCTGCTCGACCCCGCCACGTCCCTGGTGCTGGCCGCCGCCGCCCATGAGGCGAGGACCGCGGGCCCCGACGAGCGCGAGCACGCCGAGAGCGACCTGTCGCGGGCGCTGCGGGCGGTCGTGGACCAGGAGCGGTTCAGGGAGAAACTCTCGGAGGCGCCCGGGGGTCGTGCCCTGCTCGAAGAGCTCGACGCCGCCGTGGCCAAGGTGGTCTACTCCCGGCGCTTCTACAACAACGCGGTCGCGGTCACGCGTACGGCGCAGCGCCGCTGGCTCGCCAGGACCCTCCGCCTGGCCGGCCACACCGAATACCCCCGGTTCTTCGAGATTGATGACAATCCGCCAGCGGCTATGGCAACTGAATGACCTGATTTGGCGAAGCCAGTAAGCTTCATCCCGTTTTCAGGGCTGAAGCGAGGAGTGTTACTGGTGCGGCTATCCCGGACGATCACGATCTGGCTGGCCGGAGCGGCCGTGCTCCTGCCCGCCTCGGCCTGTTCCTCCGAGGAGCCGGCGCCGGGCAAGGTGCCGCAGGCAGCCGCCTCCGTCGCGCCGAGCGAGGAGCCCGTCGAGGTCAAGACCCACCCCTTCACCGGCAGGCCGTACGACAGCCTCAAGCCCGTGCTGGCCGTGAAGATCGAGAACACCGCGGCGGGCAAGCCGCAGCAGGGCCTGAAGAGCGCCGACATCGTCTACGTCGAGCAGGTCGAGGCCGGTCTGACCCGGATCATGGCGATCTTCTCGTCGAAGCTGCCGTCCAAGGTGGGGCCGGTGCGCAGCGCCCGCATCTCCGACCTGCACATCGCGCCGCAGTTCGGCAAGCCCGCCTTCTCCTACTCGGGGGCGCAGAGCAAGATGTTGCCGTTCATCGCCGAGGCGTCCCTGTTCGACGTCGGCGACACGCGCAACCCCGGCGCGTACTTCCGCCAGCCGGGCCGCTTCGCCCCCTACAACCTGTTCGCCAACACCAAGCGGCTGCTGGCCGCGGCGCCGAAGGCGAGCAAGGCCAAGGACATCGGCTTCACCTTCGGCGACGCTCCGGCCGAGGGCGGCGTGGAGCGCAAGTCGTACACGGTCAAGTGGCCCGCCGCCCGCTTCACCTTCGCCTGGTCCGAGGCGCGGAAGAAGTGGATGATCTGGCAGGACGGCAAGAAGGACGTGGCCGCGGAGGGCGGGCAGCTCGGCGCGCCGACGGTCGTCATCCAGTACACCAAGACCGAGCGCTCGCAGTTCCACGACAAGAACGACAGCTACACGCCGCTCGTGCACACCACGGGCAAGGGCAAGGCGATCGTGCTGCGCGACGGCAAGGCGTACAAGGCGAACTGGGAGCGGGAATCGGAGAAGGACGGCACGACGTTCACCACGGAGAGCGGCGAGCCGATGAACTTCGCACCCGGCCAGGTCTGGGTCGCCCTCGCCAGCCGCAAGCCCGTCATCCCCTAGTCCTTCTGTATAAGCAAGGCCATAAAACCTGACATATTGGCATGTCGGGGGAGGGGTCCGTCAGGACCTACGATGGGCTTGAGAACATACCGATTCGCCGTGAGAGCCCGTGAGGAAGACCGTGTCCAGCAGCACGCCAGAAAGCAGCCCCGTCACCGGAACGGCCCGCGTCAAGCGCGGCATGGCCGAGATGCTCAAGGGCGGTGTCATCATGGACGTCGTCACGCCCGAGCAGGCCAAGATCGCTGAGGACGCCGGGGCGGTCGCCGTCATGGCCCTCGAGCGTGTCCCCGCCGACATCCGCGCCCAGGGCGGCGTGTCGAGGATGAGCGACCCCGACATGATCGACGGCATCATCGAGGCCGTGTCGATCCCCGTCATGGCCAAGGCCCGCATCGGCCACTTCGTCGAGGCGAAGGTGCTGCAGGCGCTCGGCGTCGACTACGTCGACGAGTCGGAGGTGCTCACCCCGGCCGACTACGCCAACCACATCGACAAGTGGCAGTTCACCGTGCCGTTCGTGTGCGGGGCGACCAACCTGGGCGAGGCCCTGCGCCGCATCACCGAGGGCGCGGCGATGATCCGCTCCAAGGGCGAGGCGGGCACCGGTGACGTCTCCAACGCCGTCACCCACATGCGCACGATCCGCGCCGAGATCAAGCGGCTCACGTCGCTGCCCGAGGACGAGCTGTACGTCGCCGCCAAGGAGCTGCAGGCGCCGTACGAACTGGTCGCCGAGGTCGCGAAGCTCGGCAAGCTGCCGGTCGTGCTGTTCACCGCGGGCGGTATCGCCACCCCGGCCGACGCCGCGATGATGATGCAGCTGGGCGCCGAGGGCGTCTTCGTGGGCTCCGGCATCTTCAAGTCGGGCGATCCGGCCAAGCGCGCCGCGGCCATCGTCAAGGCCACCACCTTCTACGACGACCCCGACGTCATCGCCAAGGTCTCGCGCGGCCTGGGGGAGGCCATGGTCGGCATCAACGTCGACGACATCCCGCAGCCGCACCGGCTGGCCGAGCGCGGCTGGTAATCCCTCCGTACGGCGAAAATCGCCAGAAAAGGCGGCATCCGCGAAGGATGTCGCCTTTTTCTGTTCTGCTGTTCACCCACTGGTCATGATCCTGAGTCAGGCTACGGACGTCCCTCACCCTTGATCGTCCGGGAGCCTCACGTGTCCAAGCTGAACCGCCGGCACTTCCTCGTCACCGGTTTAGCGGCGGGCGCCGCCGCCGCGATCCCCGCGACCGGCGCGCACGCCGACCCAGACCCCGCCGCGGACCCCAGTAAGGAAACCGCCCAGAGCCTCGCCTCGCGCGGGCTGCGCACCGACCCCTTCACCCTCGGCGTCGCGTCGGGCGACCCCGACCACGAGGGCTTCGTCATCTGGACCAGGCTCGCCCAGCAGCCGATGGCCGAGGACGGCCTCGGAGGCATGCCGCAGCGGCCGTTCCCCGTGTCGTGGCAGGTGTACTCCGACGAGCGCGCCCGCCGCGTCGTGCGCAGCGGCGTGACGGTGGCCGCGCCGGAATGGGGGCACAGCGTCCACGTGGAGCTCGCGAACCTGGGCTCCGACCGCGACTACTGGTACCGCTTCCGCGTCGGCCCGTACGTCTCGCCGCTCGGCCGCGCCCGCACCGCCCCGCACCCCCTGTCGTACGGCGGCGCCCTGGCCATGGCGTTCGTCTCCTGCTCACAGTACGAGCACGGCTATTTCACGGCGTACCGCCGGCTGGCCGAGGAGCGCCCCGACGTGATCCTGCACCTGGGCGACTACCAGTACGAGTACACCAAGGACACCTACACCATCCCCGGCGGCAACGTCCGTGACCACGAGGGCCCCGAGACCGAGACCCTCGCCGGCTACCGCCAGCGCCATGCCCAGTACAAGACCGACCCCGACCTGCAGGCCGCGCACGCCGCCGCGCCGTGGCTGGTGGTGTGGGACGACCACGAGGTGGACAACAACTGGGCCGACGAGGTGCCCGAGAAGCCCGAGATTCCCCAGCCGGACTTCCTGAGCAGGCGCGAGGCCGCCTTCCGCGCCTACTACGAGAACATGCCGTTGCGCCGCACCTCCATCCCGCGCGGCATCGACATGCAGCTCTACCGCCGCATCCGGTGGGGCAGGATGGCCACCCTCCACATGCTCGACACCCGCCAGTACCGCGACGACCAGGGCTGCGGCGACGGCTACCGCGACTGCCCCGCCTCGATCGACTCGGCCCGCTCCATCACGGGCGCCGAGCAGGAGGCGTGGCTGCTGGACGGCTTCCGGCACTCGCGGGCGCAGTGGGACATCCTCGGCCAGCAGGTCTTCTTCGCCCAGCGCGACAACAACGACGGCCCGGCCAAGATCACCAGCCAGGACGCTTGGGATGGTTACGTCGCCTCCCGCAAGCGCATCACCCAGGGCTGGCTCGACGCGAAGGTGCGCAACCCGGTCGTGCTGACCGGCGACGTGCACGCCCACTGGGCCAGCGACCTCAAGCTCGACTACGACGACCCGACGGGCCCGTCCGTCGGCTCGGAACTGGTGGCCACCTCGATCTCGACCGGAGGGAACGGGGCCGACTCCGACCCGGCGACGCACCCGTTCCTCAAGATCAACCCGCATCTGAAGTTCTACAACAACCAGCGCGGCTACGTGCTGACGAAGGTCGAGCGCGATCAGATGACGGCCGACTTCAAGGTGGTGCCGCAGGTGCAGACACCCGGCGGCGAGGTGTACACACGGGCCACGTTCGTGATCGAGGACCGGGTGCCCGGGGTGCAGCAGACGTACCTGCGCCCGATCGACCCGGCCCTGCGCAGCCAGCCCATGACCGTGGAGGAGACGGTCCGCCTGGAGACCGAGCGTCCGTGAACCCCCGCGCGCCGGCCGGGACACACCGCCGTGTCCCGGCCGGCGCGCTCCGCGGCCCTCTGGCCCCGAGGCGCGGACCCTGCCAGGAAGATCCCGGCCCGTCGTGGTGTTGAATTGTCTGAACCCGCACCCGGACGGAAGGATCTGCTGTGCCCACGATCGGTGTACTCGCCCTGCAGGGCGACGTGCGCGAGCATGTGCGCATGCTCCAGGAGGCGGGGGCGCGGGCCACGGCCGTGCGCAGGCCCGCCGAGCTGGAGGCGGTCGACGGCCTGGTCATCCCCGGCGGCGAGTCGACGACGATGTGGAAGCTCGCCGAGGCCTTCGACATGTTCGAGCCCCTGCGCATGCGGATCAAGGAGGGCATGCCCGCCTACGGTTCCTGCGCCGGCATGATCATGCTGGCCGACCGGATCGAGGACGGCGTTTCCGGCCAGCAGACCGTCGGCGGCATCGACATGGTCGTCAGGCGCAACGCGTTCGGCCGCCAGGTCGACTCGTTCGAGGAGGACATCGACTTCGCCGGACAGCGGGTGCACGCGGTCTTCATCCGCGCGCCGTGGGTCGAATCCGTCGGCGCGGACGTCGACGTGCTGGGCAAGTGCGAGCCTGGGGATAGGATCGTCGCGGTCCGACAAGGGCCGCTGCTCGCGACGTCGTTCCATCCCGAGCTGACCGGAGACGCTCGCGTGCACCGTTACTTCGTAGACATGCTGAGGGAGCTCTAGCCAATGTCCGGCCACTCCAAATGGGCGACGACGAAGCACAAGAAGGCCGCGCTCGACGCCAAACGCGGCAAGCTGTTCGCGAAGCTCATCAAGAACATCGAGGTGGCGGCCCGGACAGGTGGCCCTGACCCGGATGCCAACCCCACCCTCTTCGACGCCATCTTCAAGGCGAAGAAGAACTCCGTGCCCAACGACAACATCGAGCGGGCCCGCAAGCGCGGCGGCGGCCTCGAGGCCGGCGGCTCAGACTGGCAGACCATCACCTACGAGGGCTACGCGCCCGGCGGCGTCGCGGTGCTCATCGAGTGCCTCACCGACAACCGCAACCGCGCCGCCTCCGAGGTGCGCGTGGCGCTGACCCGCAACGGCGGCTCGCTGGCCGACCCCGGGTCCGTCTCCTACATGTTCAACCGCAAAGGCGTCGTCATCGTGCCGAAGAACGGCCTCGACGAGGACACCGTGCTGATGGCCGTGCTCGACGCGGGCGCCGAGGAGGTCAACGACCTGGGCGACTCGTTCGAGGTCGTGTCCGAGGCCGGTGACCTGGTGCCGGTGCGCAAGGCCCTGCAGGACGCCGGCATCGACTACGACTCGGCGGAGTCGAGCTTCCTGCCGACGATGAGCGTGCCGCTCGACGAGGAGGGGGCCAAGAAGGTCTTCCGCCTCATCGACGCGCTGGAGGACAGCGACGACGTCCAGAACGTCTACGCCAACTTCGACGTCTCCGACGACGTGCTGGCGGCGCTGGACTAGCGTTCTCCCCGGCGAAGGCCGGGGTGCGTCCAGGCGCCTCGGGTGTGGCGGGCCTGGCCCCAAGCGAGACGGCGACGGCCGCCGGGATCCGGACGTTCTCGTTCGGCATGGTGCTCACCCGCGCAGGCCCTGAGCGCTCCACAGAGACGCTCGCGAGCCTCGGGTCCGACCACGCCCTTCCGGATGGCCGGGTCAGGCGCTGAAGCGGCCGTCGCGACCGTCGCAGGGGCGATCCTGGGCGTGTTCGGCATGGTCGCGACCGTCGTCGCCGTGGCGCCGGCGGCCGCACAGTGGCCGCACAGTGGCCGCACAACTGCCCTGTCTCGACAGGCTCGCCCTCACGGCAAACGGTTCGCGAGCGCGTACGCCCGCCGCATAAGTTGGCTGACTGTGGAAATACGCGACCTCACCCCTGATGACCTCGACGACGTCCTTGACCTTCGCAGACGCGCCTTCGGCCCGCTGTCCGCCTCCGACAGGGACAGATGGCGCCGGGCGGTGCTCCCCGCCCTCGGCGAGGGCCGTTATCTGGGAGGCTTCGACGGCACCAGGCTGGCCGCCGCGGCGCGGCTGCGTCAGTTCACGCAGTGGTGGCACGGCAGGCCGCAGCCGATGGCCGGGATCGCCGGGGTCACCGTGGCGCCGGAGGACCGCGGCCGCGGCTGCGGCAGCACGATCATGCGGGCCGTCGTCGAACGCGGCAGGGCGCTCGGCGACGCGGTCTCCGCGCTCTATCCGGCCACCACCGGCATCTACCGCTCGCTCGGCTACGAGCACGCCGGCGCCCAGCACAGCGTTCGGCTCCCCGCCGAGTTGCTGCGCCAGATCCGGCCGTCCGGCCAGGTCAAGCTGCGCAGGATGGGCCCGGGCGACGCCGGAGAGGTCGGCTCCATCCTGCACCGCGTCCACGGCGCCGTCCGCGCCAGCGGGCCCATCTCCTGGGACGAGCAGACCTGGAGCCTGTGGCTCGAGAGCGAGGACGACTTCCTCTATGTCGCCGACGACGGTTTCGTGATCTACCGGTGGCACGGCGAGGACATGCTGGTCGACAGCCTCGTCGCCGGATCAGGGGAGACGCTCAGGGCACTGTGGTCCCTGGTGGGCAGCGCGTCCTCGATCGCGCACGAGGTCGTCGCGCACGTGGCTCCCGACGACCCGGTGCTGTGGCTGCTGCGCGAGCGGACGATCGAGCAGGTCACGCAGCGGCGGTGGATGTTCAGGGTGCTCGACGTCGCCGCGGCGGCCGAGCGCAGGGGCTACCCGGCGCGCCTTGCCGGCGACGCCGTCGTCACCGTGGACGACCCTCTCGGAGGGGGCGGCACGTGGCGGCTGGAGTTCACCGGCGGCTCTGTCGCGGTCACGCCGGCCGAGCAGCCCGGGGTGAGGCTCAGTGTGAACGGCTTCTCCGCCCTGTACGCCGGGATCCCGGCGGCCACCCTCCGCCTCAGCGGGCTCATGTCCGGAGATGGCCGATACGACGAGACACTCGATGCCGCCTTCGCCGCCAGGCCGTACATGCTCGAGGACTTCTGACGGGCGTTTCGCGGTGCGCGGCCACCGTGGGCGGAGTAGAGTCTCGTGCCGAACAGATGTTCGGCGTACACGGGAGGGCATACCGGTGCGGGTGATGGGCGTCGATCCGGGGCTGACCCGGTGCGGTCTGGGCGCCGTCGAAGGGCGTCCGGGCGCGCCGCTGACGCTCGTGGCCGTCGGGGTGGTGCGCACCGGCTCCGACGAGGAGCTCGGGGCCCGGCTCGTGGGCATCGAGGCCGGCATCGAGAAGTGGCTCGACGACGTGCGCCCCGACGCGGTCGCGGTCGAGCGGGTCTTCAGCCAGCACAACGTACGCACCGTCATGGGCACGGCGCAGGCCGCGGGGATCGCGGTGTTGTGCGCGGCCCGGCGTGGGCTGCCCGTGGCGCTGCACACGCCGTCCGAGGTGAAGGCCGCCATCACCGGCAGCGGCACGGCCGACAAGAAGCAGATCGGCGCCATGGTCACGCGGCTGCTGCGGCTCGCCGAGATGCCCAGGCCCGCCGACGCCGCCGACGCGCTCGCCCTGGCCATCTGCCACGTCTGGCGCGGCGGCGCCCAGCACCGCCTCGCCGCGGCCCTCGCCAAGGCCAGGAAGGGCTCCGGGCCGTGACGGCGCAGTGGAGCACGCCGCTCGCCGCACGGCGCTCCGGAGCGTGCACGCCTCCGGCCGCTTCCGGGGCGGTTCACATGGGCGTTCGCGCCACTTGCGGGGCCGGCCTTCGGCAGGCTGGTTCCTGAGGCGGAGGGCAGGGTTGTGATCGCATCGAAGACAGGAGGCGGGTTGTGATCGCGTCGGTGGCGGGGAAGGTGACGGCGATCGCGCCCGACGGAGCCGTGATCGAGGTCGGCGGCGTCGGGATTCTCACCCACTGCACCCCCGGGACCCTCGCCACGCTGCGCGTCGGCGAGGAGGCGCGCCTGGCCACGTCGCTCGTCGTGCGCGAGGAGTCCCTCACCCTCTTCGGCTTCGCCACCGACGACGAGCGGGCGGTGTTCGAGTTGCTGCAGACGGCCAGCGGCGTCGGGCCCAAGCTGGCGCTGGCGATGCTGGCCGTGCACACGCCCAACGCGCTGCGGGTGGCCGTGGCCGGCGCCGACCTGAAGGCGCTCACCCAGGTGCCGGGCATCGGGCAGAAGGGGGCGCAGCGCATCGTGCTGGAGCTGAAGGACCGGCTCGGCACGCCGGAGACGGCGGTCGACGCCGCGCTCAACGGCGAGCGGAAGGCCGCGCCCTGGCGCGAGCAGGTGCACTCGGGGCTGGTGGGGCTCGGCTACTCCAGCAAGGACGCCGACGAGGCGATCGCCGCCGTGGAGCCTGAGGCCGACGCCGACCTCGCCGCCGGGCGCCAGCCGCGGGTGGCCACGCTGCTGAAGGCCGCGCTGCGATCGCTGAGCGTGCGATGAGTCATGACGGCGGAGCCGGCGGGCCGTCGTCGCGTCGCGTGTCCGGCGGGACCGGTGGTCTCGCGTTGCGCGGAGCGTCCGGCGCGGTCCCGACTTTCGATAGGTTGGCCCGGCCGGGTCGCGACGGGCGGTGCGTTGCCCCCTCCCGCGGGCTGGGTGTGGTGCGTAGGGTCGTCGTCGGCGGGAGGAGGTGCCACGGTGAGCTCTGATCGGGAGCTCGTCTCACCCGACGCCGAGGGCGAGGAGCTGCAGATCGAGGCGGCTCTCAGGCCCAAGCGGCTGGGCGAGTTCATCGGCCAGGGGCGGGTGCGCGAGCAACTCTCCCTTGTGCTCGAAAGCGCTCTGCGGCGGCAGCGGCCACCCGACCACGTGCTGATGAGCGGGTCTCCTGGGCTCGGCAAGACGACCCTGGCGATGATCATCGCGGCCGAGCTGAACGCGCCGCTCCGGATCACCTCGGGCCCGGCCCTCGAACGCGCGGGCGACCTCGCGGCGATCCTGTCGACGCTGGCCGAGGGCGAAGTGCTGTTCATCGACGAGATCCACCGGATGGCCAGGCCCGCCGAGGAGATGCTCTACCTCGCGATGGAGGACTTCCGGGTCGACATCGTCGTCGGCAAGGGGCCTGGGGCCACCGCCATCCCGCTCGACATCGCGCCGTTCACCCTGGTCGGCGCCACGACCAGGGCCGGGCTGCTGCCCGCGCCGCTGCGCGACAGGTTCGGGTTCACCGCCCACATGGACTTCTACGAGGTCGGCGAGCTGGAGCAGGTGCTCTACCGGTCGGCGAGGCTGCTCGGCGTCGGCCTGCCGGACGACGGCGCCCACGAGATCGCCAGGCGGTCGAGGGGCACGCCCCGCATCGCCAACCGGCTGCTGCGGCGGGTGCGCGACTTCGCCGACGTGCGCGCCGACGGGGTGATCGACCGCGCTGTCGCGGCGGCGGCGCTCAACCTTTATGAAGTTGACGCAGAAGGGCTCGACCGGCTCGACAGAGCGGTGCTTGGCGCGCTGCTGAAGAAGTTCGGCGGCGGTCCCGTGGGGCTGTCGACCCTCGCGGTCGCCGTGGGCGAGGAGCCGGAGACGGTCGAAGTGGTGGCCGAGCCGTTCCTCGTACGCCAAGGTCTGCTGGCCAGGACGCCGCGCGGCCGGGTGGCGACCGCGGCCGCGTGGACCCATCTCGGCATGACTCCACCACCGGACGCATTCGGAGCCCCGCTTTTCGACTGATCACAGAACGGTTGCAACCGTTTCAATATGGGAACTTCCCCGCGCGCCGAAACGCTGCTTCGTTGCCGCGTTTCGCGACAAGCGCCTACACTCCGTGGCTTGGCTGGCTGTGTAGGCTGACGGCCCGAGTGGCGCGGTCCGACGCGACGCACGGAATTTCCGGCGCGAGGCCGGTGTCAACTCCTTGTACGACAATGGAAGGTCGCCCCTTATGGACATGGGACAACTCGGAAGCATCCTGCCGCTGATTCTCTTGGTGGTGGTGTTCTACTTCCTGCTGATCCGCCCTCAGCGCAAGCGCCAGCAAGAGGCGATCCGGATGCAGAACTCTCTGACCCCGGGTGCGCGCGTCATGACCACGACGGGCCTGTTCGGCACCGTCGTCGCGGTGGACAATGAGGACGTCGTCCTCGAGGTCGCCCCCGGTGTCGAGACCCGCTGGGTGAAGGCCGCCATCGGCCGCGTCGTCGCGCCCGGAGACGCTCCCGCAGGTGACGGGGCCGCCGACGGCACCGCGTCCGACGAGGAGGGCAAGAACGAGTCCGAGGCCGCCGTGGATCGCAACGGAGACCAGGACTCCAGCACCAAGCAGTCCTGACTAAGCTCTGCGACAAACCTCTATCTGAAAGAACTGACGACCAGTGGCCCGACCGACCAGCCGCCACAGCCGACCGGGGCGTACGCTCCTGGTGCTTCTGGCGCTCTTCCTCGCCCTGGGCGGGACGATGTTCCTGCAGCAGGCGTACACGCCCAAGCTGGGGCTCGACCTCGCCGGCGGCACGACGGTGACTCTGTCGCCCGTGACCCAGAACAACGCGGCTCCTCCAGAGGAGATCCTTGACCGGGCGGTCAACATCATCCGCGACCGGGTCAACGGCACCGGCATCTCGGACGCGGAGGTCGCCAAGTCCGGCGACAACATCATCATCTCCATTCCGGGAGTCGGGCAGAACGAGGCCATCAAGCTGGTCGCGACCACCGCGGAGCTGCGCTTCCGCCAGGTGCTCGCCATGGAGGCCACGCAGGCCCCGGCAGACCTGGCGACCAACGCGCCGACGCCGAGCGCCTCGCCCTCGGGCGGCAAGTCCGCCGAGCCCTCGGACCCCGCGAGCAAGTCGGACGAGCCCGCGGCCTCCGACCCGGCCAAGCCGAAGGCCTCGGAGCCGGTCAGGCCGCCGGCGTCCCAGTCGGCCGGAGCGCCGCAGCCGAGCACGTCCCCCACGGGCAAGGCGCTGTCGTCGGCGCTGACCGCGCCGACGCCCAGCACGTCGGCCGAGCCCTCTGCCACGCAGAGCCCCAAGGGTCAGGACAAGCGGGGCACCAAGGACGGGAAATCCACGCCCGCGCCGAGCGACGGCCCCAGCCAACCCCCGGCGGATGACCCCAACGCCACGGGCATCAACACCGAGGGCATCGACCCCGCGGTGCTGGCCCAGTACAAGAAGCTCAACTGCGCCGACCCCGCCAACCGCGGGCAGGGCGTCCAGGACGACCCCAACAAGCAGTACGCCGGCTGCGAGAGCGACGGCAGCTTCAAGTACGTCCTCGACGTCGCCAAGGTCGTCGGCACCGACATCGACACCGCCTCCGCGGGCGTCCGCCAGGGCACCACCGAGTGGGTCGTCCAACTCGACTTCAAGAGCAAGGGCGCCGGTGAGTGGAGCAAGCTCACCACCGCCGCCTACAACTCCCAGGAACCGCGCAACAAGGTCGCCGTCGTGCTCGACGGCGTCGTCATCACCGCCCCCAACATCATCAGCCCCATCCCGGGCGGCCGGGCGGAGATCACCGGCGGCTTCGACCAGGCCAGTGCCACCACGCTGGCCGACCAGCTCAAATACGGCGCGCTGCCGCTGAAGTTCAACCGCAGCTCCGTCGACACCGTCTCCTCGACCCTGGGCCAGGACCAGCTCGAGGGCGGCCTGATCGCCGGTCTGATCGGCCTGGCCCTCGTGGTCGTCTACTGTCTGCTCTACTACCGCGGCCTGGGCATCGTGGCGGTGCTGAGCCTCGTGGTGGCCACGATCATCACGTACACGTCCGTGGTGGTGCTCGGGCACAACGCCGGGTTCCGCCTCTCCCTGCCGCACATCATCGGCCTGGTGGTCTCGATCGGCATCACCGCCGACTCCTTCATCGTGTACTTCGAACGCATCCGTGACGAGATGAAGGAAGGACGGCGCACGCTCCGCTCGGCCGTCGAGGTGGCCTGGGTCCGTGCCAGGCGCACGATCCTGATCGCCGACGCCGTCATGTTCATCGCCGCCATCGTGCTGTACTTCCTGGCGGTGGGCGGTGTCGCCGGATTCGCGTTCGCAATGGGCCTGACCACGCTGATCGACGTCGTGGTGGTGTTCCTGTTCACCAAGCCGTTCATCGCTTTGCTGGCGAGGGTGAAGTTCTTCGCCAAGGGACACCCGCTGTCCGGCCTCGACGCCGAGCGTATGAGCGAGGTCGGCTCGACCGGCCGCACGACCACTCCGCAGGAGGCCTGAGATGGGACTGGGGCGTCGCCTCTACCGCGGCGAGATCGACGTCGACTTCGTCGGCAAATGGCGGCTGTGGTACAGCCTGTCCGGCCTGCTGCTCGCCGTCTCGCTGGCCGGCCTGCTGATCAACGGGCTCAACCTGGGCGTGGAGTTCAAGGGCGGCACGATCTTCTCGTTCAAGTCCTCGCAGGCCACGGTCGAGCAGGTGCGTGAGTCCGTGCTCGACCAGGGCGTGCACCAGGTGATCGTCCAGCAGGCGGGCACGAATGGCTGGCGGGCCACCACCGAGAGCCTGCCGGAGGACACCCGGACCCAGCTGCAGAGCGAGATCGCCAAGGACTTCGGGGTCCCGCTCGACCAGGTGAGCATCCAGGCCATCGGCCCGTCCTGGGGCGGTGAGGTCTCCCAGAAGGCCTGGATCGGCCTGGGCGTGTTCATGCTGGCGATCATCCTCTACCTGTCGATGGCGTTCGAGCCGAAGATGGCGCTGGCCGCGATCGTCGCGCTCATCCACGACCTCGTCATCACGGCGGGCATCTACGCCTGGTCGGGCTTCGAGGTCACGCCGGCGACGCTGCTGGGCTTCCTGACCATCCTCGGTTACTCGCTCTACGACGCGGTCGTGGTGTTCGACATGATCAAGGAGGTCACGGCCAAGCTGGGCCACACGTCCAAGCAGACCTACTCGATGGCCGCCAACAACGCGCTCAACCACACGCTGATCCGATCGCTGAACACCTCGCTGGTCGCGATCCTGCCGGTGGCGGCGATCCTGTTCATCGGCACCACGGTGCTCGGCGCCGGCACGTTGAAGGACCTGTCGCTGTCGTTGTTCGTCGGCATGGTCGTCGGCACCTACTCCTCGTTGTGCGTGGCCACGCCGCTGCTGGTGACGCTGAAGGAACGCGAGCCGAAATACCAGGCCATCGCCAAGCGGCTGGCCTCCACGGGCGGCGCCAAGGGAGCGAAGAGCTCCAAGAAGGCCGCGGCGGCCAAGGGATAGCCCACTCGCCTTCCGTGACGCCCTCGCCCGGCATCGGGCGGGGGCGTGGTCGTGTCCCCGGGCCTCGTGAGCGACCCGGCGCGGCCTTGAGAACGCCCCTGGCGAGGGTGTACGGCCGTGGCGCGCAGAGGTGAACGCCGCGGCCGTCGTCATGCCGCCAGGAACGCTCTGAGGCGCGCAGGGGCGCGTACGGGGAGGCTTGCGGGCGGAGGAGGGGTCCGGCCAGGGTCCGCTATGCACCATCATGGAGCGCGGCAGACGGCCGGTGAGGAATGCGAGGAAACACCATGAGCGAGCTGGACACGTTGATCCTGGAGCGGATCAGGGACGTTCCCGACTACCCGAAGCAGGGCGTCCTGTTCAAGGACATCACCCCGCTCCTGGCCGATCCCGTGGCGATGGCCGCCGTGGTGGACGAGCTGGCCGGGTTGCACCAGGTCGACAAGATCGTGGGGATCGAGGCACGCGGGTTCATCCTCGCCGCTCCGGTGGCGTACCGCGCGGGCGCCGGGTTCGTGCCGGTGCGCAAGAAGGGGAAACTGCCCGCCGAAACCCTCGAGGAGTCCTACGATCTGGAATACGGCTCCGCGAGCATCGAGGTCCACCGTGACGCCCTCGCGTCCGGCGAGCGGGTTCTCATCGTCGACGACGTGCTGGCCACGGGTGGCACCGCCGCGGCGGCCGTGGAGCTGGTCAAGCGGACGGGAGCCGAGGTCGCCGGTGTGGCGGTGCTGATGGAGCTGGCGTTTCTGCACGGACGTGAGCGGCTGACGGGAGTGCCGTTGCATTCGCTCGTGATCGTGTGAACCGCCCCGCGACTGCTCAAGTTGGCTGCCTGGATACACTTGGGGGATCTGGACTCGAACGTGAGGAGTCATTGCGTGAGGAGTCTGTGTGCCCCGTGATGTGGTCGCGCCCGACGTAACCGAATCCGGCAACGCCGAAGCGCCCGGCGTGCCGGCGGTGCGCCGAAGGCGGTTTGGGGGTGGGGCCATGAACCCGGTGCTGGAGCCGTTGTTCCGTACGGTCCGCGCCACCCACCCCAAGGCCGACCTGCGTCTGATCGAGCGTGCCTACGACGTCGCGGCCTACCACCACCGTGACCAGAAGCGGAAGTCGGGCGACCCCTACATCACCCACCCGCTGGCGGTGGCGACGATCCTGGCCGAGCTCGGCACCGACGACGAGACTCTGTGCGCGGCGCTGCTGCACGACACGGTGGAAGACACCGCCTACAGCCTCGACGAGCTGCGCGGCGACTTCGGCGAGACGATCGCCTCCCTGGTCGACGGCGTCACCAAGCTGGACAAGGTCAAGTTCGGCGACGCGGCGCAGGCCGAGACCGTGCGCAAGATGGTCGTCGCCATGTCGCGCGACATCCGCGTGCTGATCATCAAGCTGGCCGACCGGCTGCACAACATGCGCACCATGCGCTACCTGCCCGAGCACAAGCGCCACCAGAAGTCGCGCGAGACGCTGGAGATCTTCGCCCCGCTGGCCCACCGCCTGGGCATGAACACCATCAAGTGGGAGCTCGAAGACCTGGCCTTCGCCATGCTCTACCCCAAGCGCTACGACGAGATCGCGCGCATGGTGTCGGAGCGGGCGCCGCGCCGCGACCTCTTCCTGCAGGAGGTCATCGAGAAGGTCTCCGGCGACCTGCGCGAGGCCAAGATCCGCGCCGTGGTCAAGGGCCGGCCGAAGCACTATTACTCCGTCTACCAGAAGATGATCGCCCGCGACGTGGCGTTCGACGACATCTATGACCTGGTGGGCATCCGCGTGCTGGTCGACAGCGTGCGCGACTGCTATGCCGCCCTCGGCACGATCCACGCCCGGTGGAACCCGGTGCCCGGGCGGTTCAAAGACTACATCGCGATGCCCAAGTTCAACATGTACCAATCGCTGCACACGACGGTGATCGGTCCCGAGGGCAAGCCGGTGGAGCTGCAGATCCGCACCCACGCGATGCACCACAGGGCCGAATACGGCGTGGCCGCCCACTGGAAATACAAGGAGGAGGTCGGCAGCCCCGGCCCTCCCGGCAAGGTCAAGCCGGGCAGCGACATGGCCTGGTTGCGCCAGCTCCTCGACTGGCAGAAGGAGACCTCCGACCCGGGCGAGTTCCTCGAGTCGCTGCGGTTCGACCTGTCGGTGTCGGAGGTCTACGTCTTCACCCCGAAAGGGCAGGTCATCGCGCTGCCCGAGGGGGCCACGCCAGTCGACTTCGCCTACGCCGTGCACACCGAGGTAGGTCATCGCTGCATCGGCGCGCGGGTCAACGGGCGGCTGGTGCCGCTGGAGTCGCGGCTCGGCAACGGCGACACGGTGGAGATCTTCACCTCCAAGTCGCCCGACGCCGGCCCTTCGCGCGACTGGCTGAAGTTCGTCAAGTCCGGCCGGGCCCGCAACAAGATCAGGCAGTGGTTCTCCAAGGAGCGCCGCGAGACCGCGATCGAGGCCGGCAAGGAGGCCATCGGGCGGGCCATGCGCAAGCAGGGCCTGCCGCTGCAGCGGCTGATGTCCGGCGAGGCGCTGCTGGCGCTGGCCCGCGACCTGCGCTATCCCGACGTGTCCGCCCTCTACGCGGCCGTGGGCGAGGGGCACGTCGCGGCCCAGAACGTCGTGCAGAAGCTCGTGGCCTCGATCGGCGGCGTCGACAGCGCCGAGGAGGACATCGCCGAGACCTCGCTGCCGACGCGGCTGCGCGGCCGTCCCCGGGGCGGTGGCGGCGCGGGCGTGGTCGTCGCGGGCGACGCCGACGTGTGGGTACGCCTGTCGAAGTGCTGCACCCCGGTGCCCGGCGACGAGATCGTCGGCTTCGTCACCCGCGGCCACGGGGTGTCGGTGCACCGCGGCGACTGCACCAACGTGCAGCAGCTCAAGGCACAGCCCGACCGGCTGGTGGAGGTCAGCTGGTCGCCGAGCGACGACAGCGTCTTCCTGGTGGCCATCCAGGTCGAGGCGCTCGACCGGCCGCGACTGCTGTCCGACGTCACGCGTACGCTCTCCGACCAGCACGTCAACATCCTCAGCGCCTCGGTGACGACCTCGCGCGACCGGGTGGCGGTCAGCAAGTTCACGTTCGAGATGGGCGACCCCAAGCACCTGGGGCACGTGCTGAAGGCCGTACGCGGCATCCAGGGCGTCTTCGACGTCTACCGGGTGAGCGGCGCGGGCGGCTGAGCCGGGGCGGTCGGACGGGGCGGTCGGACGGGGCGGTCGGACGGGGCGGTCGGACGGGCGCTCAGCCCGCCAGGCCGGGCAGGTTGACCACGATCGCCTCCTGGGTGCTGCGGGCGATCACCACCACCGCCTCCTGTGACGGGTCCGGATTCTCCTCCCGGTGGGGCACGTACGGCGGAACGTAGATGTAGTCGCCCGGGCCCGCCTCGATGCGCACCTCCTTGGCGTCCTCCAGGAAGACGAACGCCGGCGTGCCGCTGACCACGTAGATGGCCGTCTCGGACGCCCCGTGGTGGTGGTCGGACGAGCGGGTGGCGGGCGCGACGTGCGTCTGGCCCATCCACAACCGCGTGGAGCCGGCCGTGGCGCCGCTGATGGCGGCCAGCCGGCGCATGCCGGAGCTCTGCGCCGTATCGCCCGAGAGCCCGCCGGCGGGCATGTGACGCAGCGGCTGGTGGAACGGGTCGCCCTCGGTCCGGTAGCCCTCCCAGAGCCGCCCTCCGGCCCCCTCCAGCACGCTCGAGGCGACGGCGGCCAGGCGTACGGGGTCGTCGTGCGCGGCGAGCAGCTCGCCGGCCAGCTCGGGGTCGTGCGCGCGCAGCTCGCGCAGCAGCCACTTGCCGCTTCCCTGCCACCTGCGCCCCACGCCCAGCGCGGTCCTGGCGGCCTCCTGGACCACCTCCCAGCGGATGAACGCCTGTTCGCCGGCGTCGGTGACGCCCGCCAGGTCGTCGAGCAGATCGGACAGCACGTAGCGGGCCCGCTCGGCCTGGTCGGGCGTCAGCCCGCCGGGCCCTGCGGCCAGGCGCTCGCCGAGCACGCTCTGCAGGTCGCTGGCCCGCCCGCCCGTCCTGTCGGCCAGCACCGCGCCCTCCGCGCACATGCGCGCCAGGCTCGGCCTGCGCCTGCCGAAGTCCTTGTCGAAGTAGGCGCGCAGGCTGGTCTCGCTGTGCACGAACAACTCCACCGGCCACCCGCGCCAGCGCAGCGACTCGCGGTAGGGGGCGGCCAGGCCGTCGAGCACCACCACGACGTCGAGATCGGAGGTGCTGGTGCGGCGCTCGGTGAGCACGCTGCCGCCGACGAAGGCGTACAGAGCCCCCGGGAACATCTCCTCGACCAGGGCGCGCGCGTCGGTGACGGGATCCATGCCGTCAGCCTAGATCCCAGGTGCCGGCGCGCGCCGCCCGATTCGGCGTCCTGCTCCGCAGGGGGCGTGGCTCAGCTGAACTCGGCCAGCGTGCGCTCGGCCTCCTCCAGCCACGACCGGCGGGCGGTCAGCGCCTCCTCGGCCTCCTTGACGTCCTTGGCGCGCCCGGCGGCCTGCGCCTTGGACAGCCGCTTCTCCAGCTGGTCGATGGAGGTGCGCAGCTGGTCGACCGTGCTCTGGGCGCGGGCCCTCGCCTCGGGGTTGGAACGCTTCCACTCGGCGTCCTCGGCCTTGCGCACCGCGTCGTCGACCTTGCGCAGCCCGCCTTCGAGCCGGTCGCGCTGGTCGCGCGGCACGGGGCCGGCGGCCTCCCAGCGCTCCAGGATGTGCCGCAGCGCCGCCCTGGCCGTGCGTGCGTCGGTGACGGGGAGGATCTTCTCCGCCTCGGCGAGCAGTTGCTCCTTGACCGCGGCGTTGGCCGCGAGCGAGGCGTCGCGCTCGGCGAACACGGCGGAACGGGCCTGGAAGAACTGGTCCTGGGCGCTCTTGAAGCGGGCCCAGAGCTCGTCCTCCGCCTCGCGCGAGGCCCGGCCGGCGCTCTTCCACTGTTGCATCAGGTCGCGGTAGATCGCCGCGGTGCCGCCCCAGTCGGTCGAGTCGGACAGCGCCTCGGCCTCGGCGACGATGCGCTCCTTGGCCGCGCGCACCTCCTCGCGCTGCTCGTCGAGCCCCGCGAAGTACTGCTTGCGGCGCTTGGCGAACGCCGTGCGGGCGGCCGACAGCCGCTTCCACAGCGCGGCCTCGGTGACCCGGTCGATGCGGTCGGCGGCCTTCCACTCCTCGATGAGCTGGCGCAGCCGCTCGCCGCCGGACTTCCAGTGGGTGGTCTCGTCGGCGATGCGTTCGGCCTCGGCGACGATGCGTTCCTTGACCGCCCTGGCCTCGGCCCGCGCCTGCTCGCGAGCGGCCTTGACCTCCTCGCGGCGCTGGGCGACCAGCTCCGTCAGGCCGTCGAGCCTGGCCGTCAGCGCGGCGAGGTCGCCGATCGCGTGGGCGTCGGCGACGGCCTCGCGCAGCTTGACGATGCTCGCCTCGGCCTGTGCCGGAGCCAGGTCGGTGCTCCTGACGCGCTGTTCGAGCAGCTGGACCTGACCGGCCAGCTCGTCGTACTTGCGATGGAAGTAGGCCAGTGCCTCTTCGGGTTCACCGGCCTGCCAGGACCCGACGGCTCGCTCTCCCTCAGCCGTACGCACGTAGACGGTGCCGTCGTCGTCTACCCGGCCCCACGGGTCGGTGCTCACCGTGTCCTCCCGCACTATCCATCAGACCCTTCGGGACTACTTCGTCCCTAGTTTGTATTACGTCAGCTCTTGCCGGCGAATGTCACGTCTTTGATTTCGACGCTTTGCTTCGGCGCTCCGGTCCCGTCTCCCGCGTCTGCGACGACGCCTGCTTTGTTCACCTTGTCCAGGATGTCCAGCCCCTTGGTGATCGTACCCACCGGCGTGTATTGCGGGGGGAGGTTGATGTCTCCGAAAACCAGGAAGAACTGGCTGCCCGTGGTGCCGGGCGCCTGGGTCTTGGCCATCGCCATCACACCCCGCTTGTACGTGGCACCCTCCAGGTTCTCCTCGGCCATGACGTAGCCGGGGCCGCCCGAGCCGTCCTGGCTCTTGCCGTCGGCCTTGGCGAACGGGTCGCCGCACTGCAGCATCGGGAACTGGTCGCTGCCCAGCCGGTGGCACTTGCTGCCGTCGTAGTAGTTCTTCTTGGCCAGGTGCTCGAGCGAGTTGGTCGTGCACGGCGCCTTGGCGTTGTCGAGCTCGATCACGATGTCGCCGCGGTTGGTCTCGAACGTCATCGTCTTCGTCGCCGGTTTGGTCTTCACCTTCTTCGGCGGCATGCCGACGTCCTTGACCTGACCGCCGGTCTTGTCGGCGGCGTAGTCGCACGTGCCCGCCGCCGCGTCGTAGGGCTTGGGCCCCGTGGACTCCGCCGCCGAGGCGGTGTCCTGGGGCGTCGCCGTGGGGGACGCGGCCGCGTCCGTCGGCGTGTCACCGCCGCCCATGAACGCGATCGCGGCCACGATGCCGCCGACCACGATCACCACGCCCATGGTGGAGCCGATGATCGCCGTGCGCCTGGCCTTCTGCTCGCGCTCGAGACGGCGCTGCATCTGCCGCTCGTAGTGCTCACGCGCCAGCTGCTTCTGCCGGTCCTTCCCCGTGGCCACCGCTTTGCCTCC
The DNA here is from genome assembly GCF_039880665.1 of Nonomuraea sp. B5E05. Taxonomy (NCBI): domain Bacteria; kingdom Bacillati; phylum Actinomycetota; class Actinomycetes; order Streptosporangiales; family Streptosporangiaceae; genus Nonomuraea; species Nonomuraea sp. B5E05. The sequence continues at coordinate 143,501 of NZ_JBDPMJ010000014.1, forward strand.
CATAGTGAATCAACTGAGGTGGGCGAATCGTATCGGCCAATGGGTAATGATTCGCAGCCCGGCGACCCGCACCGGTACCCTTCGGTTACATTCCCATTGGCTTTTCGACGAGATCACCTGAGGCAGATGCTCATCGCCGGCTTCCCCGCAGGGGCCTTCCAGACCAATTGTTACGTCGTCGCGCCTGCCGCCGGCGAGGAGTGCGTGATCGTCGATCCCGGCCAGGACGCGACCGAGGGCGTCGACGAGCTGCTGCGCGAGCACCGGCTCAAGCCGGTCGCGGTCCTGCTCACCCACGGCCACCTCGACCACGTCTGGTCGGTGGCTCCGGTCTGCGGCGCGCGTGACGTCCCCGCGTGGATCCACCCCGACGACCGCCACCTGCTCAGCGACCCCGCCGCCGGCTGGTCCGACACGAGCGCCCAGCTGTTCGGCGGCCTGACGCTGAGCGAGCCCGACGACGTGCGCGAGCTGTCCGACGGCGCCGTGCTCCGGCTCGCCGGCCTCGAGCTCGTGGTCGACCACACCCCGGGCCATACCAGGGGGTCGGTGAGCTTCCGGTCGCCCGGCGACGAGGTCATGTTCTCGGGCGACCTGCTGTTCGCCGGCTCCATCGGCCGATCTGACCTTCCCGGCGGCGACTACGCCACGATTCTGCGCAGCCTTGCCACCAAGTGTCTGCCGCTGCCGGACGATACGGTCGTCCTGCCGGGCCACGGACCACAGACAACGATGGGCCGCGAGCGCGCCGTCAACCCATACCTGAAAGAGGCGGCGCCGCACGCCGGTCCCACACGAGGGATCTAATGAGCTTCCAAGCACCGAAAGGCACCTTCGACTGGCTGCCTCCCCGCTCCGAGCGGGTTCTCGCCGTACGCGAGGCTCTCGCCGCGCCGCTGCGCGGAGCGGGCTACGGCTACATCGAGACGCCTGTCTTCGAGGACACCCAGCTGTTCGCCAGGGGCGTAGGCGAGTCGACCGACATCGTCTCCAAGGAGATGTACACCTTCCCCGACAAGGCGGGCCGTTCCCTGACGCTGCGCCCCGAGGGCACGGCCTCCGTCGTGCGCGCGGTGCTGCAGCACAACCTGCACGCCGGCCAGCTCCCCGTGAAGTTGTGGTATTCCGGCAGTCAGTTCCGCTACGAGCGGGCCCAGAAGGGCCGCTACCGCCACTTCTGGCAGGTGGGCGCCGAGGCCCTCGGGTCGGAGGACCCGGCGCTCGACGCCGAGCTCATCCTGCTCGGCGCCCGCGGGTTCGCCTCGCTCGGCCTCAAGAACGTCACGCTGCTGCTCAACTCGCTCGGCGACAAGGCCTGCAGGCCCGCCTACCGGGCGGCGCTGCAGGAGTTCCTGCGCGGCCTCGACCTCGACGCCGACACCAGGGCCCGCATCGAGATCAACCCGCTGCGGGTGCTCGACGACAAGCGCCCCGAGGTCCAGGCCCAGCTCACCGGCGCGCCCTTGGTGGTCGACCACCTGTGCGCGGCCTGCAAGGCCTACCACGAGGAGGTCCGTTCGCTGCTGGCCGCGTCCGGGGTCGCGTTCGACGACGACCCGCGGCTGGTGCGGGGGCTCGACTACTACACGCGCACCACGTTCGAGTTCGTCCACGGCGGGCTCGGCTCCCAGTCGGCCGTCGGGGGCGGCGGGCGTTACGACGGGCTGAGCGAGATGCTCGACGGCCCGCCGCTGCCCGGCGTCGGGTGGGCGCTCGGGGTCGACCGCACGTTCCTGGCCATGGAGGCCGAGGGGCTGCTGGACGACCACGCGCAGTCGCGCGTCCAGGTGTACGGTGTCCCGCTGGGCGAAGAGGCCCGCCGCCGGATGTTCCTGATCGTCAGCGAGTTGCGCGCGGCGGGCGTCAGCGCCGACATGGCCTTCGGCGGCAAGGGGCTCAAGGGCGCGATGAAGGGCGCCGACCGCTCGGGTGCCGCGTTCGCGCTGATCCTGGGCGAGCGTGACCTCGCGGCCGAGGTCGTGCAGGTGAAAAACCTGACCGACGCCGAGCAGACCGAGGTGCCGCTGGCCCAGGTCGTCGACGTTCTGAAGGGGAAGGTGCGGTGACCGGCCGGGTCGTCGCCGTCGCTTCGTGGTCTCTCCTGCCCGTGCGAAGGGAAGGCGCGGTGATCCGCCGGCAGGCTGATGCCGGGTCGCCGCCGTCCGTTCGCCTCTTCCATCCGTGTGAAGGGAAGGCGCGGTGATCCTCCGGCCGGCACGTGCCGGGTCGCCGCCGTCCCTTCGCCCCTCCTATCCGTACGAAGGGAAAGTGCAGTGATCCGCACGCATACCGCCGGGTCGCTCCGTGAGGAGCACGCCGGGCAGCAGGTGACGCTCGCAGGATGGGTGGCCCGCCGCCGTGACCACGGCGGCGTCGTCTTCATCGACCTGCGTGACGCCTCCGGCTCGGCGCAGGTGGTCTTCCGCGAGGAGGACCACGCCCACGACCTGCGCGCCGAATACTGCGTGCAGGTCGTCGGCCAGGTCAGGGTGCGCCCCGAGGGCAACGAGAACCCCGACCTGCCCACCGGCGCGATCGAGGTGGTGGCCGACCGGGTCGAGGTGCTCAGCGAGTCGGCGCCGCTGCCGTTCCCCATCGAGGGCAGCGTGGGGGTGTCGGAGGAGGCGCGGCTCAAATACCGCTATCTCGACATCCGCCGCCAGCAGGTCGCCACGGCGATGCGCACCCGGTCCAAGGCCACCTACCTCGCCAACGAGGTGATGCACGAGCTCGGCTTCGTCTACGTCGAGACGCCGACGCTGACCCGTTCCACGCCTGAGGGCGCGCGTGACTTCCTGGTCCCGGTGCGCCTGCAGCCCGGCAACTGGTACGCGCTGCCGCAGTCGCCCCAGCTGTTCAAGCAGCTGCTGCAGGTGGCCGGGCTGGAGCGCTACTACCAGCTGGCCAAGTGCTACCGCGACGAGGATCTGCGGGCCGACCGGCAGCCGGAGTTCACCCAGATCGACGTCGAGATGTCCTTCGTCGACCAGGAGGACGTGATCCAGGTCGGCGAGACGCTGATCGGCCGGCTCTGGAAGGAGATCGCCGGCTACGAACTTCCGACGCCGCTGCCGCGCATGACGTACGCGGAGGCGATGGACCGCTACGGCTCCGACAAGCCGGACCTGCGCTTCGGCCAGGAGCTCGTCGAGATGACCGCCTACTTCTCCGGCACCTCTTTCCGCGTCTTCCAGGCCGACTACGTCGGCGCCGTCGTCATGCCCGGCGGAGCCTCGCAGACCCGTAAGGAGCTCGACGGCTGGCAGGAGTGGGCCCGCTCGCGAGGCGCCAAGGGCCTGGCCTACGTGCTCGTCCAGGAGGACGGCACGCTCGGCGGCCCGGTCGCGAAGAACCTGTCGGAGGCGGAGATCTCCGGGCTGGCCGGCAAGGTCGGGGCCAAGCCCGGTGACGCGGTGTTCTTCGCCGCGGGCGCCAGGAACGCCGCGCGCGACCTGCTGGGCGCGGCCCGGCTGGAGATCGGGCGTCGCTGCGACCTCATCGACGAGTCGCAGTGGTCGTTCCTGTGGGTCGTCGACGCGCCCATGTTCGAGCCTGTGTCCGATGAGTCCGGCGGCGAGGGCGGCTGGACGGCCGTGCACCACCCGTTCACCGGGCCGAAGCCGGAGTGGGCCGACAACTTCCAGGACCACCCGGGTGAGGCACTGGCCTACGCGTACGACATGGTCTGCAACGGCATGGAGATCGGCGGCGGCTCGATCCGTATCCACCGGGCCGAGATGCAGCAGCGCGTGTTCGACGTGCTCGGCATCTCCAAGGAGGAGGCGGAGAGCAAGTTCGGCTTCCTGCTGGAGGCGTTCAAGTACGGCCCGCCGCCGCACGGCGGCATCGCCTACGGCTGGGACCGCATCTGCATGCTGCTGTCCGGTGGCGAGTCGATCCGTGACGTGATCGCGTTCCCGAAGACGGCCTCCGGCTTCGACCCGCTCACGGGCGCGCCCACGCCGATCACGGCCGGCCAGCGCAAGGAGGCGGGCGTCGACGCGCCGCCCAAGCCGTAACAGGCCGCAGAACGGGTGACGGCAGGCGCCGCGCGGCGCCTGCCGTCACCCGTTTCGAGCCGTCAGGAGAAGGCGATCTTCTTGATGATCACCGGCTTCTTGGGGGCGGTGGTGCCGCCGTCGCCGGTGATGTCGGCGTTGTTGAGGAGCAGGTCCTGCCCGCTCGTGGCCAGCCCGAGCAGCATGTCCATGCCCTCGCTGACCGTTCCGATGACCGAGTAGCCCGCGCCGACCTGAAGGTTCTCGTCCGACAGCGAGATGGCGAACTGGCTGTTGTTGCGGCCCGCCGCCTCACTGGGCTGGGTCATGAACACCACGCCCTTGCCCAGCGGGATCTCGGCGTTCTCGTCGGCGTAGACGTAGCCCGCGGTGCCCTGGCCGTCGGTCGGGTTCTTGCCGTCGGCCTTGGCCTGCGGGTCGCCGCACTGCAGCATGTGCACGCCGGCGACGTCGGGTGTGACCAGCCGGTGACATTTCATGTCGTCGTAGAACTTCTTCTTGGCGAGGAAGCGCATCGAGTTGACCGCGCACGGCGCCGCGTCGGTCATGAGGTCGACGGTGAAGCTGCCGCGGTTGGTGGCGACGGTCATCTTCTTCAGCTTCATGTCGGGCTTCTTGCCCGGCAGCCCGACGAACTTGTGCGGGAGCGACTTGTCCCGCTTGTACGTGCAGGTCACCGGACCTGTCTTGGTCGGGCTCGGCGTCGTCGGCGGGGTGACGGACGCGCTGGCGGAGGGGGTGCTCTGCGCCGTGGCCTCGCCGGGGTCCTTGTCGACCATCGTGGTCGCGGCGTAGATCCCGCCCGCCACCACGACCACTGCCACGCCGGCGCCGAGGAAGGTGTTCCGCCTCCCCTTGGAGGTCTGGTCGGCGGCGCGCTTGATCTGCCGTTCCTTGTGCTCCCGCGCCAGCTCTCTCTGGCGGTCTTCTTCGTTCTGGCGGTCGTCGCCGCTCACCGCTATGTCCTCTCGCTTTTGCCCACGCATGACCAAACAACTCCGCGCATGCTACCGGCCTCCGATATGTGCCGGACGTAAGTGGCGAAAGCCGCTGGATGCGACGGGTGTGATCGCTGCACACCGCCGTCGCCTCGCCCGCGTTCCCCATGACCTGCGTGGCAGGGGCGCGGACCGCCGCCGCGCGGGCTTCGCGGCCCGGCGGACCCTGTAACCTCGCGTTGTGGACAGCCTGTTCGATTCGGCGGCTGAGGAGGCCACGCCGCAGCCGCTCGCGGTGCGCATGCGCCCGCGCACCCTCGACGAGGTGATCGGCCAGCGGCACCTGCTCGGCTCCGGCACCCCCCTGCGGCGCCTGGTCGAGAGCGAGGCGCCCATGTCGCTGTTCTTGTGGGGGCCGCCGGGCACCGGCAAGACGACCCTCGCCTACGTGGTCTCCAACGTCACCAAGCGCCGCTTCGTCGAGATCTCCGCCGTGTCGGCGGGCGTCAAGGACGTGCGGGCGGCCATCGACAACGCCCGGCGCGAGCTGGGCATGACCGGCCGGCAGACGGTGCTGTTCGTCGACGAGGTGCACCGCTTCAACAAGGCCCAGCAGGACGCGCTGCTGCCCGCCGTGGAGAACCGCTGGGTCACGTTCATCGGCGCCACCACGGAAAACCCGTTCTTCTCGGTCATCTCACCGCTGCTGTCCCGCTCGCTGCTCCTCACGCTGGAGTCCCTGACCGACGACGACGTCCGCGCGGTGCTGGAGCGGGCGGTGTCCGACCCGCGCGGCCTGGGCGGGCGCGCGACGCTGGCGCCGGAGGCCCTGGAGCATCTCGTACGCCTCGCGGGCGGCGACGCGCGCCGGTCGCTGACCTATCTGGAGGCGGCGGCGCTGCTGGGCGACGACATCACCGTCGAGGTGGTGGAGAAGGCCGTCGACAAGGCCGCCGTACGCTACGACCGGCAGGGCGACCAGCACTACGACGTGATCAGCGCCTTCATCAAGTCGATGCGCGGTTCCGACGCCGACGCCGCGCTCCACTACCTCGCCCGCATGGTCGAGGCCGGCGAGGACCCCCGGTTCATCGCCCGGCGCATCGTCATCTTCGCCTCCGAGGACGTCGGCATGGCCGACCCCACCTGCCTGCAGACCGCCGTGGCCGCCGCGCAGGCGGTGCAGCTCATCGGGCTGCCCGAGGGGCAGATCAACCTCGCCCAGGCGGTGATCCACTGCGCGACGGCGCCCAAGTCCAACGCGGTCGTCAAGGCCATCGGGGCGGCCATAGGAGACGTGCGCAAGGGCCTGATCGGCCAGGTGCCCGGCCACCTGCGCGACGCCCACTACGCCGGCGCCGCCAAGCTGGGCCACGGCGACGGCTACAAATACCCCCACGACTTCGACCACGGGCTGGTGCGCCAGGACTACGCCCCCGAGCAGGTGCGCGACAGGCGCTACTACGAGCCGACCCGGCACGGAGCCGAGGGGCCCGTGGCCGAGCGCTGGGCCAGGATCCGTGCCTTCCTGCGCGGCGCCTGAGGTCCGCGAGCGTGCCCCGGCGGATGTACGGTTACAGCAGTGACGGCGGGACACGCCGCGAGCGCGTCGGCGTTCCCGCTGATACCGGAGCGGCGGCTCGTGGCCGGGATCGTGGCGGCACGCGGTCTCACGCGGGCGGTCACGGAAGTGCCGGGGGCCGACGTGGCGGCCTGATCAAGGTCGCTTTCCCCACTAATGTGGTCGCTCGAACGCGATAGGGTCTTGCCGTTCCGGCCCAGCGTACGAGGGAGATGCGCGGATGCTTACCGCTGGAGAGGTCGCCGGGCTGATCGCGGCCACGGGCTGGATAGTCCTGGTCTGCGTGCTGGCCATGGTGCTCGTCAAGGTCGCCAGGCTGCTCACCGAGACCACCAAGGCGGTCTCCGATCTCAACAACCGGCTGACGCCGCTGCTCGACGACATGAGCGTCACGGTCAACGAGACCAACAGGCAGCTGGTCGCCGTCGAGGCCATCGCCAGAGACGTCAAGCAGGTCAGCGGCCACGCGGCCAAGCTCAGCGCGGTGACGCAGACCATCTTCACCGGGCCGCTGATCAAGGTCTCGTCGCTCGGCTACGGCGTGCGGCGCGCCATCGAGGCCCGCACGCCGGCCAGGCCGAGGCGGGCGCCCCGGGGGACGGCGCCGAGGCGGCCGAGATGATCAGGCGGCTGTTCTACCTCTCGCTCGGCGCCTTCCTCGCCTTCTGGGTGATGCGCAGGCTGCAGGCGCTCCACCCCGACCACGTCGCCCGCCGCACCGCCCACGGCGCGGCGGGCATGCTCCGGCAGGTGAGAGACTTTACTTCCGACGCGCTCGGCGAGGCGGCCGGCCGCGAAACAGAGTTGCGGGCGCGCTTCGGGCTCGACGACGCTGATGACCACAAGTGATTTCACAACCAACGCAAAGGATGGCCACCATGGAGTCGGCAGAGATCGCCCGCCGCTTCCTGCGCTTCTTCGAGGAGCGTGGGCACAAGATAGTGCCCTCGGCCAGCCTGATCGCTGAGGACCCCACGCTACTCCTGGTTCCTGCCGGTATGGTGCCGTTCAAGCCGTACTTCCTGGGGCAGCGCAAGCCTCCGGCGTCCCGGCTGGCCACCGCGCAGAAGTGTGTGCGCACCCCCGACATCGAAGAGGTCGGCAAGACCACGCGGCACGCCACCTTCTTCCAGATGCTGGGCAACTTCTCCTTCGGCGACTACTTCAAGGCCGAAGTTATCCCGTTCGCGTGGGAGCTGCTCACCAGGTCCGAGTCCGACGGCGGCTTCGGCTTCCCCGAAGACCGGCTCTGGGCGACCGTCTACCTCGACGACGACGAGGCGTACGACATCTGGCGTAACAGCGTCGGCCTGCCCGAGGAGCGCATCCAGCGCCGCGGCCTGGAGGACAACTACTGGCACATGGGCGTGGCCGGGCCCGGCGGCCCGTGCTCGGAGATCTACTACGACCGCGGCCCCGAATACGGCAAGGAGGGCGGCCCCGTCGCCGACGAGGACCGCTACCTCGAGGTGTGGAACCTCGTGTTCATGCAGTATCAGCTCAGCCAGGTCCGTTCCAAGGTCGACTTCGACGTGGCCGGCGAGCTGCCCTCGAAGAACATCGACACCGGCATGGGCCTCGAGCGCATGGCGACGATCCTGCAGGGCGTCGACAACCTCTACGAGATCGACACCACCTACAAGATCCTCGACCGCGCGGCCGAGCTCACCAAGACCCGCTACGGGCGCGACCACCGTTCCGACGTCAGCCTGCGGGTGATCGCCGACCACGTGCGCACCGGCACCATGCTGGTCGCCGACGGCGTCCTGCCCGGCAACGAGGGCCGCGGCTACGTCCTGCGCCGCATCCTGCGCCGCACGGTGCGCAACCTGCGCCTGCTCGGCTCCGGCGACGACCGCTACATGCACGAGCTGACCGACGTCGCGATCAACGTCATGGGCGAGCAATACCCCGAGCTCAAGGCGGACGCGCCGCAGATCCACGGCATCATCGACGCCGAGGAGGCGTCCTTCCTCGGCACGCTGCGCACCGGCACGGCCATCTTCGACGTGGCGGTCGAGGAGACCAAGCGCAGGTCGGCCACGACACTCCCCGGCGAGCAGGCGTTCAAGCTCCACGACACCTACGGCTTCCCCATCGACCTGACGCTGGAGATGGCGGCCGAGCACGGGCTCAAGGTCGACGAGGAGGGCTTCCGCCGCCTCATGAAGGAGCAGCGGCAGGCGGCCAAGGCCGACGCGGCGGCGAAGAAGACCGGCAACGCCGACATCTCCGTCTTCGGGCAACTGCTCGAGGCGTCGGGCAAGGTCGACTTCCTCGGCTACGACCAGACCGAGGCCGACACCAGCGTGGTCGGCATCCTCGCCGACGGGGCGTCCGTGCCGGTGGCGGGCGCGGGTTCGAGCGTCGAGATCGTGCTCGCGCGCACCCCGTTCTACGCCGAGGGCGGCGGCCAGCTCGCCGACCAGGGCGTGATCCGCACCAGCGGGGCGGAGGTCGAGGTCGTCGACGTGCAGTCGCCGCTCACGGGGCTCGTCGTGCACCGCGGCAAGGTCCGCAAGGGCGAGATCAGGGTCGGCGACGAGGCACAGGCGGAGATCGACGTCGAGCGCCGCCGCGCGATCTCACGCAGCCACAGCGCCACCCACCTCGTTCACCGCGGCTTCAAGAACGCGCTCGGCGAGACGGCGGCGCAGGCCGGCTCGGAAAACTCACCCGGCCGCTTCCGCTTCGACTTCACCGCCTCGGGCGCGGTGCCGCAGAGCGTGCTGCGCGATGTCGAGGACGAAGTCAACGCCGTGCTCATCAACGACCTCCAGGTCAACGCCTTCTACACCTCCCAGGCGGAGGCCAGGGCGATGGGCGCGCTGGCGATGTTCGGCGAGAAATACGGCGACGAGGTCCGCGTGGTCGAGATCGGCGACTACTCCCGTGAGCTGTGCGGTGGCACCCACGTGCACAGCTCCGGCCAGCTCGGCCTGGTCAAGGTGCTGGGCGAGCAGTCCGTCGGCGCCGGAGTGCGCCGCGTCGAGGCCCTCGTCGGCATCGACGCCTTCCGCTTCCTTGCGCGCGAGAGCGTGCTGGTCGCGCAGCTCACCGAGCAGCTCAAGGCGCGCCGCGAAGAGCTTCCCGAGCGCATCGACGGCATCGTCACCCGGTTGCGCACGGCCGAGAAGGAGCTCGACAAGCTCCGCTCCGCCCAGGTGCTCCAGGTGGCGGGCGACCTGGCCGCTCAGGCTCGTGACCTGCAAGGAGTCTCCGTGGTGACACACCGCGCGCCTGATGGCACCGGCGCGGATGATCTGCGTAAGCTCGCGCTTGATGTGCGTGGCAGGTTCCCGGCCGACAGACCGGCGGTCATCGTGATCGCCGGCGCCCCCACCGACAGGCCCGTGGTGGTTGCCGCGGTCAACGAGGCGGGGCGCGAGCAAGGGCTCAAAGCCGGGCAACTGGTCGGCGTCGCCGCCAAGGCTCTTGGGGGTGGCGGTGGCGGCAAGGACGATGTCGCGCAAGGCGGCGGCACGCGACCGGAGGCGATCGGCGACGCGCTGCGCCTGGTCGAGCAGGCTGTCGCTGACCAGGTCAGTCGATAGCCCGGCCGGCATGAGATTCGGTGCGCGGATCGGCGTGGACGTCGGCTCCGTACGCGTGGGCGTGGCCCGCAGCGACCCTTCGGGCATGCTGGCCACGCCGGTCGAGACCGTCAGACGCGGCAAGGGCACCCTCGACCGCATCGCCGCGATCGTCGCCGAGCATGAGGCGATCGAGGTCGTGGTCGGGTTGCCCACCTCGCTGTCGGGGCGTGAGGGGCAGGCGGCCGCGCTGGCGCGCGAGTTCGCCTCCGCCCTGGCTGCCCGGGTGGCGCCGACACCGGTGCGGTTGTTCGACGAGCGGCTGACCACGGTGACCGCCCAGCAAGGGCTCAGAGCCAGCGGCGTGCGGGCGAAGAAGCAGCGCGGCGTCGTCGACCAGGCGGCCGCGGTCGTGCTGCTCCAGGATGCCCTCGACTCCGAACGCGCCACGGAAAGACCACCAGGCAGGCCCGTCGAACCGCCACCGGCGGCCGGCGGACCTGCCTCATGAGCGGCCGATCGACGGGCCCCTGCCGTGACCGGCGCGGATGCGTGGCCGCCCCGTGCGCGGGGTCCGCTGCGGCGGAGCGAAGGTGCGCTCCCGTCACGGGCGCGCGTGGCGAGGTGGCCTCGTGAACGGCACGCCAGAAGACGACGACGTGATCCCGTTCCGCGACACGGACGACGACGCCGAGCCGATGATCGGCCGGGGGAGCGACGCCCGGCCGCACCAGGCTCCCGAACCGGGGACGCGAGCGGCTTCCGCGGCAAACCCAGAGCCGGGCTCCGGGCCGGGGTCTGGGGCGGGCTCGGAGCCGGGTTCCGTGCTGGGCTCGGGGGCGGGCTCCCGGGCGGAGGCCGGGCCGCCGTCCCAGCGGCGCCGCGCTCTGCGCCGGGCAGGGTTGCTCTCGACCGGGCTGCTCGTCTCGCTGGTCGCCGTGGGTGCCGGAGTCATCGCGGTGCTCAAGCCGTACATCAGTCCTGACGACTTCGAAGGGCCGGGCAGCGGTTCGGTGACCGTGCGCATCGCGCCCGGGTCGAGCGCGGAGGCCATCGGCTCGACGCTGGCCGACGCCGGGGTGGTGGCCAGCGCGCGGTCGTTCGTGAAGGTGTCGGAGGACCGCGCGGTGACCGGGCGGCTGCGTCCCGGCCACTACCGCATGCGCAAGGGCATGGCGGCGGGGGCGGCGCTCGATCTGCTGCTCGCGCCCTCGTCCAGGATCGTGAAGCGGGTCACCGTGCCCGAGGGCCTGCGCGCGGCCGAGGTGCTGGCCCGGGTGGCCCAGCAGACCGGGCTGCCGCTCAAGGAGTTGCGGGGCGTCGACAGTGCCCTTGTCGGGTTGCCTGACTACGCGCCGGGGATCGAGGGTTTCCTGTTCCCCGCGACGTACGAGGTCGAGCCGGGCGACACGGCGGTCGACGTGCTGGCGGCGATGGTGGAGCGCTTCCGCGCCGCCGCCCGGCAGGTGGGCCTGGCGGCCGAGGCCGCGAAAGTGCATCTGACGCCGCTGGAGGCCGTCACGGTGGCGAGCCTGATCCAGGCCGAGGGCGGCACCGACGCCGACTACCCCAAGATAGCCAGAGTGATCTACAACCGCCTCGCGAAGGACACGCCGCTGGAGATCGACAGCACCGTTCTGTACGCCCAGAATCGCCGGACGCTGAGGATCACGGAGAGCGACACCAAAGTCGATTCTCCCTACAACACCTATCGCCACAAAGGCTTGCCGCCCGGTCCCATCGCCAACCCCGGAGAGAAGGCGCTGATGGCGGCGCTGCACCCGGCGGAGGGTGATTGGCACTGGTTTGTCACCACTGATCCAGCACATAGAATCACCAAATTCACCGACAAAGAGAGCGAGTTCGTGAGATACCGGGAAGAGTTGAACAAGAACCTCGGGACGAGCTGATGTTCGGTGGACCCCCCGCTATCACCGCGCAAAAGCCCCAAAACGGGGCATGCGTCCTCTTCCCGTCCCTTAGCATGGCTACCCAGTGTGATCTCCGCTGGCCGTGGCAGCACGTCCGGCGGATCCCCCAGTTCCGCTCGGTGACCCCAGCCGGTTGGGCAGTTCCGCTTGACGCCTGGCCGGGCGTGCCGGGAGATTGGCCAGCGAACCCATGAGCGATCTCGATCTCAACTCCTTGCTCGGCGCCGAGGACGACGAAGGTCCCGCGCGGCGCCGCAGCCGTGGCGGCAGGCGCGGCAACAGCCGCAGGCGGCGCAGGCGCCGTAACCGCGGCCGGTTCATCGCACCACTGCTCGCCTTCGTGGTGCTGGCCGGCATCATCGGCGGTGGCGGCTACTACGGCTACATGTGGCTCAACGACGCGCTCGTGCCCGACGACTACACCGGCCAGGGCGCCGGCGAGGTCGTCATCGAGATCAAGAGCGGCCAGAGCGCCTCCGACGTGGCGGTGGAGCTGGAAAGCAAGGGCGTCGTGGCCAGCGTCAGGGCCTTCACCAACGCGATCGCCAACGCCGGCGCGAGCGCCTCGCTGCAACCGGGCTCGTACAAACTGCGCAAGCGCATGTCGGCCGAGAACGCCGTGGCGCTGCTCGACCCGAAGAAACGGCTGCTCGCCAAGGTGACGATCAAGGAGGGTCTGCGGCTGTCCGACACCTTGGCCACGCTCGCCAAGGAGACCGGACTGCCGCTCAAGGAGTTCAAGGCCGCGGCCAAGGACGTCGACGCCCTGGACCTGCCGTCCTACGCCAAGGGCAAGCTGGAGGGCTACGCCTTCCCCGCCACGTTCGAGGTGCAGCCGAAGACCACGCCCCGGCAGATCCTCGCGGCCATGGTCGACCGCTACAAGAAGACGGCCAAGTCGGTCGACCTCGAAAGCGGGGCCAGGGACCTCGGGCACACCCCGCACGAGATCATCACCATCGCCAGCATCATCCAGGCCGAGGCCGGGCGCGCGGAGGACATGCCGAAGATCGCCCGCGTCATCTACAACCGGCTGGACCGCAAGCCACCGATGAAGCTGGGGATGGACAGCACGGTGATGTACGCCCTCGGCAAGTTCCGCACCTACGCCACCCACGCCGAGCTGCAGACCAAGTCCCGCTACAACACCTACAAGTACGACGGGCTTCCGCCCGGCCCGATCTCCAACCCGGGTGACCACGCCATCGAGGCGGCACTCAACCCGGCCAAGGGCCCGTGGCTGTTCTTCGTGGCCACCGACCTCAAGAGCAGCGTGACCAAGTTCGCCACCACGGAGGCCGAGCGTCAGGCCTTGCTCGCGGAGTGCCGCAGCAACGGCGGCTGCGGCGGCTGACCTCTGCGTCCGGCACCGTCCGCCCGCACCGAGGGTGGACGGCCGTGTACGAAGACCGGACCCCGGGCCGGGGCGGACGGCCGCAGACCAAGGTCGTCAAGGTGAGCTTCGGCTCTGGCCCGTGTCGTACGGCGCCGCCACGCGCGGGCGATAGGGTCGTCGTGTTCGTGGGTGAAGGAGTGTGGATGCGGGCTGCGGTGCTGGGATCTCCCATCGGCCATTCGCTCTCGCCCTACCTGCACCGGGCCGCCTACCAGGCGATGCGGCTCGACGGGTGGAGCTACGAGGCGTTCGAGTGCGACGAGGCGCGGCTGCCGGGGCTGCTGGCCGAGCTGGTGCCGGTGCGGGGCCGGGAGTCCGGTGGCGGTGACGCCTGGGCGGGCTTGTCGCTGACCATGCCGCTCAAGCGGGCCGTGCTGCCGCTGCTCGACACGGTGTCCGAGGTGGCCGTCGAGGTCGGCGGCGCCAACACCGTGGTGTTCCGAGACGGTCTCCGGCACGGCGACAACACCGACGTCCATGGCATCAAGCAGGCGCTGGCCGAGGCCGGGGTGGCCGCGCCGGGCTCGGCGGCCGTGCTCGGTGGAGGAGCCACGGCGGCCTCCACGCTGGCGGCGTTGCGCGATCTCGGGCTGTTCCAGGCGACCCTGCTCGTGCGTGATCCCGCGCGGGCGGGGGAGACGGCGCAGGTCGCGGAGCGGCTGGGTGTGTCGCTGGAGGTGGAGACGTTCGACAAGATCGAGGCGGCGACGTGGGTGGATCTGGTGGTGTCCACGCTGCCCGGCGGCGCCGCCGACGCCTTCGCCGACCGGCTGGCGCGGGTGCCTGCGCTCTTCGACGTGGTCTACTCGCCCTGGCCGACCCGCGCGGCGGCAGCCGTCAAGGAGGCGGGCGGCACCGTGGTCAGTGGCTTCGCGATGCTGTTGCACCAGGCGGTGCGGCAGGTGGAGCTGATGACCGGCCGATCGGATGTGCCGGTCGAGGCCATGCGCGCAGCCGGGGAGGCCGAGCTGCTGCGGCGGTCGTAGCCACCGGCCCGCGCCGCGTCACGAGCGACGGCCCGGCCCGCGCCGCGTCACGAGCGACGGCCCGGCCCGTGACCGGGGGACGGAGACCGCGTCCGTACGACCTCGAGCCCACAGCGCCGTGCCCGCACGATTGAGCGGGCGGTGGTCGCCTTCGAGCCGCCTGGCCGTCCCCTGGACACATCTTTACCGGCAGGCGACGGCCAGTCGGGATGATTCGGGGAGGCTCGGTGGTTGTGGTAATGTAGCTCTCTGATCGGTCCGGCATGCCTTGCTGGACGCGCAAGCGGAGGTCTCCCTCCCACCTGAGTCGCCAGAAGGCGGCCGGGTCCAGGATCACGCCGGACTACTCCGGGGAGCTCGAGGCCACGAAGCCACAGAGCTCAGTGGCCCCGCATGCGCGACGTGCGGGGCTTTTCGCGTTCGCAGCGCGAGAAGCTCTTGGCACGACGAGCACGTAGGGATCGCAAACCTAGGAGGCCCCATCAGCACTGAGCCCCGCATCAACGAGCGTATCCGAGTTCCCGAGGTTCGCCTCGTGGGCCCGAACGGCGAGCAGGTCGGCATCGTCTCCATTCACGATGCGCTCAAGCTCGCCCAGGAAGCCGACCTCGACCTCGTCGAGGTCGCGGCAACGGCTCGACCGCCCGTGTGCAAGCTCATGGACTACGGCAAGTTCAAGTACGAGTCCGCGATGAAGGCGCGCGAGGCGCGCAAGAATCAGGCGCACACGATCATCAAGGAGATCAAGCTCCGGCCGAAGATCGACCCGCACGACTACGAGACCAAGAAGGGTCACGTGGTGCGGTTCCTCAAGGCGGGAGACAAGGTCAAAGTCACGATCATGTTCCGTGGCCGCGAGCAGTCCCGGCCGGAGCTCGGCTTCCGGCTGCTGCAGCGGCTGGCGGACGACGTCCAGGAGCTCGGCTTCGTGGAGTCCCACGCCAAGCAGGACGGCCGTAACATGATCATGGTGATCGGTCCGCACAAGAAGAAAGCCGAGGCCAAGGCCGAAAAGGCCGCAGCCAAGGCACAGCGTGGCGGCGAGGAGCCTTCCACACAGGAAGCGTGACCCGCAGTTGGGGTTAGCCTTACAAGCGCGGCCCCAGCCAAGCCACCGGCAGACGAAGACGCCGCTACCGGGTCGGCCAGCACCGGCCCGGCCAGTGGCACGACCGAAACGAGGAGAGACGGCGACATGCCGAAGATGAAGACGCACAGCGGTGCGAAGAAGCGGTTCCGGCTCACCGGCACCGGCAAGATCAAGCGTCGCCGTGCCAATCGCGCGCACTACAACGAGTGGAAGTCGTCCACGTTGACGCGCCGTCTCAAGAACGAGGTCGTCCTTTCCGACGCCGACCACAAGAAGATCAAGAAGCTGCTCGCCAAGTAGCGCGAACCCCCGGGGAGAAGAATCATGGCACGCGTGAAGCGGGCGCTCAACGCCAAGAAGAAGCGCAAGGTCGTCCTCGAGAGGGCGAGCGGTTACCGTGGCCAGCGGTCGCGTCTCTACCGCAAGGCCAAGGAGCAGATGCTCCACTCGATGACGTACGCCTACCGGGACCGCAAGGACCGTAAGGGTGCGTTCCGCCGTCTGTGGATCCAGCGGATCAACGCCGCCGCCCGCCAGAACGGCCTGACCTACAACCGTCTCATCCAGGGTCTGCGCCTGGCCAACATCGAGGTCGACCGCAAGATCCTCGCCGACCTCGCGGTCAACGACAGCCAGACCTTCGCCACGCTCGTGGAGGCCGCCAAGAAGGCGCTCCCGGCCGACGTGAACGCTCCGGCCGCGGGCTGAGGCAGTTGCTTTGAACGAGGGCCCACCGATGACGGTGGGCCCTTTGCTGTGGACGCACACGAAGCGCGTCCAGCGCGCGGGCCGCGGGACGCGGCCCATCGGACGTGGGCAAGGGCGTGGGGGAGAGCATGGCGGGGTCCGAGCTGACCAACGTGCGGTCGCCGAGGGTCAAGGCGGCCCGGCGGCTCACCAAGCGGGCCTTCAGGGAGCAGGACCGTAGATTCCTGGCCGAAGGGCCGCAGGCGGTGCGCGAGGCGCTCAAGCTCGACGGCGTGACCCTCGAGCTGTTCAGCACGGCCGAGGCCGAGCTGCGCCACCCCGAGCTGATCACCGAGGCCGCCCTCAAGGGCGTCCCCGTGCACCGGGCCAGTGGCGAGGTCATGTCGGAGCTCTCCCAGACCGTGACCCCGCAAGGGCTGGTGGCGGTCTGCGGGCTCGTGCACGTCCCCCTGGAGCAGGCCCTGGAGGGCACGCCGCGCCTGGTGGCGATGCTCGCGCACGTGCGCGATCCGGGCAA
This sequence comes from Nonomuraea sp. B5E05, assembly GCF_039880665.1. Taxonomy (NCBI): domain Bacteria; kingdom Bacillati; phylum Actinomycetota; class Actinomycetes; order Streptosporangiales; family Streptosporangiaceae; genus Nonomuraea; species Nonomuraea sp. B5E05. The sequence continues at coordinate 160,201 of NZ_JBDPMJ010000014.1, forward strand.
CGCCGGCACCGTCATGCGCGCCGCCGACGCCGCCGGGGCCGACACGGTGATCTTCACCGACGCCTCCGTCGACCCGTACAACGGCAAGTGCGTACGCGCCAGCGCGGGCAGTCTTTTCCATCTTCCCGTCGTCATCGGTGCTCCGGTGGGTGCCGCTGTGCGTCACCTCAAGGAGCGAGGGCTGCGCGTGCTGGCGGCCGACGGCACGGGCAAGCGCACGCTCGACGACGTCGATCTGTCCGGCCCCACCGCGTGGATCTTCGGCAACGAGGCCTGGGGTCTGCCGGAGGAGATCCTCGCCGAGGCGGACGATGTGGTCAGAGTGCCCATCTACGGACAGGCTGAAAGTCTCAACCTGGCCACCGCGGCGGCGGTGTGCCTTTACTCTTCCGCCAGGGCTCAGCGAGTGTCCTAGGCGGCGGGAAACCCGCTATTGTCGGCGATGTAGGCGGAGGAGGCGAGGTCGTGCACGGCGCAGACACCGACGGGCGCGTTGTGGCCGCCGCGTGCACGATAGCCATCGACGATCTCCCTGACGGCCTCATCGTGGCCGACCGATATGGCTGCGTGGTGGCCGTCAACCGAGCCGCCGCGCGGCTCACCGGCATCGCCATGGAGCGCGCGGTCGGCCGGCACATGACCGACGTGTTCCCCTTCCGCGACCATGACGGGCGTGACTGGTGGAAGGCCCTCGACCCCGAGGGCGGGCTGCGTACGCGGAGCAGGGTGCCGGAGCGGCCGCTGCACCTGCCGGGCGGCCAGGAGCTCTACGTCACGGCCCGGTTCATCCGCGAGCCGGAGCGCGGCGGCGAGGTCGAGCGCGTCACGATCACCCTCAGAGACGGCGGCGCGCGGGCCCGGCTGGAACGCAGCCGCGCCGACCTGGTCTCCACGGTGGCCCACGAGCTGCGCTCGCCGCTGACGAGCGTCAAGGGTTTCACCGCGACCCTGCTGGCCAAGTGGACGCGCTTCACCGACGAGCAGAAGCGCGTGATGCTCGAGACCGTCAACAACGACGCCGACCGTGTCACACGGCTCATCACCGAGCTGCTCGACGTCTCCCGCATCGAGTCGGGGCGGCTGGAGGTGCGCCGCCAGGTCGTCGACCTTCCCGCCAGGGCGCGCAGGCTCATCGCCGGGCGGGTGGCGGCCGGGGAGGCCGAGCACCGGTTCCGCCTGGTGGTCGGCGACCACCTGCCGGAGATGTGGCTCGACCAGGACAAGATCGACCAGATCCTGGGTAACCTGGTGGAAAACGCGCTGCGCCACGGGCGCGGCACTGTGACAATAGAGATCGAGTCCGTTGGATGGGGAGTTGCCGTGTCGGTGCGCGACGAGGGCGAGGGCATCGAGCCCGAGCTGGCTCCGCGCGTCTTCAGGCAGTTCTGGCGCGGCGGAAACAGCCGCAGGCGCGGCGGCACCGGGCTCGGCCTGTTCATCGTGAAAGGCCTGGTCGAAGCGCACGGCGGCACGATCGCCGTGCAGCGGGCCCCCGAGGGCGGGGCGGAGTTCCGATTTACCGTGCCCACCGGCACGCCTGACTTCGCGACCCCATAGCGAGCGATTCGGGCCCGGTGGGCGGGTCCCACTAGACTCATTTCCGCTCAAGCCCTGGATACGGAGCTCACTCTTGTCTGACTACGACCCCGTCGAGGTGACACCGTTGCATGCCGACGAGGTGTCCCGCATGGAGGCCGACGCCGTCGCGGCGATCAAGGCGGCCGACGACCTCGACGCACTCAAGCAGGCCAGGCTGGCGCACGCGGGTGACCGCTCGCCCATCGCCCTGGCCAACCGGGAGATCGGCGCGCTGCCGCCGGCCGCCCGCGCGGAGGCCGGCAAACGCGTCGGCGCCGCCCGTAAGGCGATCAACGAGGCGCTGGCCGCGCGCCAGGCCGAGCTCGAGGCCGAGCGCGACGCGCGCGTGCTCGTCGAGGAGAGCGTCGACGTCACCCTGCCGTGGGACCGCCGGCCACGCGGCGCCCGCCACCCGCTCACCACGCTGCAGGAGCGCATCGCCGACGCGTTCGTCGCCATGGGCTACGAAGTGGCCGAAGGGCCCGAGCTCGAAGGCGAGTGGTTCAACTTCGACGCCCTCAACATCGCCAAGGACCATCCGGCGCGCTCCGACCACGACACGTTCTTCGTGGGCTCCACGGAGTCCGGCATGGTGCTGCGCACGCAGACCTCGCCGGTGCAGATCCGCGCGCTGCTCCAGCGCGAGCTGCCGGTCTACGTGATCTCGCCGGGCAAGACGTTCCGCACCGACGAGCTCGACGCCACCCACACCCCCGTCTTCCACCAGACGGAGGGGCTGGCCGTCGACGAGGGCCTGACGATGGCCCACCTCAAGGGCACGCTCGACCGGTTCGCGGAGGTGATGTTCGGCAAGGGCATCTCGACCCGGTTCCGCCCCAATTACTTCCCGTTCACCGAGCCGTCCGCCGAGATGGACCTCAAATGCTTCGTCTGCCGCGGCGCCTCGGCGACCCCTGGCAACCCGCCCTGCCGCACCTGCAAGTCGGAGGGCTGGATCGAGTGGGGCGGCTGCGGCATGGTCAACCCGCGCGTGCTCATCGCGTGCGGGGTCGATCCGTCGCGATACTCCGGGTTCGCGTTCGGCATGGGCATCGAGCGCACGCTGATGTTCCGCCACAACGCCGAGGACATGCGTGACATGGTCGAGGGAGACGTGCGCTTCACGCTCCCGTTCGGAATGGAGATCTGATGAAGGTCCCGCTTTCCTGGCTGCGGGAGTATGTCGATCTCCCGGCGGTCACCGCCCACGAGGTGGCCGACAAGCTCACGGCCGCCGGGCTGAAGCTCGAGTCGATCACCTCGCACGGCCACGACGTCAAGAACGTCGTGGTCGGCGAGGTGCTCGCCATCGAGGAGCTGACCGGTTTCAAGAAGCCGATCAGGCACTGCAAGGTCGAGACGGGCGAGGCGACGCCGCGCGAGATCGTCTGCGGCGCCACCAACTTCGCCGCCGGTGACCGGGTGCCCGTCGTGCTGCCCGGAGGGGTGCTGCCGGGCGGGTTCGAGGTCGGGGCGCGCAAGACGTACGGGCGCATGTCCGAGGGCATGATCTGCTCGGAGCGCGAGCTCGGGCTCGGCGACGACCACAACGGCATCATGGTGCTGCCGGCCGACACCCCGATCGGCGGCGACGTGGTCGAGCTGCTCGGCCTGCGCGACGAGGTGATCGAGCTGGAGATCACCCCTGACATCGGCTACGCGCTGTCGATCAGGGGCGTGGCGCGCGAGGTGGCGACCGCGTTCGGCGTGGCCTTCCGCGACCCCGCGGACGTCGAGCCGCCCGCCGCGACCGGGCCGTCGTGGCCGGCCTCCATCGCCGACCCGACGGCGTGCGACCGGTTCGTGCTGCGCGAGGTGCGCGGCTTCGACCCGGCCGCGCAGACCCCGCTCCCGATGCGCGTACGCCTGTCGCGCGCCGGCATGCGTCCCGTGTCGCTGGCCGTCGACATCACCAACTACCTGATGCTGGAGCTCGGTCAGCCGCTGCACGCGTTCGACCGGGGCAAGCTCAGCGGCGAGATCGTGGTGCGCCGGGCCCGGCCCGGTGAGCGGCTGGAGACGCTCGACCACGTGGTGCGCGAGCTCGACCCCGACGACATCCTGATCACCGACGAGTCGGGGCCGATCTCGATGGCGGGCACGATGGGCGGCCTGGAGACCGAGATCTCCGACGTCTCGGCCGACATCGTCATCGAGGCCGCTCACTTCTCCGCGACCGGCATCTCCCGCGAGTCCCGCAGGCACGGACTCGTGTCGGAGGCGTCCAAGCGGTTCGAGCGCGGCGTCGACCGGGAGCTGCCGCTCGTCGCCTCGTGGCGGGCCGTGCAGCTGCTGGCCGAGCTGGGCGGGGCCACCGTCCAGCCCGGCGTCACGCACGCCGAGGTCGAGGTGTCGCCGGCGCGCATCGCGATCCCGTCGGGCCACCCCGGGGCCGTGGCCGGCACCACCTACTCCAAGGAGACCGTGGTCGCGCGGCTGCAGCAGGTCGGCTGCGTCGTCGTCGACGGTGACGACGCAGCCGTGCGCCAGGGCGGTGTCGACCCGACCGGGGTCGTGACCGGTGGCGAGCTGGCGGCCAAGCTGGCCGTGACCGGCGACGACATGATCACGGTGACGCCGCCGTCGTGGCGGCCCGACCTCACCGACCCCAACGACCTGGCCGAAGAGGTCATCCGGCTGGAGGGCTACGAGAGCCTGCCGTCGGCGCTGCCCGCCGCCCCGGCGGGCGCCGGGCTCACCGAGGGGCAGCGGCTGCGCCGTCGGGTGGGCAGGGCGCTGGCCGAAGGCGGCTACGTCGAGGTGCTCAGCTACCCGTTCGTCAGCGCCGCCGACCTCGACCACCTGCAGTTGCCCGCCGACGACGCGCGCCGCAACGCCATGCGGCTGGCCAACCCGCTGTCGGAGGATGAGCCGCTGATGCGCACGACGCTGCTGCCAGGGCTGCTCAAGACTCTGGTGCGCAACGTCGGGCGCGGGTTCGCCGACGTGGCTCTGTTCGAGAGCGGGCCGGTCTACCGGCCGCGAGAGGGAGCTCCCGAGGCGGCGCCGGTGCTCGGGGTGGAGCGCCGGCCGACGGCCGAGGAGCTCGCCTCGATCGAGGCCGCGCTGCCCGACCAGCCCTTGCGCGTCGCGGTCGTGCTGACCGGCGAGTTCGAGCGGTCCGGCTGGTGGGGTGCCGGCCGGCAGGCCTCCTGGGCCGACGCGGTGCAGGCCGCCCGGCTGGTGGCGGCCGAGGCGCGGGCGGAGCTGTCCATCAGCGCCGACCAGCACGAGCCGTGGCACCCCGGCAGGTGCGCGGCCCTCTATCTCGGCGACACGCTGGTGGGCCACGCGGGCGAGCTGCACCCGCGGGTCATCGAGGCCTACGGCCTGCCGGCCCGCACGTCGGCGATGGAGCTGGAGCTGTCGCGGCTCGAGGCGGCCATGCCGGGCCCCGTCGAGACGCCTCCCGTCTCCGCCTATCCGGTGGCCACCCAGGACGTCGCGCTGATCGTGCCCGACTTCACGCCGGTGGCCGACGTCGAGGCGGCCCTGCGCGACGGCGCCGGTGAGCTGCTGGAGTCGATCCGGCTGTTCGACGTCTACGAAGGCGAGCAGGTGGGCGAGGGCAACAAGTCGCTCGCCTACTCGATGCGGTTCCGTGCGGCCGATCGGACCCTGACGGTCGAGGAGACCACGGCGGCGCGGGACGCGGCGGTGGCGATGGCGGCCGACCGCGTGGGTGCCCAGCTCCGCGGATGATCGTTACCAGAGGGCCGGTGCGGCGGCGTGCCGTGCCGGCCCTTACCGGGTTCTGCTCGTGTACAGCGTGGTGAGGTCGATGTCGATGTCGAAGGGAACGGAGACCTTCAGCCGGTCGTGATGGACGCCGGCGAGTGCGTAGGTCATGGTGCCGAGATCGAGCTCGTGGACGAATACAGCTGGTTTGCCATGAATTTCTTCGATGCGCCAGTAGTGAGGAATCCCCGCCTGCGCGTAGAGGACGGGCTTCCGCTCCCTGTCACGTAGCTCGGAGTCCGGTGAGACCACCTCGGCGGCGAGCACAACGTCTTCGGCCTTGAAACAGGTGACCTCGCGACCGATGACCGCCTTGGGGCCCACAACGATCAGGTCGGGTTCTGGACGTTGCCGCGCACTCAGCTTGACGCTCATCTCCTGGAGCACTTCGTGTCCTGGAGGCACAAGCTCTTCCATGGCGTTGTGCAACCGGAACAGAACTGAGTGATGGAAGTGTCGCTGAGGGCTCACGAAGACCAAGCTTCCATCAATCAACTCTGTGTGCGCAGGCAAATCCGGAAGGTGATCGAGATCTTCTGCTACGAAGCCTTGCGGTGGCGGAAAGACCCAGTCGGGCACTGAAGAAGACGTCATCTGCTTGATCACCGGTTCGGCTGTGACAGTCATGGCCTAACGCTACCAATGTATTGTGCTCACGCCTTGTGAACGGCCATACACGCTCGCGGGTGAGAGTGGGGGATGCGACCATCAGGCTATGAGTGTGCTGCTGGTGTTCGGCGAGCGGGATGACGCCGAAGAGGTCGCCGAGACGCTGGGGGAGTGGTTTCCCTCGTTGGGGGTGCCGCGGGTGGTGCGGGAGACGCTGGCCGGGGAGGACGACGCCGAGGACGCCCAGTGGCTGGTCGTCGTCGAAGGCATGGACGACTGTGCGCTGGCCAAGGTGGATGAGCTGGTCGCGCGGTATGAGGGGTGGCGGGAGGCGGGTTGAGCCTCAGATGTGGTCAATGGCGTCGAGGTCGATGTCGAGGTCGAAGGGGACCGTGAGCTTGAGCCTGTCGTGATGGATCCCTGTGAGGGTGTAGGACTTGGTGGCGGGGTCCAGCTCGTACACGTAGACGACTGCTTTGCCTGACTGATTTTCTATGCGCCAGAAGTGGGGGATGCCGGCGCTCGCATAGAGCTGGGGCTTGCGCTGGCGGTCACGCGTTCTGGACTCCGGTGAGACCATTTCCGCCACCAGCAGGACATCCCGCGCGTGATAGAAAGTCTGTTCGGCGTGCTCCTCGGCGCCGGCGGAGATGACACAGAGGTCCGGCTCGGGGCGCTGGTCCCTGTCGAGGATGATGCTCATCTCCCGGCGCACCCTGAGATCTGCCGGTGCCGCGCGGCGCACTTCGCTCTCGAGGAGCGAGGTGACACGCATGTGGAAGGAGGCTTGAGGGCTCACGAAGACCAAGCTTCCGTCAATCAACTCTGTGTGCGCAGGCAAATCCGGAATGTGATCGAGGTCTTCTGCGGCGAAACCCTCGGGAGGGGGGAAAACCCAGTCGGGCAGCGAGGGAGTCGTCATCTCTAGGCTCACCGCTTCGGCAGTCATGATTCAACGCTACCAATCTAATGTGCTCACGCCAGGTGAATGGGTGCACACACCGCGTACGGCTGCGCATCCGAAGGCTGGGCGCTGCTCGACGGTGAGGTCCGGCACGCTGCGCGGGTGGGGGAGCGGCTGGTCAGGGGGTGGGTTCCGCGGTGGCCGCCTCCCTGCGGTCCTTCTCCGCCAGGGCGTGCTCGTCCGTACGGGCGTCGTACCCGCGGAACTTCGGCAGGGCGGCGGCGAGCCCCAGGACGGCGGCGACGCACAGCAGGCCGCCGGCCCCGAGGGAGAAGCGGGTGCCGCCGAGGTTGGCCATCAGGCCGGCCCTGGCGTTGCCCAGCATCGGGCCGCTGGCGTAGGAGAGCAGCTCGATGCCCGCCAGGCGGCCGCGCAGTTCCCGGGGGATGGTCTGGTTCCACATGGTCATCCGGAAGATGCCGCTGATCATGTCGGCGGCGCCCGCCAGGGCGATGCAGACGACGATGAGCCAGACGTTCGTGGCCAGGCCGGCCAGGGCCACCGCGGCGCCCCACAGCGCGGCGGCGATGATCACGCCGAGGCCGTGGCGTCGCACGTTGGCCGCCCACCCGCCGGTGAGCGAGGCGATCAGCGCGCCCGCCGCGCCCGCGGAGTAGAGCAGCCCCAGCGCCTGGGGTGCGCCCAGCTCGTCGGCGAGGAACGGGAACAGCGCCGTCGCCATCGCGAACACCATCGCGGCGATGTCCACCAGGTACGTGCCCATCAGGTCGCTGCGCCCCACCGCGTAGCGCAACCCGTCGGCCAGCGACGTCAGCGACGCGGGCGCGGCGTCCTCGGCCGGCGGCAACGACCGGATCCGCCACAGCAGCGGCAGCGACAGCACGAAGGTCAGCGTGTCGAGCCCGTACGCGACCGCCGGGCCGTAGGTGGTCACGAGCAGGCCGCCGAGCGCCGGGGCGACGATGGCGCCGAAGTTCCAGCGCAGGCTGGTCAGCACCGCGGCCGCGCCCTGCTGCTCGTGCCTGACCACCTGCTGGAACACGGCCTCCATGCTGGGCCGTTGCAGGCAGGCGAGGCCGGTGGAGACGGCGCCGACCACGTACAGGACCCACACCTGGGGCGTGGGCAGCAGCGCGTTGACCATGAGCGCGCCGGAGGTGACCAGCAGGCCGACCTCGCTCCACAGGATGATCGTGCGGCGGTCGTGAGCGTCGGCCATCGCCCCGCCCCACAGACCGCACACCACCATCGGCACGAACTCCGCCAGGCTCACCAGCCCGACGGCGAGGTAGGAGCCGGTCAGTTCCTTCATCTGGAACGGGATCGCCACCATGGTGATGAACGTCCCGAACATCGTGATGACGCCGGAGACGAAGAGCAGGCGGTAGTCGCGGGAGTGGCGCAGCGGACTCACGTCGAGGGTGAGCTGACGAAGAAGACGTTTCACTCCAGCGAGCACGAGAGTGAATTGTCCGGCGAACGTTCTGGCCGGGCAAACCGTTTTCCGAGGCACTCACGCCGGCCAGGGCGCACGCTCTCCGGGGCATGCGGGAGGCCCCCGGCGGAGCCGAGGGCCTCGGAGGCGTCGGATCAGGCGGCGGGTGCCTGGTCGAGGAAGCCGAGCACCTTGCGGATCCGGCCGTCCTCCGCCAGCTCCACCACGTCGTAGCCGACCGCCACCGGCTCGCCGTCCGCCGGGCCCAGGTGCCAGGTGAACCTGGCGAGGTGGCGGTGGGCGTCGTACAGCTCGCCGGGCGTGAACACCATGCCGGGGAACATGCCCTGCGCGCCTTCGATCACGGCGGCGATCCCGGCGTGCCCGGCCACGTCGGCGAGCGGGTCGGTGTACGTGGCGTCCTCGGTCCACAACTCGGCCACGGCCTTGGCGCGGGCCTGCGGGTCGGTCTCGTTCCAGGCGGCGATGTAGCGTTCCACGAGGGTCATGTCTTCTCCTTGGTCAGGTGGTGCGGGTCCTGCGCAGGCCGACGATCTGGAGCTCGGCGAACACGGCCACGAGCAGCGCCTGGGCGATGACCCAGACGGCGCCGGCGGTCGTGAGGTCCAGCGCCCCGGTGACGACGGCGGCGATGCTGCCGAGGGTCCAGCCGATGTTCAGGGCGATCACCGCTCTGGTGGCGGCCGGGCTGATCGTGCGGCGCAGCCCTCGGCCGGCCAGCAGGCCGACCGCGGCGCCGTACACGAGGAGGAAGGCGCCGATGCCGCGCAGCAGGGCAGCGTCGGGGCCGAGCAGGGCGCCCAGGGGTACGGCCGCGGCCAGGTAGACCAGCCCGTTGCCGCCGGTGACGACGGCGTCGGCGGTCAGGACGAGACGCAGGAACTTCGTCCGGTCGGTGGTGACGGTCAGAGCGGTCATCTCGGCTCCTCCAGTGGTCGGTGCGACACCTGAACGATGTCAGCCACGGGATAGGGGCCGCGATTACGCGTGAGGTAAGCGGGCACGCGAGCGGGCTCAGTGAAGGCGGCTCGACCTGCGGAAACTCCGGCTCTGTGAGGACCGTCACGTCGGCGGCGGACGTGACCGGGAGCGCCCGGACACCCCGGAGGAGGGCGGCCGGGCGGGCCGGTCAGGCTCCCAGGATCTCCCTGCGCAGGCGGGTCTTGAGGATCTTGCCGCCGGGGTTGCGGGGCAGCTCGGCGTCGCGGAACCACACGTGCACCGGGATCTTGAACGTGGCGATCCGGCCGGTCAGGAACGCCCGCAGCTCCCCGGCCGTGACCGCGGCGCCCGGCGCGAGGCGGACGACCGCGCCGACCTCCTCGCCCAGCTCGTCGTGCGGCACGCCGATGACGGCCACGTCGTCCACCGCCGGATGTTCGAACAAAGCCGCCTCCACCTCGGCGCAGTAGACGTTCTCGCCGCCCCTGATCACCATGTCCTTGGCCCGGTCGACGATGTAGACGAAACCCTCCTCGTCGATCCTGGCCAGGTCGCCGGTGTGCAGCCAGCCGTCGATGAACGTCTGCGCCGTCGCCTCCGGCTTGTTCCAGTAGCCCATGATGACGTTGGGGCCGCGGACGCAGAGCTCGCCCACCTCGCCGGGCGGCAGCTCGCCGCCCGCCGGGTCGACCACCCGCACGTCCACCACGGGCAGCGGGCGGCCGATGCTGTCGGGCCTGGCCTGGTAGTCGGCGCCGCCGTTGCCGATGGCCAGGGCGCTCGTCTCGGTCATGCCGTAGCCGTTGGAGGGCGCGCGGTCGGGCAGGTTCTCGCCGATGCGCTCCAGCAGCCTGGGCGGGGCGGGGGCGCCGCCGTAGCCGAGGCTGGTCAGGGACGACAGGTCGTACGTGCCGAAGTCGGGGTGGGACATCAGCTGCCAGGCGTTCGTCGGCACCCCGACCATCCCGGTGACCTTCTCCCGCTCGATCAGGGCCAGCGCCTTGCCGGGGTCCCACTTGTACATGAGCACGAGGCCGCCGCCGCTGAACATGGAGGTGGTCAGGGCCGAGAAGGAGCCGGTGACGTGGAAGAGCGGAACGGTCAGCAGGGTGACCCGGCGGGCGCCCGCCGAGGCGGCGGGGTCCTTGCCGGCCATGGCGAGCGCGCGCATGTGCCCGTAGCCGACGGTCATGGGGGACTGGCCCAGGTTGCGGTGGCTGCCCAGGGCGCCCTTGGGGCTGCCCGTGGTGCCGGAGGTGTAGAAGATCGTGGCCGGGTCCTCGGGGGACAGCTCGACGTCGGGCAGCTCGACGCCGGCGGTGACCTCGCCGAGCACCTCCGCGAACGCGCGTGCCCCTTCCGGCGCCTCGCCCCTGGTGACGATCATCGGCACGCCGGTCGAGGCCAGCCTGGCGGCTCGCTCACCGTCCGCGATCAGCACCTTGGCCCCGGAGTCGCGTACGCCGTAGGCCAGCTCGGCCTCCGTCCACCAGGCGTTCAGCGGTACGGCGACGGCCCCGGCCGCCAGCGCCGCGGAGAACGAGACCACCCACTCCGGGTAGTTGCGCATGGCCACCGCCACCCGGTCGCCCTTGCGCACGCCGTAATCGTCGACGAGGCGGTGGGCGAGGGTGGCGGCGCGGCGGAAGTGCTCCTCGAACGTCATGTGCTCGTCCTCGTAGACGAGGAAGTCCTTCTCGCCGTGGAGCCTGCTCGTCTGCAGGAGTGCGCGGAAGTGGCCTGGAGCGTGTTTCCAGGTGCGGATCCCGGTGTCGCCGATCTCCTCGATCTCGAACAGCTGGCCGGGGCCGGTGAGCTGGTCCTGGGCCTGGGCGTGCGAAAGAGACATGCGCAGAACTCCCGCAGTGGACGATTATTCCGGAAAACACAGTACCGACCGGTAGGTACGTCACGCTAGACCAGGAAAAATAGGCAGATCGGGGGTTTCTGTAGCGGCCCGATCGGGGAAAGGTGCGTGATGCCGTGGCGACCGGGAATCGGAGCGTGGCGCCTCCTGGCGATGAAAGTTTCACGTTCGCTCCGATAGTTTCTCCCTCCCAACTGCCCTTATGTGGCGGGCTCGGGCTCGGCGTTGACCGCGTGGATGCCTGTCCATACCGTCTCCGGTGCGATCCTGTCCGGGTCGAAAACTTTCGGAACCGAGTGCCTGCCTCCGGAGGTAGATGTCCGTGCGTTCGTCCTCGCTCATCAGAGCCCTCACCCTGGTGGGGATGCTCCTGACCTTCCTCCTCCCCGTCACCTCGGCCGAAGCGTCCGCGCCCCTGCGGACGCACGCGCAGAGCCGGGGCAAGTTCATCGGTGCGGCGCTCGCCACCAGCCCGCTGTCCAACGAGAGCGCGTACCGCACCATCGCGGCCACCGAGTTCAACCAGATCACCGCCGAGAACGTGATGAAGTGGGACACCACCGAGCCCAACCCGGGCCAGTTCAACTTCTCCGGAGCAGACGCCATCGTCAACTTCGCCACCCAGAACAACCAGCAGGTCCACGGCCACACGCTCGTGTGGCACAACCAGACGCCCGGCTGGGTGCAAGGCCTCGGCGCCGGCGCCATGCGCGAGGCGATGGAGAACCACATCGCCGAGGTCGTCGGGCGCTACGCCGACAACCCGGCCGTGGTCTCGTGGGACGTGGTGAACGAGATCTTCGACGAGAACGGCGGCTGGCGCTCGTCTTTCTGGTACAACACGCTCGGCCAGAGCTTCGTCGCCGACGCCTCCAGGGCCGCGCGCGAGGCCGACCCCGACGCCCGGCTGTGCATCAACGACTACAACGTCGAGAGCATCAACGCCAAGAGCACCGCGATGTACAACCTGGTCCGGTCGCTGCGCCAGCAGGGCGTGCCCGTCGACTGCGTCGGCTTCCAGGGCCACCTCTCCATCCAGTACGGCTTCCCGAACGACCTGCAACAGAACCTGGAGCGCTTCGCCGCCCTCGGTGTCCAGGTGCGCATCACCGAGCTGGACATCCGCATGCAGCTGCCCAGGAACTCCTCCAAGGACGCCACGCAGGCGACCTACTACCGCAACGCCGTCAACGCCTGCCTGGCCGTCAGCGCCTGCGCGGGCGTGACGATCTGGGGCTTCACCGACAGGCACTCGTGGGTGCCGGACACGTTCCCGGGAGAGGGAGCGGCGCTCATCTATGACGAGAACTACCAGAGCAAGCCCGCCTACGACGCCGTGCACGACGCGCTCGACGACGGCTCGGGCGGCGACGACACCACGGCGCCGAGCACGCCCGGCACACCGTCGTCGAGCAACGTCACCGCCAACTCCGCCAGGCTGACGTGGACCGCCTCGACCGACAGCGGGGGCAGCGGGCTGGCCGGCTACAACGTCTACCGTGAGCAGGGGGCCAACGACACGCAACTCGGCACGACCACCACCAACTCCATCACCCTGAGCGGGCTGAGCCCCGAGACCGAGTACGTGGTGTACGTACGGGCGCGCGACGGCGCCGGCAACCTGTCCGGCAACTCGCCCACGACCACGTTCACCACGGCCGAGGGCGGCAGCGGAGGGGACGGCTGCACCGCCACGGGCACCGTGCAGACCCAGTGGGGCAACGGGTACGTCGTGCAGCCGGTGACCGTCACCAACACCGGCACGTCCGGCATAACCGGCTGGACCGTCACCTTCACCCTGCCGTCCGGGCACACACTGGCCGGCTCGTGGAACGCCGCCGTGACCGTCAGCGGGCAGACCGTCACCGCGAGGAACGCCGGCTACAACGGCACCCTGGCACCGAACGCCAGCACCAGCTTCGGCTTCCAGGTCACCCGGCCGAACGGGAACACGCAGACGCCGTCCGGCTACACCTGCGCCTGACGGCCGCCGGATCCTCCGGGGGTGACCCCTCGGGGGATCCGGCGCGCTCACGGCTCCAGGGTGACGCCTTCGCGCCGGAGATCCTCGATGATGCCGTCGACGAGCTTCGTCGCGGCCGTGTGGTGGAGGCGGCCGTCGTCGCGCAGCTCGCGGACGGCGGGCACGGGGTCGGGGTCGGCGAACAGCCGCTCGTCGGCGTGGTCCGCGGGGCGGCCGGTCGGGTCGAGCGTCCACCAGGAGGCCTCAAGGGCGATGCCGTTGGGGTCGCTGAAGTAGATCGAGCGCAGGAAACCATGGTCGATGACGTCGGTGACCTCGCAGCCGTGCGCCTTGAGCCGGTCGCGCATCCGGTTGAGCGCGTCCTCGTCCGGCAGGTGCAGGGACAGGTGGTCGAACTGCGCCGCCCTGGCGTACGGCACGCCGGCGGGTTTGGCGAAGCTGTCGATGGGCTGGTCGGTGTATTCGAAGAAGGCGACGGTGTTGCCCGGCCCCACCTCGAAGAAGTAGTGCCTGAACGCGGGGACGGCGAGGGTGGCGACCAGCCGGGCATCGAGCACGCCGTGCCAGAAGCGCACGGTGGCGTCCATGTCCGCGGTCACCAGGGCGAGGTGGTGCACGCCGCGCCAGTGCACCGTTTCTGGGGTCGCAGCCATGCGACAACCGTACGCCTTTCAACCATCCCTGTTCGGCCAGAATGTCCTTCCGGTGGCGCGCTCGTCACGGGGCGGTGGCGCAGTGTTCGCCGCTGCCGCCGGCGTAGCTGAGGCACGCTTCGTCTCCGCTGACCAGCGGTGTCACGGGCCGGAACTCTCCTTCGATTGCCTCGCCGACGACCTGCGTGGAGACGGAGCCGGAGGCGGGGGAGCCGTTGACGGTGAAGGACAGGGCCACGGGAGCGGGGGCGTTGTTGATCTTGAACCAGAGGCGGAAGTCGCCGGGCGCCCCGCGGACCTCCTGGCAGACGGGCGTGTCCGGCAGGCAGACCAGCACCGACGAGGGGGAGGGCGGCGCGGCCAGCGCGGCCGCGGGAGAGAGCGTCGCGGCGAGAGCGAGCATCCCGGCCGCCGTGGCCGTCACGGCCCCGAGGGCTCGCGGGAGACGGGGGCTCGGACGCGAACTGGCCTGCGAGGGCATAGAAGCTCCGTTCTCTGCCGAATGGTGACACTCATGTCTAACGTTCAGTCAGTTTTTCGGCAAGAGGCCACGGACCCCCGCAGGCCGGATCGTACGCCCGGCAGGCCTCAGCCCTTCACCGAGCCGGCGAAGCTGAACGAGCCGGCCAGATACTTGTTCACCGCCACGTAGAGGATCACCGCCGGGGCCGTGTAGAGGATGGAGAACGCGGCCAGCTGGCCGTAGGCGACCTGCCCGTACTGGGAGAAGAAGGTATAGATGGTCACCGCGGCCGGCTGCTTCTCCGGTGTGTCCATCAGCACGAACGGGGCGAAGAAGTTGCCCCACTGCCCGACGAACACGAAGATCGCCACCACCGCGATGCCCGGCGCCATGAGCGGGCCCACCACGGCCGTCAGCGACCGCACCCAGCCGGCGCCGTCCACCCATGCCGCCTCCTCCAGGCTCACCGGAACCCCGTCCATGAAGTTCTTCATCATCCAGATCGAGAACGGCAGCGAGCTGGCCGTCAGGAACAACACCATCGCCGGCACGGAGCCGTACAGGTTGAAGCGGAAGAACATCGCGTAGACCGGCACCAGGACCGCCGTCATCGGCAGGCCGGTGGTGAACAGCAGCGTCAGCATGAAGTGCCGGCGGTAGCGGAGCTGGTAGCGGGAGAGCGGGTAGGCGGCCAGGCCGGCCACGAGCACCGTCAGGATCGCCGTGGACCCCGAGATCACGATGGAGTTGATCAGCGGGAGGATCAGCGTCTCCCACGTCAGCACCGCCGTGAAGTTGTCCAGCGAGAAGGTCAGGGTCGGCTGCGCGGCGAGGGTCGCCTCCGGCTGGACCGAGGAGATCACCACCCACAGGAACGGGCCGAGGAAGGCCAGGCAGATGATGAGGAGCGACAGGCCCGCCGCTGCGCGGGCCGCGAGCCTGGTCACGCGTCCTCCACTTTGATCAGGCGCAGGTAGATCAGCGAGAACAGGGCGCCGATCACCAGCATGACGAGGGCGATCGCGGAGCCGTAGCCGATCTCGAAGTAGCGGAACGCCTGCTCGTACATGTAGAGCGGCGTGGTCTGGCTGGCCGTGCCCGGCCCGCCGCCGGTGAGGGCGTAGATGAGGCCGAAGCTCGCCAGGGTCTGCAGGGTGATCAGCATGAGGTTGGCCATGATGGATCTGCGGATCAGAGGCAGGGTGATGTGCAGCAGGCGGCGGCCCGGGCCCGCTCCGTCCACGGCGGCGGCCTCCACCAGGTCCTTCGGCACCTCGGAGAGGGCGGCCGAGTACACCAGCATGGAGAACGCGGTGCCGCGCCAGACGTTGGCCAGGATCACCGCCAGCATCGGGGCCGTGTAGAGCCACTCCTGGGAGATGCCGAGCACCGAGTTGAGCGTGCCCTCCTCGGCCAGGAACGAGAACCAGCAGGCCGCCGCCACCACCTCGGGCACCACCCAGGCGGCGATGACGACGCCGTTGACGACGCTGCGCGTCACCCGGCCGCGCCCGCGCTGGAGCAGGGCGATGATCAGCCCCAGGGTGTTCTGGCCGATGACGGCCGACCCGATCACGAAGACGAACGTGAGGACGAACGAGTTGATGAAGTTCGGGTCGTTGAAGAGCCTGGTGAAGTTGGCCACGCCGACGAACTCGGAGTTGACCGAGGCCGAGCCGGTGAGCGTCTCGTTGGTGAAGGCGACGTAGACGCTCCACAGGATGGGGCCGGCGAGGAAGAGCGCCAGCAGGACGACGGCCGGCCCCAGAGGGAGCAGCCAGCGCAGCACCCCGCGCCGCGACGAGCCGCTGGGGGGCGGGCTCGTCACGGGCGGGGCCGGCGCTGTGGCGACCGTCATTTGGCCAGCACCTTGTCGGGGCCGCCCACGGCGGTGGGCAGCGCCTTCGCGTAGGTGGCGGTGGCCTCCTCAGGAGTCTGCGCCCCCGTGGTGACGGACTCCAGGGCCTCCTGGATCTGGGCCGACACCTTCGGGTACTCCTCGAACGCCGGCCGGTAGTGGGTCACCGAGGCCAGGTCGGTGAAGAACTTCACGCTCGGGTTGTCGCCCGTGTACTTCGGGTCGGCCGCGACGTCCTTGCGGGGGGCCAGGTCGCCAGAGCCCAGCGCGTACGTCAGCGAGTTCTCCTTGTTGGTGGCCACCGCGATGAAGTCCCACGCCTCCTGCTTGTTCTTGGCGTAGGAGCTCATCGCCATCACCCAGCCGCCCGACATGCTGACCGCGCCCGGCTCCTCGCCGTTCTGCGTCGGCATGGCCGTCCAGCCCATCTTGTCCTTCCACTCCGCCCACGGCTTGGTGCTGGTCGGCTTCCACGCCGAGGCGGTCCACGCACCGTCGAGCGCGATGCCCAGCTTGGCGTTGGGGAACCACTCGTAGTTCACCTTGTCGGCCAGCTTGGCGTTGTGCGCGTCGGCCTGCTTGGGCCCGAGCTCCTCGCGGTAGATGGTGTTGACGAACGTCAGCGCGTCGGTGAACTGCTTGCCGCCGGCCACCCACTTCTTCTGCGCCTCGTCGTAGAGGGTGCCGCCGGGGGTGCCGTACAGGAGCATCTCGAAGCCCTGCATGGTCGACGCCTCGCCGTGGATCTTCGTCGAGTACATGGTGAAGGGCAGAACGCCGGGCAGCTTCTGCTTGATCGTGCGGGCGGCCGTCAGGACGTCGTTCCAGGTCTTCGGCTCCCACGGGACGGGCAGGCCGGCCTTGGCGAAGACGTCCTTGTGGTACCAGAGGCCGCGCGTGTCGGTGCTGATCGGGACGCCGTAGATCTTGCCGTCGCCACCCTTGGCGGCCTGCTTGACCGAGTCGGGGAACTGCTCGCTCCAGTCGGGCCACTTGGCCAGGTAGTCGTCCAGGGGGGCCAGCTTGCCCGCCGCGACGTCGGCGTTCACCTGGAACGTGTCGTGCAGGTAGACGTCGGGAGCCGAGTCAGGAGAGCGGTTGAGCAGGGCCAGCTTGGTGTAGTAGGCCTCGTTGTTGCCCTGGACGGGCGTGAGTTTGATGGTGACGCCGGAGTGAGCGGCTTCGTACTGCTTCTTGGCGTCCGTGAGCATCTTCTCCAGATGCGGCCACGTCGGCTCGACCTTGTAGAGGACCTCGAGTTCCTTGCTGCCGGAGGCGTTCTGCTCGGTGTCGGCGCCACAGCCGGCCACAGCTGTCAGCAGCAGGAGGGAACCGGCCAGCGTACGTCTCATCACGGGCTCCCGGTGGTTCTTGGGTTGCCAGGGAAGTTTCCTTGGGGTTGCCGAGAAGCTAAATCCATTTGATTTACAAAGTCAACAGTCTGTGTGATATTGGCGACATGCAGCTGGGCACGAACCTGCCCAAGGTGGGGAGCTACAACCGGGCCGTGGTGCTGGAGGCGATCCAGGCCTCCGACGGGATCAGCCGCGTCCAGATCGCGGCCCGCACCAGGTTGACCGCGCAGACCGTGTCGGTGATCGTCCGTCGGTTGCTGGAGGAGGGGCTGGTCATCGAGGACGGCTCCGCACCGTCCAACGGGGGCAAGCCGCGTACGATCCTGCGGGTCGACCCGGGCGCCGGCTACGCCATCGGCGTGCACTTCGATCCCGGGGAGATCTCCTGCGTGCTCGCCGACCTGGCCGGGCGGCCGGTCGCGCGGCTGCGCCTGCCGGTGCGGCCGGGGCACAAGCCGGACGCCGTGGTGCGGCAGATGGCCAGGGCCGCACGGCGCATCCTCAGGGAGGCGGGGGTCGCCGACGGCAAGGTGCTGGGCGTGGGCCTGGCCTGCCCAGGGCCGCTGGACGGCGACGGCGTGATGGTGTCGCCGCCGCGCCTGCCCGGCTGGGACCAGATGCCGATCAAGAGCCTGCTGGAGGAGCACACCCGTTTTCCCGTCACCGTCGACAACGACGCGACCGCCGCGGCGATCGGGGAGCGGTGGGCCGGGACCGCGCGGGCCACGCCGAGCTTCGCCTACCTCTACCTGGGGACGGGCATCGGGGGCGGGATCTTCCTCGACAACCAGGTCTATCGCGGGCGGTCGCTGAACGCCGCCGAGTTCGGCCACATGACGGTCGAACCGGACGGCCCCGAGTGTTACTGCGGCAACAGGGGATGCGTCGAGGCCGTCTGCTGCCCGAGCGCCATCGAGGCGGCGCTGGGCGACGGGTCCGACCACGCCGCCATCTGCGCGGCGGCCGCGCGCGGCGAGCCCGAGGCCCGCGCCGTGATCGAACGCGTGGCCGGGAGGCTGGCCGACGCCGCCGTGAGCGTGGTGAACATGCTCGACATCGACCTGCTCGTGCTCGGCGGGCCCGCGCTCAGGGAGGTGGGCGGGATCTACCGCGAGGTGGTCGCGGCGGCCGTGTCGAGCAGGTCGCTGGCCAGGCGGCTGCACGCGGTCCAGGTGGAGACCTCGCCGATCGCGGCGGACGCCGCCGCGATCGGCGCGGCCTCGCTGGTCTTCCACGCCACGTACGCGCCCCGCCTGGGGGCGCTGCTCAGCGGCTGAGCGGGCCGCCCGGCCCTCGCCGGGCGGCCCTGACCTGATCACGCGGCCTGATCACGCCCGCTTGAATCGCAAGGTCACCAGCTCGAACGGGCGCAGCGTCAGCGGCACCGGGCCGTCGTGGCGCCGCGGCTCGGCCGTGGGACGCTCCAGCAGGTCCGTCTCGACCACCTGCGCCACCGGGAAGCCCGGCGTCAGCGTGGCCCGCGCCCGGCCGCCCCTCGACTCGTGGAAGCGCACGATCACGTCGCCGCTCTCGTCGTCGGCGAGCTTGACGGCGCTCACCACCACCGCGTCGTCGTCCACCGTCACCAGCGGCGCCACCTCGGCGTCGCCGGGCACGCGGCGCTCGGGCAGGTTGACGACGTAGCCCTCGCGGACCGCGTCGCCGATCGTGGCGCCCGGCACGAGCGCGTGGCGGAAGCGGTGCACCCCCTGGTCGGTCTCCGGGTCGGGGAAACGGGGGGCGCGCAGCAGCGAGACGCGTACGGTCGTGGTCGTGCCCGCGTCACCGGCGGTGCGGGTGACGTCGTGGCCGTAGGTCGAGTCGTTGACCAGCGCGACGCCCCAGCCCGGCTCCTCCACGTGCACGAAGCGGTGGTTGCAGGCCTCGAACTTGGCCGCCTCCCAGCTGGTGTTGGTGTGCGTGGCACGGAAGACGTGGCCGTACTGGCTCTCGGAGGCGTACCGGTCGGCGTGCACGTCCAGCGGGAAGGCCAGCTTCAGGAACTTCTCCGTCTCGTGCCAGTCGACCTCGGTGTCGATGTCGAGCCGCCGGCCGGACAGCGTGAACACCTGCGTCACGCTCGACGAGCCGAAGGAGCGGCGGACACGGACCGAGCCGTCCACCAGGCTCACCTCGTCGGCCTCGGTCAGGTCGGTGCCCGTGTTGCGGTAGAACTCGTCGACGTCCCAGGCGTCCCACTTGTTGGGGAAGTCGGGGTGCACCTGCAGCAGCCCGGCCACCTGGCCCGGGGCGACCGTCTCCCGGTCGGCGGCCACGTCGTGGACCGACACGATCAGGCCGCGGGCGTCGATCTCCACCCTCAGCAGGCCGTTGTCCAGAACGTGACCCCCGCCGTCGCGGTCACCCGCGGAGGTCCGCACGCCGGCCTCCGGACGTGCCGCGCCGCCTGCGGGGACGCCGCGGCGGGCGTGCGGGGCGCCGTTGAAGACGAGCGTGCCGCCGGAGGCGTCGCCGGCCAGCGCGCGCTGCGCGGTGTCGATGACGGCGTTCAGCTCCTCCGCCACCAGCTCGTACGTCCTGCGCGCCTCCCGGTGCACCCACGCGATCGACGAGCCGGGCAGGATGTCGTGGAACTGGTGCAGCAGCACCGTCTTCCAGATCCGGTCGAGCCGCGCGTACGGGTAGGGCGCCCCGGCGCGCACGGCCGCGGTCGCCGCCCAGAGCTCGGCCTCCCGCAGCAGGTGCTCGCTGCGGCGGTTGCCCTGCTTCGTCTTGGCCTGGCTGGTCAGGGTCGCCCGGTGCAGCTCCAGGTAGAGCTCGCCGGCCCAGACCGGCGGGTGGGGATATTCCGCCTCCGCCTTGGCGAAGAAGTCGGCGGGCGTCTCCCACGTGACGGCGGGTGAGCCCTCCAGGTCGCGTACCCGGGCGGCCTTGGCGACCATCTCGCGCGTCGTGCCGCCGCCTCCGTCGCCCCAGCCGGTCGGCGCGAGCGAGTGGCGGGCGATGCCCTTGTCCTTGAAGTTGCGGGCCGCGTGGGCCAGCTCGCCGCCCGTCATCGAGCAGTTGTAGGTGTCGACGGGCGGGAAGTGCGTGAAGATCCTTGTGCCGTCGAGGCCCTCCCACAGGAACGTGTGGTGCGGGAACGTGTTCGTCTGGCTCCACGAGATCTTCTGCGTGAGCAGCCGCTTCGACCCGGCCGCCTTGATGATCTGCGGCAGCCCGGCCGCGAAGCCGAACGTGTCGGGCAGCCACACCTCCTCGTTGTCGACGCCGAACTGGTCGATGAAGAAACGTTTGCCGTGCACGAACTGCCGGGCCATCGCCTCCGAACCGGGCATGTTCGTGTCGGACTCCACCCACATGCCGCCCGCCGGGACGAACCGGCCGGAGGCCACCGCCTTGGTCACCTTCGACCAGACCTCGGGCCGGTGCTCCTTGATCCACGCCCACTGCTGCGCCTGGGACATGGCGAACACGAAGTCCGGCTCGTCCTCCAGCAGCGCCGTCATGTTGGACGCGGTGCGGGCCACCTTGCGCACGGTCTCGCGCAGCGGCCACAACCAGGCCGAGTCGATGTGGGCGTGGCCGACGGCGCTGACGCGGTGCGCCGACGGCACGGCGGGGGCCGACAGCACGCCGGTCAGTTCGGCCCTGGCGGCGGCGGCCGTGCCGTTGACGTCCTGGAGGTCCACGGCGTCCAGCGCCCGGTTGACGGCCCGCAGCACCTCGTAGCGGCGGGCGCCGTCGACGGGCAGCTCGTGCATCAGCTCGCCGAGCACCTCAAGGTCCATCACGAGCTGCCACACGGTCTCGTCGAAGACGGCCAGGTCCATGCGGGTCAGCCGGTAGAGGGGGTCGCTCCCGGCCGTCTCCTTGTCGCCGAGCCGGGTCGGCTGGAACGGGTGGCGGCCGAGGATGACGGGGTTGGAGGCGGCCTCGACGTGCAGGCGCACCTGCTCGCCGCCCTTGACGGGGGCGCCGACGCGGACCCACTGGTTGCGCGGGTTGAGCCCCTTCACCGGTGTGCCGTCGGCGAGGTAGACCAGACCCTCGCACTGGAAACCGGGCATGTCCTCGTCGAAGCCCAGGTCGAGCAGGGCTTCGACGGTCCGGCCCGCCCACCGCTCCGGCACCGTGCCGGTGACGGTGAACCAGCTCGTGCCCCACGGCGCGCCCCACGCGTCGCCCACCGCGATCGGCTCAGGCGTCGCGGCCAGCCCCTCGGCGACCGGTACGGGCTCGTCCGGCGCATGCCAGACGGCCACCTCCAGCGGCACCGACTCGGGATAAAGGGCGGGGCGGATCCGCTCGTTCAGCACACGCTTCAGGCGGGCTTCGACCAGGTCGCGGTCGTCGTGCATCAGGGACTCCTAACACAAAAAGGGGGATTGTCAGCCTTTGATGGCGCCTTCCTCCACGCCCTTGAAGAAGAAGCGCTGGAGTGCCGCGAAGACGATCACGATCGGCAGGAAGGAGATCATCGTGCCTGTCGCGATCAGCCGCGGGTTGGCGCTGAACGTGCCGTTCGAATACTGCAGGCCGACCGTGAGAGTGTAGTTGGCGGGGTCGGTCAGGACGATGAGCGGCCACAGGAAGTCGTCCCAGGCTCCGATGAACGCGAAGATCGTGACCACGCTGAGCATGCCGCGCACGTTCGGCAGGCCGATGTGGCGCAGCCGCTGCCACGCCGTCGCCCCGTCGATGATCGCCGCTTCGTCCATCTCCCGGGGGATCGCCTGAAACGCTGTACGCATCAACAGCACGTTAAGCATCCCGATCGCGCCCGGCAACGCCACCCGGAGCAGGGTGTCGGCCAGACCGAGCGAGCGGACGGCCCGAGCGCCGCGCGGAGATCGCGCCGGGCAGCGCCTTCCACGCCGCGTGGGTGCGGCTGCGCCAGGACGGGCCGCTGGCCATCGTCACCGCCGCCCGCGCCGGCGACGGGCGACCACACCCAGCCGCCCGCGTCCATGAGTTCGAAGCTTGGGTCACCCGACCCCCGGCCGCATCCGCGGACAGCGTGAGGATGCGCCCAGGGGGTGGCGGATCCACGACAAGTCGGGATCTGGCCACGCCAACTTCATAGACAACGCCAGCTCAGGGCCGCTAGGAAGTCGGGTATTCGTGCTTACCGATTTCTGGAGGTCGTTCATGCTGCATGGGTTAGGGCGCGCGAGACAAGGGCGGTGGCGGCGCGGGACGGTCATGGCCGCCACGGCCGCCATGACCGCCGCGCTGCTGTCGGCCCCTGGCGCGCACGCGACCGCCGCGCCGCCCGTGGAGTTCACGAGCGACGCTGCGCGCGACGAGATCACGCTGGTCACCGGTGATCGCGTACGCGTGCGCGCCGTGGACGGCGAGCACAGGACCGTGGCGGTCACGCCCGCGCCCCGGGCGGACGGCTCGGTGCCGACGTTCCAGGTGCTGGAGTCAGGCGGAGAGCTGAGCGTCATCCCCGACGACGTCGCCGCCCTGGTGCCCGAGCGGCTCGACAGCGCGCTGTTCAACGTGACGGCGCTGGCCGAGCAGGGGTACGACGACGCCATCCCGCTGATCTTCACCTACGCGGGGAACGCCCCCAAGGCCGCGGTGCCGTCCGTGAAGCAGGTCCGCACGCTGGAGAGCATCGGCGGGACGGGTGTGTCGGTGGCCGAGCGGGACGCGGCGGCGTTCGGGGCCGAGCTGGCCAAGCTTGACGGCCCGGGCGCCCGCGCCGCCGGGCCGCTGGCGGGCGTGTCGAAGATCTGGCTCGACCGCAAGGTGAAGCCGGTCCTGGAGCACAGCGTGCCGCAGATCGGCGCGCCCGAGGCCTGGGCCGCCGGGTACGACGGCGCCGGCACCACCGTCGCCGTGCTCGACACCGGTGTGGACGCCGCGCACCCCGACCTCGCAGGCAAGGTCTCCGGTCAGCGGGACTTCACCGGCGAGAACGTCACGGGCGACCCGCACGGCCACGGAACCCACGTCGCGAGCACGATCGCGGGCGCCGGCACGGACGGCGGGGGCAAGGGCGTGGCGCCCGGCGCCAGGCTGCTGAACGGCCGGGTCCTGGGCGGCGACGGCTTCGGCCAGCTGTCGTGGATCATCGACGGCATGGAGTGGGCGGCGGGCGAGCAGCGCGCCGAGATCGTCAACATGAGCCTGGGCAGCCCGGAGCCGGGCGGCCCGCTGACCGCCGCGGTCTCCCGGCTGACCGAGCAGTACGGGACGTTGTTCGTGGTGGCCGCGGGCAACGACGGCTGCGACTCGTGCGTGGGCACCCCCGGCGACGCCGCCGAGGCGCTGACCGTCGGGGCGGTCGACCGCGAGGACCGGCTGGCCGACTTCTCCAGCAAGGGCCCGATCGTCGCCGACCAGGCCGTCAAGCCGGACGTGACCGCGCCGGGCGTGGAGATCTCCGCCGCAAAGCCCGGCGGCGGCCACGCCGCGATGTCCGGCACCTCCATGGCCACCCCGCACGTCGCGGGCGCGGCGGCGCTGCTGCGGCAGGCCCGCCCCGGTGTCACGGGAGGCGAGCTGAAGTCGCTGCTCATGGCCACCGCCAGGCCGGGCCAGGACATCCCCGTCGACGCGCAGGGCGCGGGCAGGATCGACGTGGCCGCCGCCCTGAAGAACCCGGTCGCGGTCTCGGCGGGCTCGGTCAACTTCGGCAGGCTCGCCCCCGGCGAGGAGAAGAGCCTCACCGTCACCTACCACAACCTCGGGCAGCAGCCCGCGGAGCTGGACCTGTCGAGCGGCGGCGCGTTCGCCGTCGAGCCGGCCGGGCTCACCGTGCCCGCGTCGGGGACGGCCGAGGCCACGGTCACGCTCAAGGCGGACAAGACGGGCCTCGTGCGCCAGGAGCTGACGGCCGCCGTCGCGGGCGGCGCACCCGTGCGCACGCTGCTGACCGCCGAGGTCGAGGAGAAGCGCGTCGAGCTGCGCGTACGCGGCATCGCCAGGGACGGCCGCCCGGGCCGCGGCGGCTTCACCGTGCTCGACCTGGACGAGGGCACCCTGGTCGGCCGCGTGCTTCCCGGCGAGCCCGCGCAGCCGTGCACCGAGCAGAAGTACGGCAAGGGCACGTGCCTGCTCGTCAAGCCCGGCACGTACTCGGTGCTCGGCCACATCTTCACCATGCCGGCCACCCAGGACAGCACCGCCAAGGGCACGCCGCTCAACGAGAGCCTGCTCGGCGACCCCGAGATGACGATCACCGAGGACACCGAGGTGGTGCTGGACGCCCGCAAGGCCGTAGAGGTCGAGGTCGAGACGCCCGACCACAGGACCAAGCGGAACACCGGCTCGGCCGCCGCGCTGCGGTGGTACCGGGCGGGGGAGCAGGGCAGCGCGCTGCGCGGCGGCACCCACATCGCGCCCGGCGGCCAGGTCGAGGAGCGGCTGTTCGTCCAGCCCACCAAGAAGGTCACCAAGGGCACGTTCGCCGTCTCCACCCGGTGGCGGCTGACGGCTCCCGAGATCACCCTCACCACTCCCGGGCTCGAACTGGAGCCCCAGTACGTGGACCCGGTTCAGTTCAGCGACTTCGCCACCGAATATCCGCGTCTGGACGGCACCCGGCTGCTCATGGCGGCCGACGCGGGACGAGGCGGCCCCGGCGAGATCAAGGCCCGCGACCTGCGCGGCAAACTCGCCGTCATCCGCCGCACCCCCGGAGTCCCGGTCTCCACGCAGTCCAACGCGGCCGCGGCGGCCGGGGCGAGGATGGTGGCCGTCTACAGCGACCAGCCGGGCCACGACGTCACCACCGGCGGCAACGGTGTCAAGCTCGCCGTCCCGACCGTGCGGCTGACGCACGAGGAAGGGCTGAAGCTCGTCGAGCGGCTGCGCCGGCTGCCGGTGCCGATCGTGGCCAAGGGCATCGTCGCCAGCCCGTACGTCTACGACCTGTTCCTTCAGGAGAAGGGTCAGGTGCGCGACAAGCCGCGGTACGTGGTCAGGTCGAGGTCGCTGGCGAGGATCGAGACGGACTTCCACACCCAGCTCGCCGACGACGTGACGGTGAACGAGGCCAGGTTCGTCTTCCAGCCCTGGGACACCACGTCGGTCTCCACGAACCATCCGATGGCCAAGGCGCCGCGCACCAGGACCGACTACGTCACCCCCGGGCCCGACCTGCGCTGGACAACGTCGGCCGGCGTTCCCGAGCGGCACTACAACACCATGTGGCCGCACCCGGACACGCCGCGCATCGCGCTGTCCTCGCCGGACTTCCGCCCGTACGAGGCGGGCGAGCGGGTCGGACGCTCGGTGTTCAAGCAGCCGCTGCTGCCGGGCGTCAACCCGCGCAACCCCGTGCGCAGGGAGGGCGACAAGCTGCGCGTGTCCATGCAGGGCTTCGTGGACGCCGCCCGCAACTACGGCGACACCTACACCAGCAAGTTCGAGCACGGCATGACGACCGACTTCAGGCTCTACCAGGGCGACACGCTCCTGTGGCAGACGAACTACCTGCCGTCGGGCTCGGGCACGCTCTCCCCGGAGAAGGCTGGCTACCGGATCGAGTACGACCTGGCCAACGAGGCCGGCTGGGCGAAGTTGTCCACCCGTACCAAGGGGGTGTGGACCTTCGCCTCCGAGCGGGCCGCGGAAACGGCGGTGATCCCGCTGCTGCTGGCCACGTTCGACGCGCCGGTCGACCTGAAGAACCGGGCCGGGTCGCGCAAGCTGGGCCTGTCCCTCTACCACCAGGAGGGCGCGGAGCAGAGCGCGATCAAGGACGTCTCGCTGGAGGTGTCGTACGACGACGGAGCCACGTGGAAGACCGTCCGCCTGCGGGACAAGGGCGAGCGGAGGTATGAGACGACCGTCGGCCGGTCGCCGTCCGGGTTCGTCTCGCTGCGGCTGAACGCCTCCGACGTCAACGGCAACACCCTGGCGCAGGAGGTGATTCGCGCCTACGCCACCCGCTGAGCGTCCCGCGCGAGGGTGCTCGCGCGCCGAAATGAGGGGGGAGGGCCTCGCACGGCCCTCCCCCCTCACGCGTCGCCGGGGCTCACGTCGCCTGCCGCCCGAAGCTCGTTCGCCGGGCGACAGGCGACGTGCTCACGTGACGGGCCGGAGCGTGGGCGGCGCGTCCGTGCGCTTGGTGTGCCGTGCGCGGAAGACCTGCCTGCGGCCGCCCGCGGTGAAGGCGGCACGCGCGACGATGCGGCCGCGGCGCTTGGCGGGCAGCGGGAAGCCGACCGTGATCGCCGTGCCCGGCTCCAGCCGCGCCACCCGGTGCGCCCGCCGCTTGCGTGGCCCGTCGAGTCCCAGCTCGACCCCGCGCCACGGGCGGGACGACCCGTTGTGCAGGGTCACGATGACCTGGTCGTCCGTGAGCTGCGTGCGCAGCCCGTACGGGATGCGTGGGTCGGGCCCGATGGACGCGTCGAGGGTGGCCAGCAGCTCGGCGGTCAGCTCGGGACGGTCCGCCGCCAGGTCGAGCTTCTCGCCGGGGTCGGCGGACAGGTCGTAGAGCTCGACCCGGCCCTCGGGCCCGGCTCCGGCGATGTTCGGGGAGAACCGGACGACCTTCCACCGGCCGCGCCGGATGGCCTGGGCCTTGCGCGGCCGGTTCCACACCAGGTGGTCGTGCTCGGGCGCGTCGCCGCCGGTGAGCAGGCCGCGGAACGACCGCCCGTCGAGGTGGGCGGGCACCGGCACCTCCGCCAGGTCCGCCAGCGTCGGCAGCACGTCCCAGAACGCGACCGGCTGCCGCTCGACGCGGTGGCGTAACCCGGGCGACCAGGCGATCAGCGGCACGCGGATGCCGCCTTCGTACACGTCGCGCTTGTCGGCGCGGTACGGGCCGTTGGAGTTGAACAGCCGGGGCGTCACGCCCTTCTCACGGTGGGGGCCGTTGTCGCTGGTGAACAGCACGAGCGTGCGCTCGGCGACGCCCGCGTCCCGCAGCGCCCGCAGCAGGGCGGCGACGTCGGTGTCGAGCCGTGTCACCTGTGCGGCGTGGCGGCGGTTCGCATCGCTCCACGGCTCCTTCTCGTAGACGCCCGTGTCGCCGGGGATGGCGCTGGGCGCGTGCGGCAGGTTGCTGGCGTAGTAGAGCAGGAACGGGTCGTCGTCGCCCTTGGCGATGAACTCGGTCGCCTTCTCGCGGAACAGGTGCGGCGCGTACGACCGGCCGGGGATGGACACCCTCCTGTCGTTGTGCCACAGGTAGGACGGGAAGTAGTGGTGGGCGTGCCGGTGGGTGATGTAGCCGAAGAACTCGTCGAAACCGCGCACGTTCGGATGGGAGGCCTGCTGGGGCTGCTCCGGGCCGAAGCCCCACTTGCCGATGCAGGCCGTCCGGTAGCCGGACAGGCGCAGCAGCTCGGCGAAGGTGAGGTCGGCGTCGGTGAGCGAGTGTTGCGGCCCGCCTTCGGGGTTGTCGCGCACGGTGCCGTGGCCGGCGTGCAGCCCGGTGAGCAACGCGCAGCGTGCCGGCGCGCACAGCGGCGCCCCCGAGTACGCCGTCGCGAACCGCACGCCCTCGGCGGCCATCCGGTCCAGGTTGGGCGTGTGGATCTTGCGCTGTCCCTGGCTGCCGATCTCACCCCATCCGAGGTCGTCGGCCAGGACGAGCAGGATGTTCGGCCGTGAGGGGAGGCGGCCGCGGACGGCTGCCGCGCCTGCCGCCGAGGGGGCCAGGGAGGCCGCTGAGGGCGCCGCGAGGCCGGCGAGAGTTCCGGCGAACAAGGTGCGGCGGGAAAGCCCGTTGATCACGAAGGGCAACATATCGGAGGTTGCGGGGAACAGCGGGCAAATCACCGGCGAACTCTGTCACAGCATGGCATCCACGGCGGTGAGAAAAGTCACTCACCGGAGATAGCCCCACTGGCGGCAGATCTGGTGGAGCGCCTCCGGGATCTCCCCGGCCTCGGGCAGCGGGCGGGCGGCGACGACGGTGCCGGCACGGATCTTGTCCCGCCAGTCGCCGATGCCCTTGACGAAGGCGCCGTGGTCCTGGTCGCCGTAGGCGAGCATGGCGGGTTCGTACGCGACGTCCAGGAACGCGCAGAGCCGGCGCAGCTCGGCCTCGGGGTCGGCGACCAGGTCCTCGTAGCGCAGCGTCAGGCCCTCCAGGTGCCTGCGAGCCTCCTGAAGGTAGGTCATGTAACTCAGCGTGCGCGGCACGGCCTCCTCCATGGGCCGCTTGGGCGGGTCGGCCTCGTGCCAGGACTGCACGATCGACATGGGGTGGCGCAGCAGGAAGACGAAACGGGCGTCCGGCCAGCAGGTCGAGATCCGCCGCCAGGCGAACACGTTGCTCGGCGTCTTCTCCGCCAGGATCGGCTTGCCGCTGCGGCTCAGCTCCCGGTGCAGCAGCCGGTCCCAGACGATGTGCTCGATGTCGCTGTGGGTGTGGCCGAGCAGGTCCATGGCCTGCCGTACGGGATCGGTGCCGAGGCCGACGGTGACCCGCCGGAAGTGCGTCTCGATCGGCGAGTGGATCCGCGAGTGGCTGTCGAGCATGACGCGCAGCAGCGTCGAGCCCGACCGTACGGACGACAGCAGGAAGACCGGCTCGCGCAACAACCGGTCGTGCTCGCCGTCGACGGGCGGCCGTACCGCGTCGCCCGGCAGCCGCCGCAGCTCCGGCGGCGGCTTGGGGGCCGGTTTCGGCGCCTCCTTGCGCAGGCGGCGCGTCAACGTGTATCCCGTCAGGCCTTCAAGTGTGGCGTTGGCGCGGTACCTCCAGTTCATGGGGCTACAAGCTAGGGCGGCGCAGTGAACCCCAGGTGAATCGCGCCTGTGAACCTGCGCAGGTCGATCCCGTCGACGGTACGGACCTGCGGATCAGCGGCCAGTCCGATCGCGACGCCGTCGAGGGCCAGCAGGTTGCCCAGCGAGGCCGTCGGCGGTTGCACGCCCAGCCCGGCGAAGCTCAGGCCCGCCTCCCCCTCGTCACGGAGACCCGAGTTCCGGGGGTGCTTGATCGACCATGAGCTCTCTTAACCTCCCGTTGCCTGTGAGGCTTAATGGGTAATACCTTACATACGACATGTCAATGGGCTGGACGCGCAAGGAGCGCCACATGACGAGGTCGGAGCCCCTGTTCGAGTCGCTGCCCCGCCGAAACCTGCGCGACGAGGCCGCGGCGCAGCTGCGGGGCCGGATCATCGCCGGATCCCTCACCCCCGGCGTGATCTACTCGATGTCCGCCATCGCGGCGCAGCTGGGCGTCTCCGCGACGCCCGTCCGCGAGGCCGTGCTCGAACTGGCCAAGGAAGAGCTCGTCGAGATGGTGCAGAACCGCGGCTTCCGCGTACGCGTGGCGACCGGCAAGGATCTCGACGACATCGTCGAGATCCGGCTGACCCTCGAGGTGCCCGCGATGGGCAGGCTGGCGGACCTGCGGCCGGAGCCCGAGCTGGAGAAGGTGCGGCCGATGGCCGACGAGCTCGTCGAGCACGCGGCCAACGGCGACATGGTGGCGTTCGTCGTGCTGGACAGCGAGTTCCACCTGTCGCTGACGGCGCTCCTCGGCAACCCGCGCTACGTCGAGCTCGTCCGGGTGCTGCGCTACCAGACCCGGCTGTCGGCGCTGCCGAAACTGCGCGGAGCCGCGCCGCTCGTGGAGTCCGCACGCGAGCACGTACGCCTGCTCGACCTCCTCGCCGCGGGCGACAGGCCGGGCGCCGAGGCACTGATGACCACGCACGTGAACCACGCCCGCGGCCTGTGGGCGGGGCGGCCAGAGGACGACGGGCGGACCGCGCCCGACGTCAGGTAGGAGGAGATCTCCGTGTCGACGACCACGTCCGTCACCCGGTCCGCACGCGCCGTCCACGACTCGGCGATCGTCGTGGACGGCACCTGTCCCGGCTTCCACTGGAGGGAACGGCTGCAGACCTGGATCGACGGCGGCGCCACCTGCTGCGTGGTCAGCTTCGTGGCGTTCGAGGACTGCCGCCGGGCGGTCTCCCTGCTCGCCGAGGCCTTCCGCTACCTGCGCGAACGGCCGGACCAGCTGGTGCTCGCGACCTCGGCCGAGCAGATCCGCCGGGCGAAGGCCGACGGGAAGCTCGCCGTGGTCCTGCACTTCCAGGGCACCCACGCGCTCGAGTACGAAGCCGACCTCGTCGAGCTGTTCTGGCGGCTCGGCGTACGGGTCGTGCAGCTCGCCTACAACCAGCGCAGCCCCGTCGGCGACGGTTGCGAGGAGCCGTCCGACGCCGGTCTCAGCTCGCTCGGCCGCACGGTCGTCGCCGAGCTCAACCGGCTGGGCATCGTCATCGACGTCTCGCACACCGGCGCGCGCACCAGCCACGAGGCCGTCGCCCTGTCCACCGCGCCGGTCGTCGCCTCCCACTCCAACCCCGCCGGGCTGCATCCCAGCTCCCGCAACATCTCCGACGCCCTGATCAGAGACCTGGCCGCGACCGGCGGGCTGGTCGGGATCAACGGCTTTCCCGGGTTCCTGTCCGGGCAGTCGCCGCCGACGCTCGACCGCTTCGTCGACGCCATCACCTACGTCGCCGACCTGGTCGGAGTCGCGCACGTCGGCATCGGGCTCGACTACACGATCCGCAACCCGCCGATGGAGCTCTACGAGCAGTACGTACGCGACGGCATCTGGTCGGCGGCCACCTACCCGCCGCCGCCGTGGCACTTCCCGGCCGGTCTCGACGACGCGTCGGGCCTGCCCAACCTGACCCAGCGGCTGCTCGAGCGCGGCTACACCGAGGACGAGGCCCGTGCCGTGCTCGGCGGCAACTGGCTGCGCGTCTTCGACCAGGTATGGCACGAGACAGGGAGCACGACATGACCGTCACCGCCGGTGCGCCGGCCACCATCGAGCAAACGCGCGAGACCCTGGCCGCGGCGGACACGACCGGCACCTTCCACGCCCGCCACGTCGGCGGCGGCGTGCCGGGCCGGCGCCGCGGTCGGAGCGGTCGCGCGGCTGCTCGTCGACCACCTCAGGAGCACCCGATGAGCCCCACACCGGCCCCGCGCCTGGCCGAGATGACCTGGCCGCAGGTCGAGGAGCGGATGGCCGCGGGCGCGCGGACCGTCCTGTTCGCGGCGGGCTCCACCGAGCAGCACGGCCCCCACCTGCCGCTGGTCACCGACACCATGCTCGGGGACGCCCTCGCGGACAGGGTGGCGGCACGGCTGCCCGGCGTCATCCTCGCCCCCACCGTCCCGTTCGGGGTCTCCACCCACCACATGGCCTTCCCCGGCACCGTCACCCTCGACGAGGCGACGTTCAAGGCGGTGATCCTGCGCTACTGCGAGAGCCTGGCCGCCCACGGGTTCGAGACCGTGCTGGTCCTGCCGAGCCATGGCGGCAACTTCGCCCCCTTGGGCGAGCTGTTCGCGGAGACGCAAGGCCGGGTGGGCGGCGCGCGGCTCGTCCCGTACACCGACCTGCAGGAGTTCGTGCGGGTGCTGGCGGACACCGGGCAGGAGCGCGGGTTCCCGCCCGAGGTCAGCGGCTCGCACGCGGGGGAGGCCGAGACCTCGATCGTGCTCGCGCTCCGCCCCGACCTGGTCGACATGGGCCGGGCGGCCGCCGGATTCGGCGGCCGCTTCGACGAGCCGACCGCGCGGACGCTGTTCGAGCACGGCACCAGGGCGCTGTCGGAGATCGGCGTGCTGGGCGACCCCCGGCCGGCGACCGCCCGGGCGGGGGAGGACTATCTCGCCCGCCTGACCGACCTGCTGACCGGCTTCTACGAGCCGTACGTGAGCGGGTCCTAGCCGCGCTTGTGGACGGCGCGGTCGTGCACCACCGCGTACGTGTTGCGCAGCGCCTCCATCGACGCGTCGTAGGAGGCCTGCGCGACGCCGGTGAACAGGCAGTCGACGACCATGAGCTGGGCGATGCGGCTGCCCAGGGCCCCCGAGCGGAACCTGGTCTCCCGCGCGGCCGTCGTGAGCGTCACGTCGGCCGCGCCGGCCAGCGGCGACTCGCGGAAGTTCGTGATGGCCACCGTCGAGGCGCCCGACGCGCGGGCGATCGCCAGGAACTCGACCGTGTCGGTGGTGGCTCCGGTGTGCGAGACGGCCACCGCCACGCACGTGCCGTCGAGCGTGGCCGCCGACGTCCAGGCCGCGTGCGCGTCGTGCCAATTGATCGCGGTACGGCCGATGCGCGACAGCTTCGTCTGCAGGTCGAGCCCCACCAGGGCGCTCGCGCCGACGCCGAAGGTGTCGATCCTGCGGGCCCCCAGCAGCAGCGCCACCGCCTCGCCGAGCGCCTCGATGTCCAGCGCGCGGGCCGTGTCGGCGATGGACAGCGTCTCGTTCATCG
Source organism: Nonomuraea sp. B5E05 (assembly GCF_039880665.1). Taxonomy (NCBI): domain Bacteria; kingdom Bacillati; phylum Actinomycetota; class Actinomycetes; order Streptosporangiales; family Streptosporangiaceae; genus Nonomuraea; species Nonomuraea sp. B5E05. Next base: position 192,834 of record NZ_JBDPMJ010000014.1, read on the forward strand.
CCACCTTGGAGACGATGCCCTCCAGGCTGTCGTGGCGGTCGATGTCGCCGGACACCTCCGGCAGGCTCGAGGTGGCCAGTTCCTCCCTGGCCACCGCCCTGGTCAGGTCGATCCTGAAGTCCTTGTAGTGCGCGTACCCCATGCGCTGGTAGAAGCGCACCACCGAGGTCGTGGAGGTCTCGCAGCGGGCGGCCAGCTCGGCGATGGACAGGTTGGCGGCGGCGGCCGGGTCGCCGGTGAACTCCTCCGCGATGCGCCGCTCCGACGGCCGCAGCGCGGGCATGGCCGCACGGATGCGGATCAGTACGGTTTCGGCTTCCTCGCCCATCGTCATCCCCCGCAGAAGGAAAATAAGTACCCTGATGGTAGGGTCTGCGTAATTTTATGACCTACTCCTCCGAGGAGACCACATGCCCCGTGGCGCGCTCTCCGCGGTCGGCATCGCCGCGGCGCTGTCCATCGCACTCACCAGCTGCTCGTCGTCCTCCGGCCCCGCCGCCGACGGCGACACCCCCGCCAAGGGCCTCGTGGTCGGCGTGACCTCAGACCCCGACACGCTGTTCCCCTGGAAGGCCACGCAGTTCCAGGCCGTCAACGTGCTGCAGAACCTCTACGGCACGCTCACGGAGTTCGACAAGGACCTCAACGTGGTGCCGGGGCTGGCCGAGTCGTGGGAGACCTCGAAGGACGGCGAGAAGCTCACCCTCAAGCTCCGCCAGGGCGTGACCTTCGCCGACGGCAGCGCGCTCGACTCCAAGGACGTCAAGACGTCCCTCGAGAAGATCATGGACGAGAAGACGGCGGCGGTGGCCAGGGCGTCGCTGTCGTCGGTGAAGTCCGTCGAGGCGCCCGACGCGAGCACGGTGGTGCTGGAGCTGACCGGCCCCGACGCGGCGCTGCCCGCCAACCTCGCCACCGTCAACATGGCCATCCTCTCCTCCGACGACACCGAGCAGGAGCTCACCACCACCCCCAACGGCACAGGGCCGTTCACGCTGAGCAAGCGCGTGGCCAGCCAGTCGATCACGCTGGCCAGGAACGACAAGTACTGGGGCCCCGAGAAGCCGAAGGTCCCGACGGTCGAGTTCCGGGTGATCCCCGACGAGTCGTCCATCGTGTCGGCGATGCAGTCGGGCAACGTGCAGCTCGCGGTCTTCGACGACCCGCTCGTCGCCCAGACCGCCGAGGGCGGCGGCACCATCACGGTCGCCAAGACGCCGCAGCTCAACTACCACGTCCTGCAGCTCAACGCGAGCCACGGCGAGCTCAAGGACGTCAACGTGCGGCTGGCGATCCAGTGCGCCATCGACCGCAAGCAGGTGCTCGACACGGCCGCGCTCGGCGAGGGCGAGGTGACCGGCCCGATCACCGCGCCGGCCTACAAGTCGGACCCGGCCAAGCGCCCCTGCCCCACCCGCGACCTGGCCAAGGCGGCCGGCTATCTCGCCCAGGCCGGCAAGCCCGGCGGAGTCACCGTCAAGACCATCGTCTCCCAGGGCGAGTACGCCACCTCCGTCAACGAGGCCCAGAACCTCAAGGCGCAGCTCGCCGAGGCCAAGATCAACCTGGAGCTGGAGGTGCTGGAGTCGGGCGCGTTCGTGGACCGCTGGGTGGCGGCGGACTTCGACGCCGCCGTCGCGCTCAACGGCGGCCGGCCCGACCCCGACGGCTCCTACGGCCGCTACTTCACCAGCGACGGCAACCTCAACAAGGTCGCCGGCTACAGCTCGCCCGAACTGGACAAGCTGTTCGCCGAGGGCAAGGCGACCACCGACCAGGCCGCCCGCAAGCCGATCTACGACCAGGTCGCCGCCCATCTGGAGGACAACGCCGCCTGGATCTGGTTGTTCGCCGGCTACACCTACACCGCGACCACCTCGAACGTGCAGGGCTTCGTCCCGATGGCCAGCGGCTCGCTGCAGTACCTGCGCACCACGTCCGTCAGCTGATGCGCCGGATCGCAGGCAACCGTGCCGTCCGGCGCGTGGCGAGCACGGTGGGCACCCTGTTCGGGGTGGCCGTGTTCGTGTTCGTCATGCTCCGGGCGATCCCCGGCAACCAGATCACGGCGGGGCTCGGCACCGAGGCCGCGGCGCTCACCCCGGCGCAGAAGCAGGCACTCGAGCAGTACTACGGCCTCGACCAGCCGCTGGTCACGCAGTTCTTCGCCTGGCTCGGCAACATGTTCACCGGGAACTTCGGCTACTCGGCGCGCTCCCAGCAGAGCGTGCTCGACCTGACCCTGCACGCGTTGCCGGTGACGTTCGAGCTGGCGGTCTTCTCCATCGTGCTGGCCCTGCTGATCGGGGTGCCGCTCGGCATGCTCTCGGCGTCGAAGGCCAACGCGCCCAGGGACGCCTTCGGCCAGGTCGTGAGCCTGGCCGGGCTGTCCATCCCGGCCTTCCTGCTGGCCACCACGCTGCTGTCGGTCTTCGCGGCGTCGTTCGGGTTCAACCCCAACGGGCAGGGCTTCGCCACGCTCGTCGACGACCCGCTGCTCAACCTGCAGCAGATGTTCCTGCCCGCGCTCGTCCTCGGCTTCGGCATCGCGGCGCCGATCCTGCGCACCACCCGCACGGCGGTGCTGGAGGTGCGCTCGCACGACTTCGTGCGCACCGCCCGCGCCAAGGGCGTGCCGGAGCGGCGGCTGCAGGTCAGGCACGTGCTGGGCAACGCGCTCGTGCCCATCGTCACCATGACGGGCCTGCAGTTCGGCTACCTGCTCGGCGGCGCGGTGGTGGTCGAGCAGATCTTCTCCGTGCCGGGCATCGGCCGGCAGGTGCTGCTGGGCATCCAGCAGAAGGAGTACGCGGTCGTGCAGAGCACCGTGCTGGTGATCGCGCTGGCGTTCGTCCTGGTCAACCTGCTGACCGACGCGCTCTACCGGATCATCGACCCGCGGGTGAGGGCGTCATGACCGCGCTGCTGCGGCGCAGCCCCGCCGGGGTCGCGGGCGTCGTCATCCTCGTGCTGCTGGCCTTCGTGGCCGCCCTGTCGTACGCGGGGCTGCTGCCGTACGACCCGATCGCCCAGCATCCGCCCTCGCGCTTCCGCGCGCCGTCGGGCGAGCACCTGTTCGGCACCGACCAGTTCGGCAGGGACGTCTTCTCCCGCGTGGCGGCCGGCGTGGGCAACTCCGCGTTCGTCGCGGTCGTGGCGGTCGCGTTCGCGACCGTGGTGGGGACGCTGGGCGGGCTCGTGTCCGGCTTCTACCGCGGCGTCGCCGACGGCGCGATCGGCGGCGTCACGAACGTGCTGTTCGCGTTCCCGCCGCTGCTGCTGGCGCTGTCGCTGGCCTCGGTGCTGGACCGCAACCGGTTCACCATCGCCGTGGCCATCGCGATCGTGTACGTGCCCATCTTCATCCGCGTCACCCGCGGCCCCGTGCTGTCGCTCAGGGAGATCGAGTACGTCAAGGCGGCCGTCTCGACCGGCCTGAGCCGCTGGCAGATCATGCTGCGCCACGTGCTGCCCAACATCACCTCGATCATCGTCGTCCAGGTCGCGCTCTCGCTGTCGTGGGCGGTGCTCACCGAGGCCTCGCTGAGCTTCCTCGGCCTGGGCACGCCGCCGCCGGCGCCCTCACTCGGGTCGATGATCTTCGAGGCGCGCAGCCTGGTGTTCATCGCCCCCTGGACGCTGATCGCGCCGGGCGCGGTCGTCGTCCTGCTCGTGGTGGGCCTGAACCTGCTCGGCGACGGCCTGCGTGACACTCTCGACCCGAGGAACCGAGGCAACCGGTGAATCTCTCACACCTGATGACGGAAACGGCCGATCCCCGGTTCGCCGGGATCGACACGATGAGCGTGGGCGAGCTGGCCGCGACCATGAACGCGGCCGACGCCACGGTCCCCGCAGCGGTCGCCCAGGCGCTGCCGCGGATCACGGAGGCGATCGAGGCCACCGCCGAACGCGTGCGGGCCGGTGGCCGGCTCGTCTACGTCGGCGCGGGCACCCCAGGCCGGCTCGGCGTGCTGGACGCCTCGGAGTGCCCGCCCACGTTCGGCACGCCGCCCGAGCAGGTGTTCGCGATCATCGCCGGCGGTGAGAGCGCGATCGTGTCGCCCTGCGAAGGCGCCGAGGACGACGAGGAGGCCGGGGCGGCGGCCGTCGACGCGGCCGGTGTGGGACCGCTGGACACCGTGGTGGGCATCGCGTCCAGCGGGCGCACCCCGTACGTGCTGGCCGCGGTGCGGCGGGCGCGCGGACTCGGCGCGCTGACCGTGGGGCTGTCGTGCAACGCGGGCACCCCGCTGAGCGCGGCCGCCGCCCACGCCGTCGAGGTGCTCGTCGGGCCCGAGGTGGTCAGCGGCTCGACCAGGCTCAAGGCGGGCACGGCGCAGAAGCTCGTGCTCAACATGTTCTCGACGATCGTCATGGTGCAACTGGGCAAGACACACGGCAACCTGATGGTCGACGTGAAGGCGACCAACGGCAAGCTGCGCGAGCGGGCCGTGCGCATCGTGCGCACGATCACGGGCGCCGGGCGCGACGAGGCGCTGGCCGTGCTGGACGCCAACGGCTTCAACGTGAAACAGGCGGTCGTCGCCGCCCGCTTCGGCCTGGCCCCGCGCGACGCGGCGACGCGACTGGCCGGGGCCGGCGGCAGGCTGCGCGCGGCGCTGGAGGAGCGGGCATGAAGGTCATCGGGATGATCTCCGGCACGTCGCACGACGGCATCGACGTAGCCGTGGTGGACTTCGAGCTGACGGACGGCGTGCTGCACGGCCGGGTCGGCCACACGGCGAGCACGCCCTACCCGGAGGAGCTGCGCGCCCGGCTGATCGCGGCGCTGCCGCCCGCGGCCGCGACGCTGGCCGAGGTGTGCGTGCTCGACACGCTCATCGGGCAGTGCTTCGCCGAGGCCGCCGCCGCGGCGATCGCCGCAGGCGGCCCCGCCGACCTGATCGTCTCGCACGGGCAGACCGTCTTCCACTGGGTCGAGCAGGCGCACGCGCGCGGCACGCTGCAGATCGGCCAGCCGGCCTGGATCGCCGAGCGCACGGGGACTCCCGTGCTGTCCGACGTGCGCATCAGGGACATCACGGCGGGCGGGCACGGCGCCCCGCTGGTGTCGGTGCTGGACGGGCTGCTGCTCGGCGCGTACGACGGCGGCGCGGGAGCGCTCAACCTGGGCGGCATCGCCAACATGACCGTGGTGCGCGGCGCCGAGCTGTACGCCTACGACATCGGCCCGGCCAACGCGCTCATCGACGCCGTGGTGACGGGCAGAGGGCTGAACCCCCGCGGGTTCGACGAGGACGGGCGGATCGCGGCGTCGGGGCGGGTGCGGCCGCGGCTGCTGGAGGCGCTGCTCGACGAGCCCTACTACCGGCTGGCCCCGCCCAAGAGCACCGGCAAGGAGCTGTTCCACCCCGGCTACGTCGAGGAGGCGCTGGCCAGGACAGGCGGCGCGACGGGCGGCGCGGCGGGCGACGCGGCGGGCGGCGAGGTGGGCGACGCCGACCTGGTGGCCACGCTCACCGAGCTGACCGTGCGCACGGTCGCCCATGACGTGCGGGCCGCGGAGGTGAGCACGCTGGTCGTCTCCGGCGGCGGCTGCCGCAACCCGGTGCTCATGGACGGGCTGCGCTCGGCGCTGCCCGCCGTGGACGTGCGGCCGTCCGACGACCTGGGCGCGCCCGCCGACGACAAGGAGGCCATCGCGTTCGCCCTCATCGGCTGGCTGAGCGCGCACGGCCTGCCGGGCACCGTGCCCGGCGGTACGGGCGCGCGGGCCGCCCGCGTCCTCGGCACCCTGACTCCGGGCGCGGGTCCGCTCGTGCTTCCGGCGCCGCTCGCCGGCTCCCCCCGGGCTCTGGTGCTGGCGCGGTGAAGGCGCCAGCCGGCGTGGTCATGGCCGCGCGCACGCCCTGGTTCGACCTCACCGAGTGCACGGGCCACCGCACCGTGCGCTGGGTCGACGGCGAGCGCGAGGGCGTCGCCGCGATGACCCTCGGCACCTACCACGACCTGGCCTCGGTCACCAAGGTCCTGGCCACCACGACGGCGCTCATCCGCCTGGTGTCCGACCGGCTCGTGGACCTCGACGCGCCGCTCAGCGCGTACCTGCCGCGGTCGTACGAGGCGATCACCGTGCGGGACCTGCTGCTGCACCGGGGTGGCCTGTGGGAGTGGTGGCCGCTCTACATCCAGCCGCGGCTGCCGCCGCCGCGCTACCGTCCCGGCCGCGCGCGGCACTACTCCGACCTCGGCTTCATCCTGCTGGGCCGGATCGTCTCGGCCGTCACCGGGCTGCGCCTGGAGCGGGCCGTGGCCGAGCTGGTCACCCGGCCGCTCGGGCTCACCTCGACCACCTACGCCCGCCCGGCCGGCTCCGAGGTGGCCATGAGCGCCCTGGACGACCGGGTCGAGATGCGCATGCTGGACACGGGGGAGCCGTACCCCGTGCCGTACCGCAGCGGCGACTTCGCCGGCTGGCGCCGCGCGCCCGTGCTCGGCCAGGTCGCCGACGGCAACGCCCACCACGCCTTCGACGGGGTCTCCGGGCACGCGGGGCTCTTCTCGACGGTGCCCGACCTGCTCAAGTACTGCACCGCGATGTCCCGCTACGAGGAGCACGACCGGCTGTGGCGGCCCGAGGTGGCACGGGAGTTCTTCGCCCCCGGCCCCGACCCCGCGCAGGCGCTCGGCTTCCGCAGGTACGACCTGGCGCTCGCCGGCGAGACGGTCACCGTGCTCGGCCACCCCGGCTACGTGGGCTGCGCCGTCGGCTTCGTGCCCGGCCGCGACATCGCCCTCGTGCTGGCGAGCAACCGCCTGCTCGTCGAGGGGGTCCCGGTGCCGACCGAGGAGCTCTGGACCGGCCTGCTGCAGGCCACCACCGAACGATCGAGGACCGTATGAGCCCGCTCCTGGAGATCCGCGACCTCTCGGTCGCCTTCCGCACCCGGCGGCGGGACGTCACCGTCGTCAAGAACGTCTCGATGGAGATCCTGCCCGGCCAGACCGTGGCGGTCGTCGGCGAGTCGGGGTCGGGCAAGTCCACCACGGCGGCCGCGGTCAACCGGCTGCTGCCCGGCAACGGCCGCATCACCGGCGGCCAGGTGCTCTTCGACGGCCGCGACCTGGCCATGGCGAGCGAGCGCGAGATGACGGCGATCCGCGGGGCGGGCATCGGCCTGGTCCCGCAGGACCCGATGTCGAACCTCAACCCGCTCATGCGCATCGGCGACCAGATCGCCGAGGCCCTGGAGGTGCACGGCGTCGCCGCGGGAAAGGCCGCCCGCGCCCGCGTGGTCGAGCTGCTGGACATGGCCGGCATCCCCGACCCCGAGCGGCGGATCGGGCAGTACCCGCACGAGTTCTCCGGCGGCATGCGGCAGCGGGCCCTGATCGCCATGGGGCTGGCCTGCCGGCCCAGGCTGCTCATCGCCGACGAGCCCACCTCCGCGCTGGACGTCACCGTGCAGCGGCGCATCCTCGACCAGCTCGGGCAGCTGACCGCCGACATGGGCACGGCGGTCTTCCTCATCACGCACGACCTGGCGCTGGCCGCCGAGCGGGCCGACGTGGTGGCCGTCATGTACCAGGGCGAAATCGTCGAGACGGGGCCCGCCGCCGCCATCCTGGCCGAGCCCGGGCACGAGTACACCAGGCGGCTGCTGAAGGCCGTGCCGAGCCTGTCGTCGGTGCGCCTGCTCGAACCGCCGCGCCCGTCCGGCGACCCGTCCGGCGACCTGGCCGTCGTCGAGGACCTGCGCAAGGTCTACCCGCTCAGGGGCACCGGCGAGGAGATCACCGCGGTGGACGCGGTCTCCTTCACCGTTCCGCGCGGCAGCACCGTCTCCATCGTGGGCGAGTCGGGCTCGGGCAAGTCGACCACCGCCAACCTGCTGCTCGGCCTCGAAGACCTCACTTCGGGCCGCATCCGCTTCGACGGCACGGACATGACGGCGCTGGGCCGGCGTGACCTGTTCGCGTTCCGCCGGCGCGTCCAGCCGGTCTTCCAGAACCCGTACGCCTCGCTCGACCCCCGCTACACGGTCGGCAAGTCGATCGCCGAGCCGCTGCGCGTGCACCGCGTCGGTACGGCGGCCGACCGCAGAAAGGCGGCGGCCGAACTGCTGGAGAAGGTGTCGCTGCCGGCGTCGACGGCCGAGCGGCTGCCCCACGAGCTGTCCGGCGGCCAGCGCCAGCGGGTGGCCATCGCCAGGGCGCTGGCCCTCTCGCCGGAGCTGGTCGTGCTCGACGAGGCGGTCTCGGCGCTCGACGTGCTGGTCCAGGCGCAGATCCTGGAGCTGCTCGCCGACCTGCAGCGGGAGCTGGGGCTGAGCTACCTGTTCATCAGCCACGACCTGGCCGTGGTACGGATGATCTCGCACGCCGTGCACGTCATGCGCGAGGGGCGGATCGTGGAGAGCGGTACCGCTGAGGAGATCTTCGACCATCCGTCCGACGACTACACCCGCGAACTGCTCGCCGCCATCCCGGGCAACCGGGTCTGAGCCACAGTGTGAATGTGAAGATCCTCCTGGTTCAACCTCCCCGCTGGTCCCCTGACGGCCACGCCAACTTCGACGCGATCGAAGAACTCGTCGCCTCCCACACCGGTGACGTGATGCTGCTGCCCGAACTGGCCGGATCGAGCCTGCCCCGCGCCGGCTACCTCGACCGGGTCCGCTCGCTGGCGCTGCGGTCCGGGACGGCCGTCATCGGCGGCTCACACTACGACGCCGTCGACGGTGGCCCGGTCAACAGAGGCGCCGTGTTCGGCGCGGACGGCACGCTCCTGGCCGAGTACGACAAGGTCCACCCCTACGGGGTCGAACTGCGCTCCGGCGTGCTGCCCGGCCGGCCGGGCGCCGGCTTCGAGCTGCACGGCCGGCGCCTGCACGTCCTGCTCTGCGCCGACCTGTGGTATTCGGCGAGCCTGGCCGGGCACGGCGGGCTCGACGCGGTGCTGGTGCCCGCCTTCTCCGTCACGCGCTGGGACGGCCCCACCCCGGCGCGCGAGTTGTGGCGGCACATGAGCGTGGCGCGGGCGTACGAGTTCATGACGTACGTGGCCGTCAGCGACTGGCACCACGAGGCCACCTACCTCGGGCAACCGTGCGCCGGGGTCACCGGGTTCGCCGATCCCTGCCCACGGGCGCACGCGGGCTTCTTCTCCGGCCCTCCGCCCGCCGCCGTGTCGGCGTACGATCTCGACTTCGACCGGCTGGACGCCTTCCGGCACGACCGGGCGGAGCGGGGCTTTCGATAGCAGGGCCCGCACCTCTCGGCACCTCACCTTGTCAGGAACGCCCGGCGTGGCGGGCGGCGTGATCTCGATGACCAGGGTGTCCGGCAGGGGGGTTGCCAGAGTGGAGGGCGAGTGCTCCTCCTGGGGGCGGCCAAGAGCCAGGACGAGCGCGGCGATGAGCAGCGCCACGCCGGAACAAATCACGATAAATCGCAGCAGCCGCCGACACATGATCCGAGTCTGACGATCGGGGTGTTTCCCTCGCGTTACCTGCGAAACGGCAGGCAACCCTCACCACCGCGGCAGGCCACTGTGGTGACGATGTGTGATTTGCGCGCTACACAACGTTGGCAGGGTGATGGCTAGAGTATGCCGTTCAGGAAAGGATCTTATGAATCTGATCACCCGTGCCGAGTGGCGCGCGAAGAAGCCGACCAGTGACTACACCCGCCTCGAATCGACCAAGGGCGTGAAGATCCACTACACCGGCGGCAAGGTGCCGGCCGACCTCGCCGAGCCCGGCAACCACGACAAGTGCGGTGACCTGGTGCGAGACATCCAGAGCATGCACATGGCGGGCGGTCGCGGCGAGACCTACATCGACCTCGGCTACACCATGGTGTGCTGCCCCCACCGCCACACGTTCATGGGCCGCGGCCCTCACGCGCTGCCCGCGGCCAACGGCGCCGGCCTCAACGCCGGCCATTACGCGGTGCTCGCGCTGGTCGGCAGCTCGGGGCTCACCAAGCCCAACGACGACCTGCTCCACGCCCTCGTCGACGCCGTCGAATACCTGCGCGAGCACGGCGACGCGGGGCGCGAGGTCAAGGGACACCGGGACGGCTATGCCACCTCGTGCCCCGGCGACCCGCTCTACGACTGGGTGCGCCGGGGCGCCGAGCGGCCCTGACCTCCGCTCAGGGCAGGCAGCCGACGTGGGCCAGCGCCTGCTTCAGCAGCACGCCCTGCCCGCCCGCCATCTCCTGCTGCACCATCGGCGAGGCCGCCTCCTCCGGGGTGAACCACACCAGGTCGAGGGCGTCCTGCCGGGGCCGGCAGTCGCCGGCGACGGGCACGATGTAGGCCAGCGACACCGCGTGCTGGCGCGGATCGTGGTAGGGGGTGATGCCGGGCGTGGGGAAATACTCCGCGACCGTGAACGGCTGCGGCGAGGTGGGGATGCGCGGCAGCGCCACGGGGCCGAGGTCCTTCTCCAGGTGGCGCACGAGCGCGTCACGGATGCGCTCGTGCAGCAGCACCCGCCCCGAAACCAGCGCCCTGCTGACGGTCCCGTCCGCGGCGATGCGCAGCAGCAGGCCGACGCGGGTGACCACGCCGGTGTCGTCGACGCGCACCGGCACGGCGTCGACGTAGAGGACGGGCAGCTGGCCGCGCACCGACTCCAGTTCGTCGGGAGCGAGCCATCCAGGCGTGGTTTCGGTCTTTTCGGTCATCTGCTGATCGTACGTCGCCGGCCGGCGCCAGGCGGCCCGACCCCGTCTAAGAGGTGGAGCGGCGGAGCAGGCCCCCCGCACGGCTTCACGGCGACGCGTGCCTGCCCCTGACCCTCCCTGGCGCGGCCGGGCGGGCCGGATACGACCGGCCCGCCAGCCAGGACGCCGTGCAGATCATCAGCACGATGCCCATGAACGGCAGATATTCGACGACCTTCCGCTTCATCGCAGATCACCCTCCGCTTTCGCCTTCGCCAGCCGCCTCCGCTGCGGCTGCAGTGTGTACTTGGGATCGTTCGCCGAGGGTGGCCGCGCCCTTCGGGCACAGCCGGCCGATCCTTGCCGGTCAGCCGCCGCAGCAGCGGCCACGTGAGATCCATGAAGCCCCCCGATGCTCCCCGGTCCGACTTGTGCCCGACCCGACGAGGAAGAAAACCGGAAAGCGCAGGTCAGAGGGGATCAGAACACGCGTGCGGCGGCCTCGTTCCAGAGCCGGTCGTCGCCGGACGGCTCGTAGCGGCGCAGCGGCTGGGAGGCGGCGACCAGCGAGCGCATCTCCTCCAGATCGGAGACCAGTCCTGCCGCGCGCGCCTGCACCAGCACGTTGCCGAGCGTGGTCGCCTCCGCCGGGCCCGCCACCACCGGCAGCCCGCAGGCGTCGGCGGTGAGCCGGCACAGCAGCTCGTTGTACGACCCGCCGCCCACCAGATGGACGACCTCGACGTCGCGCCCGGACAACTCCATCGCCTGGCGCACGGCCCGCCGGTGCCCGAGCGCCAGGCTCTCCAGCACGCAGCGCGTGTAGGCGGCGGGGGAGCCGGGCGGCCGCTGGCCCGTGCGGCGGCACTCGGCCGCGATCCTGGCCGGCATGTCGCCCGGCGGCAGGAACACCGGCTCGTCGGGGTTGACCACGGCGGCGAACGGCCGCTCGGCCGCCGCGGCCGCCAGCAGGTCGCCCAGGCCGGAGCCGGGCCAGGCACGCATGCACTCCTGGAGCAGCCACAGGCCCATGACGTTGCGCAGGTAGCGGACGGTACTGTCGATGCCGGCCTCGTTGGTGAAGTTCGCGGCCCGGCTCTCCGGGGTCAGCACGGGGCCGGGCAGCTCGACGCCGGCCAGGGACCACGTGCCGCACGAGATGTAGGCGAAGGCCGGGCCCGACGCGGGCACCGCGGCCACCGCCGAGGCCGTGTCGTGCGAGCCCACCGCTCTGACGGGTGCGGACCAGCCGATCTCGGCGGCCACGTCGCGGCGCAGCCCGCCGATCGGCTCGCCGGGCAGGCGCAGCGGCGGGAAGAGGCCGGCCGGCAGCCCGAGCCGCTCGATCAGGGGCCGCGCCCACGACCTGGTGCGCACGTCGAGCAGCCCCGTCGTCGAGGCGTTGGTGACCTCCGCGCCCAGCTCGCCGGTGAGCCAGTAGCCGATCAGGTCGGGGATCAGCACCATCGTCGCGGCGCCGTCGAGCCGGTCGGCCAGCAGCTGGTAGACGGTGTTGAACGGCAGCACCTGCAGGCCCGACACGTCGTACAGCGTGTCGGCGCCGACCAGGGCGGCCACCCGCTCGGGCACGCCCCGCGTGCGGTCGTCGCGATAGTGCACCGGGTTGCCGATCAGCCCGCCCGACTCGTCGAGCAGCCCGTAGTCGACCGCCCACGAGTCCACGCCGACGGAGGAGACGGGGCCGGCGGCGCGCAGCCCCGCCAGGATCTCCCGGTAGAGGCCGAGGATGTCCCAGTGGAGCCGGTCCGCCACGCGCACCGGGCCGTTGGGAAAGCGGTGCGCCTCGGTCAGCCGCAGGCCGCCGGACAGGTCGGCCAGCATCACCCGGCCGCTGGAGGCACCCAGATCGACGGCGGCGAAACGGTGACTCACTGCGTGGACTCCCTGGCGATGAGCTCGGGCTGGAACATGATGTGCTGGTGCGCGTGCGTCTCGGGGTTGTCGCACTCGTCGAGCAGCAGTTCGGTGGCGATGCGGCCGAGCTGGTAGGTGGGCTGGCGCATCGAGCTGAGCGACACGGTGGAGGCGGCGGCGAAGTCGATGTCGTCGTAGCCCATGAGCGCGACGTCCTCGGGCACCCGCACCCCCGCCCGCAGCAGCGCGCGCAGCACGCCGAGGGCCAGCAGGTCGTTGGCGCAGAAGACGGCCTCGGGCAGGCCGCTCGCGATCAGGTCGGCGGCGGCCTTCTCGCCCGCGCGGGCGGTCATCGTCATCGCCTCGATCACCCGCAGGTCCGCGGGGTCGAGGCCGGCGGCCCGCATCGCGGCACTCGCGCCCTCCCGCCGCTCCACGCACTGCCGGATGGTCAGCGGGCCGGTCACGTAGGCGACGCTGCGCGCCCCCTTGGCCAGGAGGTGGGCGACCGCGGCCCGGCCGCCGCCGACGTCGTCCACGGCCACCGCGCACTGGTCGGGCCGGTGCGCGGGATGGTCGACGAGCACCACGCTGATGCCGTGCTCGCGCAGCCGTTCGAGCCGCGCGGGGTCCTCACCCGACGGGGTGATCAACACGCCGCGTACGCGGTGCTCGGCCAGCACCCGCAGGTTGCGGTCCTCCTTGTCCTGCGAGCCGGCCGAGTTGCCGAGGATCACGGCGTAGCCCAGCTCGCTGGCGACGTCCTCGACGCCGGCGGCGACCTCGGTGAAGAAGGGGTTGCCGATGTCGATCACGCTCAGGCCGATCGTCCTGCTGTGCCCGGCGCGCAGCGTCGACGCCGAGCCGTGGCGGACGAACCCCAGCTCGTTGATGGCCGCCTCCACCCGCTCCCTGGTGGCGGGCGCGACTTTTCCTGGCCGGTTCAGTACGTTGGAGACCGTGCCGGGCGAGACGCCGGCGTGCGCGGCGACGTCCTTGATGCTGACCATGGCCATGAGCCCTCATTAAAACGTACTAACGATGCGCGCGCCAGTCGCGGCACCGGTCGTGACGCCGATCCGCGTTGACACCGCCGGGCGACCGACCCTAACCTCCCGCGCGGGAAGTAAAACGTTCTACTACGGTGGAGCCCCGTGGTCCGTTAGCCGCCGCCAGGCGCGGCGGCGTCGCCGCGCACCGCCCGTGCCGCCCGTGCCGCCCTGCGGGCACAGCGCGCGAAAGGCCGGACGGGTGCCAAGGCGGGCGGTGCGGGGGGACCGGGGCTTGTGCCGTGCGGCGCAGAACGTTTTAATCCCTCCGTGAACCTGGCGTCACCAGCTGTGAGCGCTAACAGTATCTCGAAAGGCAGGCTTCATGCCGGATGTCATCGCCTACGGCGGCGACTGGAATCCCGAGCAGTGGCCCGAGGAGACGTGGGAGCAGGACGTCGCGCTGATGCGCGAGGCCGGCGTCAACCGGGTCAGCGTGGGCGTCTTCTCGTGGTCGCTGCTCGAGCCCGCCGAGGGCGTGTTCGACTTCGGCTGGTTCGACCGCGTCATGGACCTGCTGGCCGCCAACGGGATCGCGGCCAACCTGGCCACGCCGACCGCCTCCCCGCCGCCCTGGTTCGGCGACGCCTACCCCGAGGCGCTGCCGCTCGACTCCGCCGGCCGGCGGCTGCACCACGGCAGCAGGCAGGGCTTCTGCCCCAGCTCGCCGATCTACCGCGAGAAGGCGCTGCGCGTCACGGAGCAGGTGGCCACCCGCTACCGCGACCACCCGGCCCTGGCCCTGTGGCACGTGCACAACGAGTACGGCTGCCACAACGCCCGCTGCTACTGCGACACCTCGGCCGCCGCGTTCCGGGCCTGGCTGCGCTCCCACTACGCCTCCCTGGAGGCGCTCAACGACGCCTGGGGCACCGCGTTCTGGTCCCAGCACTACGGCGAGTGGGCGCAGATCCTGCCGCCGCGTGACACCCCCAGCTTCGTCAACCCCGGCCAGCAGCTCGACTTCCGCAGGTTCAGCTCCGACGCGCTCGTCGAGCTCTACATCGCCGAGCGCGACCTGCTGCGCGAGCTCACCCCCGCCGTGCCCGCGACCACCAACCTCATGGCGGGCGCCCACTGGGACATGGACTGCTGGGCCTTCGCCGCCGAGCTCGACGTGGTCTCCACCGACCACTACCTGATCGGCGCCCGCGCGGAGCCGCACATCGACCTGGCCTTCGCCGCCGACTACGCGCGCTCGCTCAACGGCGGTCGCCCCTGGCTGCTGATGGAGCACTCGACCAGCGCGGTCAACTGGCAGCCGCGCAACCGCGCCAAGGCGCCCGGCGAGCTGCGCCGCAACTCGCTGGCCCACCTGGCCAGGGGCGCCGACGCGATCATGTTCTTCCAGTGGCGGGCCTCGCGCGCCGGCGCCGAGAAGTGGCACTCGGCGATGCTCCCGCACGCCGGCGTCGGCACCAAGGTCTGGCGCGAGGTGAGCGCGCTCGGGGCCGAGCTGGCCGGGCTCGCCGAGGTGGCGGGCAGCAGGGTCAAGGCCGACGTCGCCATCCTCGTCGACCACTCCAGCGTGTGGGCGCAGGACCACCCCGCCCAGCCCTCCTCCGCGCTCGACCCTGTGGAGGAGGCCAAGCGCTGGCACGCCGCGCTGTGGCGGGCCGGCATCACCTGCGACCTGGCGCACCCCGAAGGCGACCTGACCGGCTACCGCCTGGTCCTGGTGCCGGCGCTCTACCTGGTGAGCGACGCGGGGGCGGCCAACCTGGAGGGGTTCGTACGGGCGGGCGGCGTGACGCTCGTCGGCCCGTACAGCGGGATCGTCGACGAGCACGACCGGGTGCGCCTCGGCGGCTATCCCGGGGCGTGGCGTGACCTGCTGGGCGTCACCGTGGAGGAGTTCTTCCCGCTGGACGGCCCGATCCGGCTGGCCTCCGGCGGGTCGGGGAGCGTGTGGAGCGAGGTCGCGCACGCCATCAGCGCGAAGGTCCTCGACACCTACGCAACCGGAGAGCCCGCCTGGACCCGCAACGTGTGGGGCGACGGCGCGGCCCACTACCTGACCATCAGGCTCGACGACGACGCACTGGCCGAGGTGATCGCCACGGTCTGCGCCGAGGCCGGGGCGAGGCCGCCCGCGACGAGCCCGCCGGGGGTCGAGGTCGTGCGGCGCTCCCACCCCGACGGCCGATCCCACCTGTTCGCGATCAATCACACGGCCGAGGACGCCCTCGTGACCGCGGCCTCGGGCGAATCCGTCACCGTGGCCGCGGGCGACGTCCGCGTGATCAGCGGCTGACCTGACGGTCCCGGCGCCCTCAACCTGCGCCGGGGCCGCGGAGGACCCGGATGCGCATTGACAGCGGGCAGCTGGAATCATAGTTTCCTGGCGAAACATTAAAACGTTTTGAGGGGAGTGTCGGTGCAACGCGTCTGCTTCCTGTTGAAAGTCCGCCCGGAGCGGCTGGCGGAATATCGCGAACGCCACCGCGAGGTCTGGCCGGAGATGCGAGAGGCGCTGTCGCGCACCGGCTGGCACAACTACTCGCTCTTCCTCAGGGACGACGGCCTGCTCGTGGGCTATCTGGAGACCGAGGACTTCGAGGCCGCCCAGAAGGCCATGGCCGGGACCGAGGTCAACGCCCGCTGGCAGGCGGAGATGGCGCCGTTCTTCGAGAACCTCGACGGCCGGCCCGACGAGGGCATGAGACCGCTGACCGAAGTCTTCCACCTGGATTGATCGGGGAGTCATGACTGACATCAAGGCCGTGCTGCGGGCGCAGCACATCGAGACACCCTCCTGGGCGTACGGCAACAGCGGCACCCGGTTCAAGGTGTTCGCCCAGAAGGGGGTGCCGCGCGACCCGTACGAGAAGCTCGCCGACGCCGCCCAGGTGCACGCGTACACCGGCATCGCCCCCACGGTCGCGCTGCACATCCCGTGGGACAAGGTGGACGACTACGCCGACCTGGCCCGGCACGCCCGCGAGGCGGGCGTCGGCATCGGAGCGATCAACTCCAACGTCTTCCAGGACGACGACTACATGCTCGGCAGCGTCACCCACCCCTCCGCCAGGGTGCGCCGCAAGGCGACCGACCACCTGCTCGAGTGCGTCGACATCATGGACGCCACCGGCTCCGACACCCTCAAGCTGTGGTTCTCCGACGGCATCAACTACCCGGGCCAGGACGACATCAGGGCCCGCCAGGACCGCCTGGCCGAGGCGCTGGCCGAGGTCTACGAGCGGCTCGGCGGGGGCCAGCGTTTCCTGCTGGAGTACAAACTGTTCGAGCCCGCCTTCTACGCCACCGACGTGCCCGACTGGGGCACCGCGTACGCGCACTGCGCCAAGCTCGGCCCCAAGGCGCAGGTGGTCGTCGACACCGGGCACCACGCGCCGGGCACCAACATCGAGTTCATCGTGGCGTTCCTGCTGCGCGAGGGGAAGCTCGGCGGCTTCGACTTCAACTCCCGCTTCTACGCCGACGACGACCTCATGGTGGGCGCTGCGGACCCGTTCCAGCTCTTCCGGATCATGTACGAGGTCGTCCGGGGCGGAGCCCTGGACGACGGAAGGGACGAGCAAAGCACCGAGCCTGCAGGGGGGGATGCGGGGGGCGCAGCCCCCCGCAGGGTGGCGTTCATGCTGGACCAGTGCCACAACATCGAGCCCAAGATCCCGGGCCAGATCCGCTCGGTCATGAACGTCCAGGAGGCCACCGCCAAGGCGCTGCTGGTCGACCGCGAGGCGCTGTCGGCCGCCCAGGGCGAGGGCGACGTGCTGGGCGCCAACGCCGTCTTCATGGACGCGTACAACACCGACGTGCGCCCGCTGCTGGCCGAGGTGCGCGAGGAGATGGGACTCGCGCCCGACCCGATGAGCGCGTACGCCAAGTCCGGATATTTCGAGAAAATCGCCGCCGAGCGCGTCGGCGGCGAGCAGGCCGGCTGGGGGGCCTGAACCACCATGGACGTCGTGAACGAACTGCTCGGACGCTCACACCGCCTGGGCGCCGACCCGCGCAACACCAACTTCGCGGGCGGCAACACCTCGGCCAAGGGCGCCGCGCCCGACCCGGTCACCGGCGAGGACGTCGAGTTGCTCTGGGTCAAGGGCTCCGGCGGCGACCTGGGCACGCTCAAGGAGTCCGGCCTGGCCGTGCTCCGCCTCGACCGGCTGCGCGCCCTCAAGGGCGTCTACCCGGGCGTGGAGCGCGAGGACGAGATGGTGGCGGCCTTCGGCTACTGCCTGCACGGCAAGGGCGGGGCCGCGCCGTCGATCGACACCGCCATGCACGGGCTCGTGGAGGCCGCGCACGTCGACCACCTCCACCCCGACGCGGGCATCGCGCTGGCCACCGCCGCCGACGGCGAGGAGCTGACCGGGCGCGTGTTCGGCGACCGGGTCGTGTGGGTGCCGTGGCGGCGGCCCGGCTTCCAGCTGGGCCTGGACATCGCCGCCATCAAGGAGGCGAACCCGCGGGCCATCGGGTGCGTCCTCGGCGGCCACGGCATCACCGCGTGGGGCTCGACGTCCGAGGAGTGCGAGGCCCGCTCGCTGGAGATCATCAGGACCGCCGAGGCGTACCTCGCCGAGCACGGCCGCGCGGACCCGTTCGGCGCGGTGATCCACCAGACGCTGCCGGAGGAGGAGCGGCACGCCCGCGCCGCCGCGCTGTTCCCGCTGATCCGCGGCCTGGCCTCCACCGACATGCGCGTCGTCGGCCACTACACCGACACGCCCGAGGTGCTCGACTTCGTCTCCCGGGCCGAGCATCCGCGGCTGGCCGCGCTGGGCACGTCCTGCCCCGACCATTTCCTGCGTACGAAGGTCGCGCCGCTCGTGCTCGACCTGCCCCCGGACGCGCCGCTGGAGCAGGCGGCGGAACGGCTGCGGGAGCTGCACGCCGCCTACCGTGCCGACTACACCGCCTACTACGAGCGCCACGCCACCCCCGCCTCCCCTCCCATGCGCGGCGCGGACCCGGCGATCGTGCTCGTGCCGGGCGTCGGCATGTTCTCGTTCGGCAAGGACAAGCAGACCGCCCGCGTGGCCGGCGAGTTCTACGTCAACGCCATCAACGTCATGCGCGGCGCGGAGTCCGTCTCCACCTACGCCCCCATTCCCGAGTCGGAGAAGTTCCGCATCGAGTACTGGGAGCTGGAGGAGGCCAAGCTCCGCCGCATGCCCAGGCCCAAGCCGCTGGCCACGCGCGTCGCGCTGGTCACCGGCGGCGGCTCCGGCATCGGCGCGGCCACCGCGCGCAGGCTCGCCGCAGAGGGCGCGTGCGTGATCGTCGCCGACCGCGACGTGGCCGCCGCCGAGAAGGTGGCCGCCGAGCTGGGCGCGGGCGCGTACCGCGAGGCGGACGTCGCCGTGGCGGTCGCGGTCGACGTCACCTCGGAGGAGCAGGTCGTGGCGGCCGTCCGCGCGGGCGTGCTCGCCTTCGGCGGCGTGGACCTGGTGGTCAACAACGCCGGCCTGTCGTTGTCGCGCGCGCTGCTGGAGACCACCCTGGCCGACTGGGACCTGCAGCACGACGTCATGGCGCGCGGCTCGTTCCTGGTCTCCCGCGAGACCGCCAAGGTCATGATCGACCAGGCCATGGGCGGCGACATCGTCTACATCTCCTCCAAGAACGCCGTCTTCGCCGGCCCGAACAACGTCGCCTACGGCGCCGCCAAGGCCGACCAGGCGCACCAAGTGCGGCTGCTGGCCGCCGAGCTGGGCGGGCACGGCATTCGCGTCAACGGCGTCAACCCCGACGGCGTGGTGCGCGGCTCCGGCATCTTCGCCTCCGGCTGGGGCGCCAACCGTGCGGCCGTCTACGGGGTGGAGGAGGAGAAGCTGGGCGAGTTCTACGCCCAGCGCACCCTGCTCAAGCGGGAGGTCCTGCCCGAGCACGTGGCCGCCGCGGTCTTCGCGCTCACCGGCGGAGACCTGACCCACACCACGGGGTTGCACGTCCCGGTGGACGCGGGCGTGGCGGCCGCCTTCCTCCGCTGACACGGACCCGGGCGGGCCCCGGAACAGGCCCGCCCGGTACGTCCCCTCCTGGGAATCCGCGACACCCAGGATTAACATCGCGGTCGCCGGGTCATAGGTGAAGGCATGCAACGAGCCGCCCGGCGCCTCTCATGCCGGCAGCCGCGTGCCGGGTCCGCCCTGCCCGGGCCGTCCCATGCTTCCGTCGCCCGGCCCGCCCGCGGGAATGCCGGGCGGCCCGCTCCGGCCCTCTTCCCCGGCGTCCACGTGTCCGGCCACGTCATGACCCTTGCGGGGCGGTAGCGCTGGACGCGGCACCCAGAGGCCGCCGGGTCTCACGATGTGGTCGCCCGGGCTCATCGCGGCTTGCATATTCATCCTCGCCAGTGCATCATTTTCACCAGCAAGGTCATGAGCTAGGATGCATGAATATGCAGGAGGCGGCAGGATGAGAGCGGCGATCGCGGGAGCCAGCGGTTACGCGGGCGGTGAGCTGCTCCGCCTCCTGCTGGGCCATCCGGAGTTCGAGATCGGGGCGCTCACCGCGGCCTCGAGCGCGGGCAGCCGACTCGGCGCCCACCAGCCCCACCTGCCCCAGCTGGCCGACCGCGTCCTCGACGACACCACCGCCGGCACGCTCGCCGGGCACGACGTGGTCTTCCTCGCGCTGCCGCACGGCCACTCCGCCGCCGTCGCCGCCGCGCTCGACGAGGAGACGCTGGTCGTCGACTGCGGCGCCGACCACCGGCTCGCCGACCCCGCCGCCTGGCAGGAGTTCTACGGCGGCGAGCACGCCGGCACCTGGCCCTACGGCCTGCCCGAGCTGCCAGGACAGCGCGAGGTGCTCAGGCAGGCCACCAGGATCGCCGTCCCCGGGTGCTACCCGACCTCCGTCCTGCTCGCCCTGTCGCCCGCGTTCGCCGCCGGGCTGGCCGGGCCCGACGTGGTCGTCGTCGCCGCCTCCGGCACCAGCGGGGCGGGCAGGTCGCCCAAGCCCCACCTGCTCGGCAGCGAGGTCATGGGCTCGGCCGGCGCCTACGCCGTGGGCGGCGTCCACCGGCACACGCCCGAGATGGAGCAGGGGCTGTCGGCGGTCGCCGGCGCTCCCGTGCGCGTCTCGTTCACCCCGACGCTGGCCCCCATGAGCCGTGGCATCCTCGCCACCTGCTCCGCCCCGGCCGCGCCCGGCGTCACCAAGGAGTCACTGCGCACGGCGTACGAGGTCGCGCTCAAGAGCGAGCCGTTCGTCAGGCTGCTGCCGGAGGGCGTCTGGCCGGCCACCGCCATGACCTACGGCGCCAACACCGCGGCCCTGCAGGTGGCGCTCGACGAGCGCGCGGGCCGCGTGGTCGCCGTCATCGCCATCGACAACCTCACCAAGGGCACGGCCGGGGGCGCCCTCCAGAGCGTCAACATCGCCCTCGGCCTGCCGGAAGAGCTCGGCCTTCCCCTGACAGGAGTTGCACCTTGAGCAAGCGCAGCGCATCAACCGACGAGCACGGGAGCTCATCGTTCCCGTCCCCGCGGAAGGCGGTGTCATGAGCGTCACGGCACCCCTGGGTTTCAGGGCCGCGGGAGTCGCCGCAGGGATCAAGCCCGGCGGCGCCCGCGATCTCGCTCTCGTCGTCAACGACGGCCCCAGCCGCGCCGCCGCGGGCGTCTTCACCGCCAACCGCGTCAAGGCCGCCCCCGTGCTGTGGTCGCAGCAGGTCCTGGCGGGCGGGCGGCTGCGCGCGGTCGTCCTCAACTCCGGCGGAGCCAACGCCTGCACCGGCCCCGAGGGTTTCCAGGACACGCACGCCACCGCCGAGAAGGTGGCCGCGCTCCTGGAGGACTCCGCGGGCGAGGTCGCGGTCTGCTCGACCGGCCTCATCGGCGAGCGGCTGCCGATGGACGAGCTGCTGGCGGGCGTCGAGACCGCCGCCGCCCAGCTCGCCCGCGACGGCGGCCTGGCCGCGGCCGACGCCATCCGCACCACCGACACCGTCTCCAAGATCTCGTTCAGACGCGGCGGCGAAGCCGCTGCGGGGGAGGAAGCCTCTTCCCTGCAGCCCGGGGGGTCCTCGGGGGCCCGGGGATACATGGTCGGCGGGATGGCCAAAGGAGCCGGCATGCTCGCCCCCGCCCTGGCCACCATGCTCTGCGTGATCACCACCGACGCCGACCTGACCGGCGACGAGCTCGACACCGTGCTGCGCAGGGCCACGGCCGTCACGTTCGACCGGCTCGACACCGACGGCTGCATGTCGACCAACGACACCGTGCTCCTGCTGTCCAGCGGCGCCTCCGGGGTCAGGCCCGACCTCGACGAGTTCGAGCAGAAGGTCACCGAGGTCTGCGCCGACCTGGCCAGGCAGCTGCTCGTCGACGCCGAGGGAGCCTCCAAGGCCATCGCCATCGAGGTGGTCGGCGCGGCGGACGAGGACGACGCGGTGAAAGTGGGCCGCGCGGTCGCCCGGTCCAGCCTGCTCAAGTGCGCCATCCACGGCGAGGACCCCAACTGGGGCCGCGTGCTGGCCGCCGTCGGCACCACCGACGCCGAGTTCGAACCCGACCGCCTCAACGTCGCCATCAACGGCATCTGGATCTGCCGGGGCGGCGCGGTGGGCGACGACCGCGACAAGGTGGACATGAGTGCCCGGGACGTGACGATCACCATCGACCTGTCGGCCGGGCCGCACACCGCGACCGTCCACACCACCGACCTGACGGTCGCCTACGTCCACGAGAACTCGGCGTACTCCTCATGAGGCTGACCACCGCGCACACCAAGGCCGGGGCGCTGATCGAAGCCCTGCCGTGGCTGACCCGCTTCCACGGCGCGACCGTCGTCATCAAGTACGGCGGCAACGCGATGACCGACGAGGCGCTCAAGTCCGGCTTCGCCGAGGACGTCGTCTTCCTGCGCCACGCCGGCCTGCGCCCGGTCGTCGTGCACGGCGGCGGCCCGCAGATCAGCAGCGCGCTCGACCGGCTGGGCATCGAGTCCACGTTCACCGCCGGGCTGCGGGTCACCACGCCCGAGGCCATGCAGGTCGTCAGGATGGTGCTGGTCGGCCAGGTCAACCGCGACATCGTGGGCCTGGTCAACCGGCACGGCCCGTTCGCCGTCGGCATGTCCGGCGAGGACGCCCACCTGTTCACCGCGGTGCGCAAACACGCGGTCGTCGACGGTGAGCCGGTCGACATCGGCCAGGTCGGCGAGATCATCAAGGTCGAGCCAGGCGCGGTCGGCGCCCTGCTCGACGACGGCCGCATCCCGATCGTCTCCAGCGTGGCGCGGGGAGACGACGGAGAGATCTACAACGTCAACGCCGACACCGCGGCCGCCGCGCTCGCCGTGGCCCTGCAGGCCCGCAAACTGATCGTGCTCACCGACGTGGAGGGCCTGTACGCCAACTGGCCCGACGACACCGACGTGATCGACGAGCTGAGCGCCGACGAGCTCGCGACCATGATGCCCACGCTGTCCAGCGGCATGGTACCCAAGATGGAGGCCTGCCTGACGGCCGTGCAGGGGGGCGTTCCCCGGGCCCATGTGCTCGACGGCCGCGTCCCCCACTCGATGCTGCTGGAGATCTTCACCAACGAAGGGATCGGAACGATGGTGATGCCCTGATGAACCTGTTCCAACGGTTCGAAGAAGCCTTCATGGGCAACTACGGGGTCCCCCCTGTGGCATTGGCCCGAGGCGAGGGCACCCGCGTATGGGACGTCGACGGCAGGGAATATCTCGACTTCATCGGCGGCATCGCGGTCAGCTCGCTCGGCCACGCCCACCCCGCCCTGGTCGAGGCCGTCTCCCGGCAGGTCGCCACGCTCGCCCACACCAGCAACCTGTTCCTGCACGAGCCCGAGGTCCTGCTCGCGGAGAAGCTCCTCGGCATGCTCGACGAACCGGCCAGGGTCTTCTTCGCCAACTCCGGCACCGAGGCGAACGAGGCCGCCTACAAGCTCGCGCTCAAGCACGGCAGGCGGGAGGGCCGCTCCTACTTCGTCGCCGCCGAGAACGGCTTCCACGGCCGCACGATCGGCGCGCTCTCCCTGACCGGCAAGAAGGCGATCCGCGACCAGTTCGGCCCGTTCCCGGTGGAGGTGCGTTTCGTCCCGTACGGCGACGCCGACGCGCTCAAGGAGACCATGACCGGCGACTGCATCGCGCTCTTCCTGGAGCCCACCCAGGGCGAGGCGGGCGTGGTGCCGCCGCCCGACGGCTACCTCCAGGCGGCCCGCGAGATCTGCGACTCGACCGGCGCGCTGCTGGTCGCCGACGAGATCCAGTCCGCCATCGGCCGCACCGGCCACTGGTTCGCCCACCAGACCGACGGCGTCACCCCCGACATCCTGACCCTGGCCAAGGGCCTGGGCGGCGGCCTGCCGATCGGCGCCTGCGTAGGCTTCGGCGACGTGGGCAGGTTGTTCGAGAAGGGCGACCACGGCTCGACGTTCGGCGGCAACCCGGTCTCCTGCGCCGCGGCGCTGGCCGTCCTCGACAACCTCGACCTCGGCCACGTCAGGTCGGTGTCCGCACGGCTGCGCGAAGGGCTGGAGGCCATCGACCACCCGCTGCTGGAGGGCGTGCGCGGTCGCGGCCTGTGGCTGGCCACGGTGCTGCGCGAGCCGCGCTCTGCCCAGGTGCAGGAGGCCGCCGCGGCGGCCGGCTTCCTGGTCAACGCGCTCCAGCCGGACGCGGTGCGCCTGGCGCCGCCGCTCGTCGTGACGGCGGACGAGGTGGACGCCCTCGTGGCGTCGTTCCCGCGGATCCTCACGGAGGCGGCTGCATGACCATCCGTCACTTCCTCAGAGACGACGACCTGTCGCCCGGCGAGCAGGCGGAGGTTCTGGAGCTCGCCGCCGCGATGAAGAAGGACCGGTTCGGCTACCGGCCGTTCGAGGGGCCGCGCACCGTCGCGGTGTTGTTCGACAAGCCGTCCGCCAGGACCCGCATCTCCTTCCACACCGGCATCGGCGAGCTCGGCGGCCTGCCGCTGGTCGTCGACAACGTCTCGGTGCTGATGGGCCGCGGCGAGCCCACCGCCGACCTGGCCAGGGTGCTGGACCGGCAGGTCGCCGCCATCGTCTGGCGCACCTCCGGGCAGGAGCTCATCGACGAGATGGCCGCCCACTCCCAGGTGCCGGTCGTCAACGCGCTCACCGACGAGTTCCACCCCTGCCAGATCCTCGCCGACCTGCAGACCGTCCACGAGCGGCTGGGCCGCACGGCCGGGCTCACGCTGACCTACCTGGGTGACGGCGCCAACAACATGGCCCACTCCTACCTGCTCGGCGGCGCCACGGCCGGCCTGCACGTACGGGTCGCCGCCCCGGCCGGCTACCAGCCCGACCCGGTCATCCTCGGCCAGGCCGCCGCCATCGCCGCCAAGACCGGCGGCTCCGTCGTCGCGCTGACCGACCCGGTGGCCGCCGTCCACGGCGCGCACGTGGTCGCCACCGACACGTGGGTGTCCATGGGGCAGGAGGGGAAGGAGGAGCGGGTCGCCGCGCTCATGCCGTACCAGGTGAACGCCGAGCTGCTCCGCCACGCCGCGCCCGGCGCGATCGTGCTGCACTGCCTGCCCGCCTACCGCGGCAACGAGATCACCGAGGAGGTCCTCGAAGGTCCGCAAAGCGTCGTGTGGGACCAGGCGGAGAACCGCCTGCACGCCCAGAAGGCGCTGCTGCACTGGCTGGCCACGCACGCCGACCCGATCAGGGTGCCGGAGGACGCGTGATCATCCCGATGACCAAGGCGGCGCGGCAGGCGAAGATCACCGACCTGCTGCAGCGGCAGGCCGTGCGCTCCCAGCCCGAGCTGGCCAAGCTGCTCGCCGAGAGCGGCGTCGAGGTCACCCAGGCCACGCTCTCGCGCGACCTCGACGAACTCGGCGCGCTCAAGCTGCGCGCCGAGGACGGCTCGCTGGTCTACGCGCTCCCCGGAGAGGGCGGCGGCCGCATCCCGCTGGCCAGGCTCGGCACCGGCGAGACCCCGGCGGCGCGGCTGCACCGCGTCGCGGAAGAGCTGCTGGTCGCGGCCGAGGCCTCGGCCAACCTGGTCATCGTGCGCACTCCTCCGGGCGCGGCCCAGTTCCTGGCCTCCGCCATCGACCATGCCGACTGGGAGTCCATTCTCGGGACCGTGGCGGGTGACGACACGATCCTCGTCATCAGCCGCGCTCCGATGGGCGGCGAGGCGGTCGCCGACGCGCTGCTGAAGGTGGCCGACCGACGTAGTTAGCCCACTCCGCGTGAGTGGGCTCCGCCGTACCGGACATCCTGACATTCAGCACTGGAGACGAAGCACAATGCCCGACAGAGTGGTTCTCGCATATTCCGGCGGCCTCGACACCTCGGTCGCCATCCCCTACCTCGCCGAGAAGATGAACGCCGAGGTCGTCTGCGTCGCCGTGGACCTCGGCCAGGGCGGCGAGGACATGGAGCTGATCCAGAAGCGGGCGATGGACTGCGGCGCGGTCGAGTCGGTCGTCGTCGACGCGAGGGAGGAGTTCGCCGCCGACTTCTGCGTGCCCGCGCTCCAGGCCAACGCCCTCTACATGGACCGCTACCCGCTGGTGTCGTCGCTGTCGCGACCGCTCATCGTCAAGCACTTGGTGTCGGCGGCCAAGCGCTTCGGCGGCACCATCGTCTCCCACGGCTGCACCGGCAAGGGCAACGACCAGGTCCGCTTCGAGGCCGGCCTGGCCGCGCTGGCCCCCGACCTCGAGATCATCGCGCCCGCGAGAGACTTCGCCTGGACCCGCGACAAGGCCATCGAGTACGCCGAGGCCAAGGGCCTGCCCATCGAGACGTCGAAGAAGAACCCGTTCTCCATCGACCAGAACCTCTGGGGCCGCGCCGTCGAGACCGGCTTTCTCGAGGACATCTGGAACGGCCCGACCGAGGAGGTCTACTCCTACACCGCCGACCCCAAGCAGCCGCGACCGGCCGACGAGGTCGTCGTCACGTTCGAGCAGGGTGTCCCGGTCAAGGTCGACGGCCGGGCGCTCACGCCCTTCCAGGTGGTCGACGAGCTCAACAAGCGCGCGGGCGCGCAGGGCGTCGGCCGGATCGACATGGTCGAGGACCGGCTGGTCGGCATCAAGTCGCGCGAGGTGTACGAAGCGCCCGGCGCGATCGCGCTCATCGCCGCCCACAAGGAGCTGGAGAGCGTCACCGTCGAGCGGGACCTGGCCCGCTTCAAGCGGGGCGTCGACCAGAGGTGGAGCGAGCTCGTCTACGACGGCCTGTGGTTCTCGCCGCTCAAGAACGCGCTCGACGCCCTCATCGCCGACGTCCAGAAGCACGTCAACGGGGAGATCAGGATGACCCTGCACGGCGGCAACGCCACCGTGACCGGCCGCCGCTCCGACGACTCCCTGTACGATTTCTCGCTCGCCACCTACGACACCGGCGACACATTCGACCAGTCGCTGGCCAAGGGCTTCGTCCAGCTCTTCTCCCTCCCGGCAAAGATCGCGGCCGCGCGCGACGCGAAAAGGCGTTGAGTTGCACTAAGGTCGCGGCCGGAGCGCAGGAGCTCGGGGGAGCGCGAGACACGATGCCGACGACCACGAAGCGGGCGCGATCAATGAACACGGCACGGAGGAGATGACGGTGAGTGATGGCAAGCCGATGCGGCTGTGGGGCGGACGCTTCGAAGGAGGTCCGTCCGACGCGCTGACCCGGCTGTCGGTGAGCGTGCACTTCGACTGGCGGCTCGTCCCGTACGACCTGGCGGCGTCCAGGGCGCACGCCCGGGTGCTGCACAGGGCGGGGCTGCTCAGCGAGGAGGAGCTCGAGCGCATGATCGGCGCGCTCGACGACCTGGAGCGCGCCTGCAAGGCGGGCGAGTTCCGGCCGACGGTCGCCGACGAGGACGTGCACACCGCGCTGGAGCGCGGCCTGCTTGAGCGGCTCGGCTCGCTCGGCGGCAAGCTGCGCGCCGGCCGCTCGCGCAACGACCAGATCGCCACCGACCTGCGCCTCTACCTTCGCGATCACGCCCGTACGATCGTCTCCCGCCTGGTCGAGCTGGAGACGGCGCTGATGGCGCAGGCCGAGCAGCACGCCGGCACGGCCGCGCCCGGCATGACGCACCTGCAGCACGCGCAGCCGGTCTCGTTCGGCCACCAGCTCCTGGCCCATGTGCACGCCTTCGCCCGCGACATCGACCGCATCACCGACTGGGACAAACGCGCCGCGATCTCCCCGCTCGGGGCCGGCGCGCTGGCTGGCTCGTCGTTGCCGCTCGACCCGCAGGCCGTGGCCGAGGAGCTGGGTTTCTCCGCCGCCGCGCCCAACTCGATGGACGCCGTCGCCGACCGCGACTTCGCCGCGGAGTTCCTGTTCGACGCGGCCATGATCGGCATTCACCTGTCGCGGCTCGGCGAGGAGATCGTCCTGTGGGCCTCGCAGGAGTTCCGCTGGATCGAGATGGACGACGCCTACTCCACCGGCTCGTCGATCATGCCGCAGAAGAAGAACCCCGACGTGGCCGAGCTGGCCCGAGGCAAGTCGGGACGGCTCATCGGCGACCTGACGGCGCTGCTGACCACGCTCAAGGGCCTGCCACTGACCTACAACCGTGACCTGCAGGAGGACAAGGAGCCGGTGTTCGACGCGGTCGACACGCTGCTGCTGGTCCTGCCCGCGATGGCCGGCCTGGTGGCGACGATGCGCGTCAACACCGCCCGCATGGAGGCTTCGGCCCCCGACGGTTTCGCGCTGGCCACCGACCTGGCCGAGCTGCTCGTGCGGCGTGGTGTGGCCTTCCGCGAGGCGCACGAGGCCGTCGGCCATCTCGTGGTGTGGTGCCAGGTCAACGACAAGGACCTGGGCGAGCTGACCGACGACGAGCTGGTCAAGGTGTCACCGCACCTGACCCCGGACGTCCGCGACGTGCTCAGCGTGCCCGGCGCGCTGGCCGCGCGCAAGGCCCACGGCGGCACCGCACCCGACCGCGTACGCGACCAGCTCGTCGCGCTGCGCGAGTCCGTCGACGCGCAGGCGGCATGGGCGGCGGGCAGCTGAGCTCCGCCCCGTTGCCGCGGAGCTTCTTCGACCGGCCGTCGCCCGAGGTCGCGCCCGACCTGCTCGGGCGCGTCCTCGTGCACGGTCCCGTCGCCGTGCGCCTGACCGAGGTCGAGGCGTACGGCGGCCCGGGCGAGGATCCGGCGGCCCACACCTATCGCGGCAGAACTCCGCGTAACGCCGTCATGTTCGGCCCGCCCGGCCACGTCTACGTCTACTTCACCTACGGCATGCACTTCTGCGCGAACCTCGTGTGCCTGCCGGAGGGCTCGGGCTCGGCCGTGCTGCTGCGGGCGGGCGAGGTGGTGGCGGGCGCGGACGTCGCCCGCGCCCGCCGCACGGGCAATGCGGCCTCCGCGCCCGCGGGAGGCGGCCGGCGGGTCGCCGATCGTGATCTCGCCCGCGGGCCTGCCCGGCTGGCGGTCGCCCTCGGCCTGCTCCGCGAGCACAACGGGATCGACGCGATCTGGCCGGGCGCGCCGCGCGAAACGGAGACGCTCTTAACGCATGACCACCGGCTCACCGGTGTCCCGCACGGCGCGGTGGTCTTGCTGGAGGGCAGCCCCGCGGACCCGTCCGCCATCAGGTCGGGCCCCCGTACGGGCGTCTCGACGGCCAAGGAGACGCCGTGGCGGTTCTGGATCGACGGCGACCCGGCCGTCTCGCCGTACCGCGCTCACGTGCCCCGGCGCCGCAACGCCGCGGCCACCTCCGTGGGGGAGGCGCCCAGCTCGTGAGGGCTGAAGATGTGCAGGAAGTCCCCGGTGTCGATTTCCAGCATCTCGCTGCGCAGACCCCACCGCCTGCGGACGTCGACCTTGATGTCGCAGATCGCCTCCCACGGCACGTGCCGCCTGCCCGCGAACCCGTGCACCACGGTGATCCCGCTCTCGTCGGCCGCCAGCCGTACGGGAACGAGCAGGTCGCGCAGGCCCATCACGCCGATCAGCACGGCCGCGGGAACGGCCAGGATCACGCCGCCCACGTCGGCTCCCACCCACCAGTAAAGGGCGAGTCCGGCGCATGCCAGAGCCCCTAAGATCTTCAAAACGGCCAGCTCGCGACGGACCCTCCACATGGACACGAAGCGTATCCAAGTGGCGGCCTGCCCGAGCGATCAGGCACGCTTGTATCGAATCAACCTCAACCCGTCTACTGGAAAGCCGGCACCGTGACCGACATTCTCGACGACCTCGCGTGGCGAGGCCTGATCGCGCAGTCCACCGACCTCGACGCCCTGCGCGCGTCCATGGCCAAGGGACCGATCACGGTCTATTCCGGTTTTGACCCCACCGCTCCTTCGCTGCACGTCGGCCATTTCGTGCCGCTGCTGACGTTGCGCCGCTTCCAGCTCGCAGGGCACCGCCCGATCGGCCTGGTCGGCGGCGCGACCGGCCTGATCGGCGACCCCAGTGGGCGCAACACCGAGCGCGCGCTCAACTCCAGCGACATCGTCGCCGAATGGGTGGAACGTCTGC
Source organism: Nonomuraea sp. B5E05 (assembly GCF_039880665.1). Taxonomy (NCBI): domain Bacteria; kingdom Bacillati; phylum Actinomycetota; class Actinomycetes; order Streptosporangiales; family Streptosporangiaceae; genus Nonomuraea; species Nonomuraea sp. B5E05. The sequence goes on from NZ_JBDPMJ010000014.1 coordinate 222,843, forward strand.
GCGGCCAGGTCGGCCGGTTCCTCGACTTCGACGCGCAGCCGAACGCGGCGCTCATGGTGAGCAACCTCGACTGGACCGGCGAGCTGACCGCGATCGACTTCCTGCGCGACATCGGCAAGCACTTCCCGGTCAACCGCATGCTGGCCAGGGAGGCCGTGTCCGCGCGGCTGTCGGGTGAGGGCCTGAGCTACACCGAGTTCAGCTACCAGATCCTGCAGTCCAACGACTACCTGGAACTGTTCCGTCGCTACGGCTGCACGCTGCAGATCGGCGGCAGCGACCAGTGGGGCAACATCACGGCCGGCGCCGATCTGGTCCGCCGCATCGAGGGCGCGCACGTTCACGCGCTCACCCTGCCGCTGATCACCAAGGCCGACGGTACGAAGTTCGGCAAGACGGCGGGCGGCGCCCTCTGGCTCGACCCCGAGATGACCTCGCCCTACGCCTTCTACCAGTACTTCCTCAACTCCGACGACCGTGACGTCGTCCACTACCTCAAGGTGTTCACCTTCAAGAGCCGCGAGGAGATCGAGGAACTGGAGAAGGCCGTCGCCGAGCGGCCTTTCGCCCGCCAGGCCCAGCGCGCACTGGCCGAGGACCTCACGGAGCTCCTCCACGGCAAGCACGAACTCGACGCGGTCGTGGCCGCCTCCAAGGCGCTGTTCGGCCAGGGCGCGCTGGAGGAGCTTCCCGCCGCCACGCTCGGGGCCGCGCTCGCCGAGGTGCCGAAGGCCAAGGTCGACTCGCTCGGAGCGGCGTTCGTCGACCTGCTGTCCGACAGCGGCCTGGTGGAGTCGAAGTCGGCGGCCAGGCGGGCGGTCAAGGAGGGCGGGGCGTACCTCAACAACGTGAAGATCACCGACGAGTCCTACGTGCCGACCTCCGATGACCTGCTGGCGGGGCGCTACCTGGTCCTGCGCCGCGGCAAGAAGTCGATCGGCGGCGTCGAGGTCGGCTGACCGGCCGCGTGAGGCGGGCCCTACCCGTTCGGGGAGGCCCGCCTTCTTCTTGGGCGGCGTTCACGGCCGGGTGAACAGCGTCACCGTCAGCCCGGGCAGATCGCCGGAGTGCTTGGCGAGGCTGAGCTCGAAGCCCGCCTCCCGCACCTCCCCGACCCGGTCGACGCCGTCGCCCTCCAGCCCTGACTTCTTCGTCCCGCGCCAGACGACCCACACCCGATCGTGCTGCTCCAGGGCCGCGGAGACATCGGAGCGCTCCGGATAGCCGAACCCGCCGAGGTCGGGGGCGTCGCCCGTCCTGAGCACGTCGACCGGCATCAAGGAGTCGGCGTAGTAGTCGAAGCCCGCGCGCAGTTGGCTCTGCCCGTACACGATGGCGTCGTCGGGCTCGGCCTTGATCACGCGCAGCGCCCACGGGATGTTCTCGAAGCGCCCGTTCTCTTCGCGTACGTCCACATGCTCCTGGACCGACAGCAGGCACCCGAGCAGCACGACCACCACGGCGGCCACCACGTGGAACCGGGGGAGAGCGGCCACGGCCATCCCGGCCAGCAGCGCCAGCGCGGGAGCGGTCACGAACAGGTAGCGGTCGACGTAGACCGGCGTCACCAGGTGGGACACCGCGAGCAGCAGCACCGGCGGCAGCACGAGCCACCCCGCCAGCGCGAACACCCACGGGCCGGCGGCCACGCCCGGGGCCCGCCCGCGCGCCGCCGCCCACAGCAGCACCGCCCCGGCCACGGCCAGCACGAACAACATCACGCCGAGACCGGTCGTCCCCGCCGCCATCTTCGGGAACTTCAGCCAGACCTCCGGCCCTCGCTGCGGGATCCAGCTGATGGCGTGCCGCTCGCCGTACCCGACGAGCCCCAGCACCGCGGCGGGAACGCACCCGACGGCCAGCGCCGCGGCCATCCGCGCCAGCGTGTCGCGGCGGGCCAGGAAGAGCTGGGCGGGCAGCACCAGGACCGCGAACAGGTGCGTGGAGCACACGAGCGCGACCGCCACCCCGTAGAGCACCCACCGCCGGGCGGCCGGCCGCTCGAGCGCCCGGTGCAGCGCCCAGAACGAGAGCACGACCGCGGCGGCGGCGAAGGCGTAAGACCTGGCGAAGGCCCCGTAGTAGGAGACCGTCGGCAGGATCGCGAAAACGGCCGCGCCGGCCACGCCGGCCCGGACGCTGTGCAGGCGCCGGCCCAGGTCCGCCAGGAACCAGGCCGCCACGGCGATCGCCACCGCCGACGGGAACCGCAGCCACAGCTCCGCCGTGCCCGCCTTCACCCAGAAGTGCATGAACAGGTAGTAGGGCAGGAAATGGCCGTCGATGTGCTGGGCCAGCTCCCACAGGCCGGACAACGACCGGGAGGCGGCGCTGACGGTGGCCAGCTCGTCGCCGTTCAGGGTGGCGGAGCCCGTGCCGGACAACGCCGCGATCCCGGCGAGGGACGCCATCCACCAGGGCGCTGACGTGCGGACACGCGCGGCGGGGCGAACAGGGGGAGCAAGCGTGGCGGCAGTGGTCACCGGGGCAGGATACGCGCCGTAGGGTCGGGCGTATGGCCAATGTGATGGTGTTCGACCTTTATGGCGTGATTGCCCGAACCCAGAGTCCGGAGAGCCGGCGGCGGCTCGTCGAACTGGCGGGTGTGCCGGAGGAGCGGTTCTGGGAGGCGTACTGGGCCTGCCGGCCGCCCTATGACGAGGGCCAGAGCGGTGTCGCGTACTGGGGCGCGGTGGCCGAGCGGCTGGGGACGCGCTTCCCGGACGTGCCCGCGCTCATCGGCGCCGACCTGGCCAGCTGGAGCGACGTGGACGAGTCGATGGTGCAGGTCGTGCACGAACTCGCGGACCAGGGGCACCGGCTGGGCCTGCTGTCGAACATCATCGAAGAGCTGGTGCCCCACTGGGAATCGCGTCATGGTGACTGGCTCGGACGGTTCGCCTCCCTGACGTTCTCGTGCCCTATCGGGGCGGCCAAGCCGGAGCGGCGGGCGTACGAGATCTGTGCGGAGCGGATGGGGGCGACGCCGCAGGACATCCTGTTCTTCGACGACAACATGGTGAACGTCCTCGCGGCGCGCGAGGCGGGCATGGCGGCGGAGCTGTTCGAGTCGCCGCGGCAAGTGCGGGCGCTCGCCGAGACGATCACGATCCGCCGCTGAGCGCCTTACTGCCGGGTGGTGTGTGTCGGCTTCACAACGATCACGACCCGCCGCTCGGCATCGGCGACCGGCCGCTCGTACTCCAGGCCGTAGCGGTCGGCCAGCGTGTCGAAGAAGTCGCCCGACGGGTCGGGCTCCACCCGCTCGACCACCCCACGGATCTCCAGATAACGGTACGGCGCGTCGGGGTCGTTGACGGAGACCGCCACCTGCGGGTTCTCCATGACGTTCCTGCACTTCCGGCGGTCCGTCGTGGTGGTGAACCGCAGGACCTCACCGTCCCAGACCGTCCATACCGGGTTGACGTTGACGGCTCCGTCGGGGCCGAGCGTCGCCAGGTGGGCGAACAGCGGCCGGCTGAGCAGATCCAGGTGGCTTGCGGGAATCATCCGCGCTCTCCTCGCATCTCAGGTCATCGGACGTGGGCACGGTATCAAAGCTTTTATATGAGTCAAGACTGGAGTCTTCGTATGAGGTTGTACGATCCCCGTTATGGGCATGCCTGCTGACGAACGGCTCGGACTGGACATCAAGCGCGCCGAGCAGGCTCTGATCGCCGCGAAGCAGGCAGCCGTCCGGCCGGCCGGGCTGACCGTTCCGCAGTACGCCGCGCTGTTCGCCTTGTCCGACAGCCCCGGCATCTCGGGTGCGGCGCTGGCGCGAGCATGTCTCGTCACCCCCCAGGCCATGACCGTGGTGCTCAAGAACCTGGAGGAACGCGGGCTGGTCGACCGTTCGCCGCACCCCTGGCACCGCAACGTTCTGGAGACCCGGCTCACGTCCGCCGGACGCGCGGCGCTGGAGGCCGCGGACGAGCGGGCGGTGCTGATCGAACGCGCGATCGCGGCCGAGCTCAGCACCGAGGAGCGCACGGCGTTGCGGGCCCTGCTGGCCCGCTGCGTGGAGGCCATCGCCCGCGTGACGCCCGACTCGTGACCTGCCGCCACGCCGGGACGGGCGGGACGATTTGACGTGTCGCGGATCGCGACCTAGTCTTTCACTTCGCCCCGGGTGTGAGCCGGACGCCGGTCAGGTGGACGGGCCCCAGGGCAAGCCCCTTGATAGAGACGAGCCAATCGGCGGAGTCGCTTCGGCGTGCTCAAGCCTGAGCCGTCTGTGGGCGCGTCGCGATCGCCGAAAAACCGGTTGTTTCGACACGCCTCGGATGGCACGGTAAGTTAGGGGGCCGCCCCGGAAGCGGGGTGCACCATCCTAAGAAGGTCGACCGATTTTCTTCAAACCTCCGGGTTTGACGGAGAAATAGGCCGCCTGATAAAGTGAAGTAAGTAAGGAAAAAGGCGCCTCCGAGTTTCGGTTCGAGAGAATCCAAACAAGGAAGAACGCGTCCGTTTCTTGAGAACTCAACAGTGTGTTAAAAGCCAGTGCATGATGCACAACCCCGTCATATCGGCTTATGCCGGTAGACGGATTCCTTTTGTTAGTTGGGTTCAGACCTTTTTTGGAGAGTTTGATC